>CAZKVV010000003.1:0-140604 GCA_964556485.1 uncultured Pseudomonadales bacterium | reverse complement strand
ATTTTAGAATTTACAACACTTTCATTTATGGTCGCAATCCAAATGCAGGTGGCTCTGCTGCAAACTACCTCCTTCGCAATAATGGCGGCACCGGTGACCTCGAAGCTCACATCTCTCATCTCAAATCCAGCTGTGCTAACAATTCTAATTGTAACTTAGCCCTAAATGATGCAACCGCCGCAGGTAGCGATATTATAGTTACTGGCTCATCTTGGAGTGTCTTTAATGATGCTTCACCAGTGGGCGCCGTAAACAACAATGCAAACGGACAAATCAAACTCGAAGTTGCCTATGAAAATGATAGCTCAGACTATGCCACCTACACAATTGCTGGAAATAATGTTGCCAATGCGCCAATTCAAACTGGTTCAATGTTGGCTTCACTTGGAAACGGATTTACTTCTGGATCAGTGCTCAGCATGCAGTTCCATAACAGCACTACACTCTCTGGAAGTCTGGTTGGAGCAAACATTGATCTTTCCACAAATGTTACTGCAAGCAACCAAAACATAACTGGTGTAAATTTGGTGATTCCGAACTCTGGCTCTGGAACTTCTAGAGGAATCAATTTGTCCGGTGCTGCAGACTATGGTCTGTATCTTGCAGGTGAAACCTCAAACTACATGTCCGGAAGCCTTGGTATCGGCACTACCACTGCTAACTACAAACTCGACGTATCTGGCGACATAAATCTAACTGGAGCCATCCGTGCTGGTGGCAACGCCGGAACAACTGGCTTCTTCCTCACTTCCTCTGGAGGAGGAGTAAATGCCTGGACAGACCCTGCAAGCATCACTGGTGCTGGGTACTTTACAAACACTCTCAACGTCCTTCATCCAAAAAATGAATATGCAAGTGTTGTTGATTTAGTTCTAGGTGGTACTTCTACAGCTTCCGCAGATATTCAGCTTTTCTCTAATGGAAATGCTGTCTTTAACGAACAAGGAAATGACGCTGATTTTAGAATCGAATCGGACACAGATGCCAATGCCTTTTTCATTCAAGGTACAGACGGTAATATCGGAATTGGGACTAACACACCCGAATATAGTCTTGATATTGATAAATCCATCAATAGCACTCTTGGCTTTAGAGTAAGAAATCTTAGTGCTGGCACAAATGCTACTTCAATATTTGGAATAGAAAATTCAACAGCTGCTGGTGGTATTACGCTATTTTCAGACAACTATAGTCCCATTAGTCATTTTGCGGGCAGAATGTCTCTCATCTCAGACTTTAGCCAACCGCCAAGTGGTATAGATGTTGTTTCATCACATGCGAGTGGCGATATTAGATTTTATACGGGGGGATACGGAACATCAGATGAAGCGCTCAGAATTATCTCAAATGGCAACGTGGGTATTGGCTCTGCTACTCCTAACTACACGCTCGACGTAGCCGGCACCGGCCACTTTACAGGTGCAGTTGATTTAGATGGGGATGTTGAATTGAACAGCACTCTTACAGATATCAATGGCTCTGTTGGTACTAATGGACAAATTTTGTCTTCTACAGCAACCGGTGTTGATTGGATTGATGTCAGCAGTATTGGGTATAACTCTTGGACTATTGCAGATGATGATACTGATACCTACTCTATTGTAAATGGTAATACCTTACGATTCACTTCTTCTGACAGTAACATTCTTACTAACCTTGCAAACGGTGATGACGGTGATGAAAACATGGACTTTAGCATTAGACTTCTTGGCGATGCAGTTGCAGGTGCTGGTTTAACTGGTGGTGCTGACAATGTCCTAGTTGGTGCAGATAGTGATGTTACCTTTACCATTGGTGTTGGTAATGGCATTACTGTGAATGCCGATGATGTTGCTGTTAACCAAGCTTATAACTTCTCCTGGACTGGCACTCACTCATGGAGTACTACTGCTGACTTTAACGGAGATGTCTCTATTGCTGATACCAATATCGCTCTTGATGGTGCTTCTACTACCCTTACTTCTACTGGTGCATTTACCCTTACTCCAGGTGGTGCTGTTACTTTGGGTGATGGTGGAGACACAATGTATATCAATACCAGTGACTGGGATGTCTCTACAACTGGTGTATTCACCGGAGTTTCTGGTATTACCACTGATGGTGCGTACACCCAATCTGGCACTTCTGCCAACACCTTCACCGGTACCTCCACCTTCTCCAACGCTACCTACTCCGCTTTATTTACTGGGGGGAATGTGGGTGTGGGCATCGCAACACCCATAGCATCCTTACACCTCGATAAAGCTGGTGGTCAAACTGCAGGCTTTCACCAAGAGATACTAATCACTGACGCAAGTCACTCAGTTGGTGAATACCACACAATTGAATTTAAAGACAATACTTCAGCAGGTGCTGGACACTCTGGCATATTTGGTGGTGCAGATGGTCCCGGAAGCTTCGGCCTTGGATTAACAGGCAATAGCTTCATTAAATTTTTCACAGGTGCAGCAGTTGGTTCTGCAACTGAAAGAATGATTATTTCTAACTCTGGCAATGTCGGCATCGGCACCACTACTCCTGACGGCCTGCTCGACGTTGGCTCATCTTCTCAATTCCGTATTTCTTCTACTGGAGACTTAACCAAAATAAATAATGTTGCATATACCTGGCCAGCTAGCCAAGGCGCAGCTAGTACAGCTTTAGTTAATAATGGCTCGGGCGGACTCAGCTGGACAGCAGTTTCTAGCTTGGGTACTAATTACTGGAGTAAGGTTGCTGGTGTTTTATCTCCTACTCTAGCAGAACCAATTGCAGCAACTTCTTCTGCTACTACGGTAGGAACATTTACTGCTGGAGGCAGCAACTTAGCTCTTAGAGCTGGTGGTATTACAGATGCTACAACATTAAATGTAACTAGTGCTGGTAATGTGGGAATTGGAACCATTACTCCGAGTACAAAAGTCGAAGTAGTTGGAGGAGTATTTTCGAATTCAGAAAATACTGTTTCATTTGCTTCTGGAGCAAGCGGCCAAGCTCAACTTGCGCTAATTAAAAAAGGTGGACAAAACGCAATGTTAGCTGCTGCACAAAATGAACCACTTATTTTTGGAAAATCAGATGCGAACGCTGCTAGTTTAATAAGCACCGCAGTGACAGCCCAAACGCTTTCGGAATTTGCCAGATTTAATTCTTCTGGAAATTTTGGCATCGGCTCCATTACTCCCGCATTCAAACTCGACGTTGCCGGAAATATTAATGCCACCACTGGCTATTATTATGGTGGTGCTGGATCTCCTCTGTCAGTTGAGCTAACTAGAACTGTGCCAACAACAGTAAACGACTATGTTGAAATTGGGAATTTCGACACAGGCGCAAACGCACATAATTATAGAGTTTCTGTCACAGTCTCAAGTGCTGGCTTTTCTGTTGCCAAACAATACGTAGTCCCAGTTAATTACAACAACACTGCTGGCGCATGGAAAATTCTACTGCCTGCATCGGATGGCGGGGCTTATTCGAGCAACGACTTCCATGTTGATATTAACGTTAATAACGGGGTAGCATCACTTCGACTGCGACGCACATCTGGAGCGACAACGGGAACTGCAAATGTGCGTATCGAATCGGTAGGACTCACTACTGATACTTTTACTGCTACTTCTGCAACAGGAACTGCTGCCGCTCCAACTGCTTTTTATAACCCTCTTACACAAAACATTGCGACTGGCAACGTAGGTATCGGCACAAGCGCTCCTGCAGGACAACTCGATGTAAGAGGCACCGATACTTCCTTTACCAAGGCAATTGGCGGTGTGTTTGATATTGGGTACGGAAGTTCATCTCGAGTTGCGCTCACACAAAATATTGTTGGCTATGATGCCACTCAAGGTGCTTCTGGTGCTGGTGGAATTCGCATTAATGGCAGCTCTGGCACTTATTCATACATCTCTGGTAATGGAACAAGTTTATTGCTCAATGCAGGAGCAGGAAATGTTGGGATTGGCACAACTGCTCCATTAAGCAAAACTCACATCTCCGATGTAAATAAAAATCTGGCGTCTACACCAGGAAACTTACATATAACTACATCAAACGCTGTTGGAGCTGACCTCGGTGGATCAATCAGTCTTGGAGGGATTTTCAATGGATCGACGACTACTTCATTCGCAGGAATTTCAGGTCGAAAGGAAAATGGAACAGCTGGCAACGCAGCTGGATACTTAGCATTTTCTACAGCAAACTCAGCTGGTGGATCAAATACCGAGAAAATGAGACTGGACAGTACTGGCAACCTTGGTATTGGCACCACAAACGCCTCAAAACAACTCATTGTTGGAAACTCTGCAGGTAGCACAATCGCAATTTCTACCAATGGTGCAGCAGGATCAACAGGTTCACCGCTCAATATGGATTTGTCATTTATTGGTTACAGCGCAAACGAAGTAACTAGAATTCGAAGTTGGGATGAATCATCAAGCACTGGGGATGGCTTTTTAGCATTCTGGACAAAAGATTTAAGTGACGATGGATTATTAGAAAGGATGAGACTTAATCCCGATGGCAATCTTGGAATCGGTTCTACTGTCCCTGTTTACAAACTAGACGTAGCAGGTACTGGTAGATTTACAGGTGCAGTCGATTTTGATGCAGATCTAGAACTCAATAGTACTCTCACAGATGGCAACAACACCGTCGGAACATCTGGTCAAGTTCTCACCTCTTCTGGCGTCGGAGTTGCGCCAACCTGGACTACGTTAGGATCAACTTCTATCACCGACGACTCTCTAGACTTCACTGATTTTGTTGACGCCATGACGTTAGATGCTTCAACCACTGTTGCCTTTGGTACATATAATTACACACACAATTTAAACAGTACCGGCGATTTTGTGATTCAAGATAACGGTACTCCGTTTGCTACTTTTGCTGATGATGGTTCTTTTACTCTTGATTATCTTAAGCTTGATGGTAATACTATTTCTTCTGTTACGTCTGGTGGCATTACCCTCCAACCTTTGTCTGGTCAAAATCTTAATGTTACCTTAGCAACCACTGGTGATTTTGCAGTAAATACTAATCAGTTGTATGTTGATACGAGTGCTGGCTCAGTTGGAATAGGCACTTCAACTCCAGGGGCAAAATTACAATCCCTTGCAACAACCGAGCAATTACGACTCAGCTATGATGCCACGTACAAAGCCAGCTTCACTGTTGGCAGTACTGGTAATTTAACAATTCAACCTACTAATGGCTTGACATATTGGAATACGCCATCGATAAATAACGCATTTTTCATCTACGACAATACAGATACAAATAGCTACACAGCTATTCAAGGTAATTATATTACGCTCAGTAAAAATAGTGCCACTAATGTTCAGTTCTCTAATAGCACTTCTATTAACAACTGGGTGCTTGGAGAACTCGGCGTTGGTACTAACAATCCAACGTATCAACTAGACGTAGCCGGCACCGGCCACTTTACAGGTGCAGTTGATTTAGATGGGGATGTTGAATTGAACAGCACTCTTACAGATATCAATGGCTCTGTTGGTACTAATGGACAAATTTTGTCTTCTACAGCAACCGGTGTTGATTGGATTGATGTCAGCAGTATTGGGTATAACTCTTGGACTATTGCAGATGATGATACTGATACCTACTCTATTGTAAATGGTAATACCTTACGATTCACTTCTTCTGACAGTAACATTCTTACTAACCTTGCAAACGGTGATGACGGTGATGAAAACATGGACTTTAGCATTAGACTTCTTGGCGATGCAGTTGCAGGTGCTGGTTTAACTGGTGGTGCTGACAATGTCCTAGTTGGTGCAGATAGTGATGTTACCTTTACCATTGGTGTTGGTAATGGCATTACTGTGAATGCCGATGATGTTGCTGTTAACCAAGCTTATAACTTCTCCTGGACTGGCACTCACTCATGGAGTACTACTGCTGACTTTAACGGAGATGTCTCTATTGCTGATACCAATATCGCTCTTGATGGTGCTTCTACTACCCTTACTTCTACTGGTGCATTTACCCTTACTCCAGGTGGTGCTGTTACTTTGGGTGATGGTGGAGACACAATGTATATCAATACCAGTGACTGGGATGTCTCTACAACTGGTGTATTCACCGGAGTTTCTGGTATTACCACTGATGGTGCGTACACCCAATCTGGCACTTCTGCCAACACCTTCACCGGTACCTCCACCTTCTCCAACGCTACCTACTCCGCTTTATTTACTGGGGGGAATGTGGGAATTGGAACGACCGCTCCACTCGGTCTACTTAATGTCACGGGCGCCGCTGTTGGAAAAGCACTTGTAATCCTAAATGAAACCGGTGATCAAGACATTTTAGCTGCAAGTGCTGCCGGAGTAACCCGCTTTAGAATATCTAGTTCTGGGTATGCTTTTGCAGAGCGTTTTGGAGACATTAGTAATGAAAATTACTACATTGATCCAGCAGCAGCAGGCACGGCAGGACTGTTTGCAAGTAACGTAGGTATTGGCACCACCGCAGCAGGCGCAAGACTCGATGTACGAAACGCCGGCGCAGAAGACATTCTCAACCTTTTTGATGATACTCTAGAAATATTTTCAGTATTAGATGGTGGAAATGTGGGTGTTAATGATACAACTCCAGATTCCAAATTAGAAGTACTCTCAACTACCGAACAGCTTCGTCTTACTCATACAGATGGCACTGTAGATAGTCGATTTACTGTCGATGCTAGTGGAAATCTTACCATTGATAACACTGGTACTAAAACAGTAGTTGCCGATGATTTCCAGATTACAGGCAATGATATTTTAGACAGTGGTGCTACAACTAGAATTAATCTAGGTGCTACTACTACTCTTACTAATACCACCACCACCCTTTCTGGTACTTCTACTCTTACTGCATCTTCACTTGCCACACTCACAACTGCTGCTTCTGTTAACTGGGGTGGTGCTACTTCTCTAACCTTTACTGCAGACAATGCTACGATTAACGGTTCTGATGTTGCAAATGGCAATCTCACCCTTCAAGGAACTAGCAATGCTACTCGTACTACTAGTTATCTGCTACTTCAACCCACTGCTGGCAATGTGGGAATTGGGACTACTGCGCCCACCAATTTCAAACTCCAAGTTAGTGGCGATATTGGAGCACAAACAGCAAATACCTCAGACATTGGCTCATCTTCAGTAACATGGAGAACGGGATACTTTGGCACATCACTTAGAGCACCGCTGTTATTTTCAGCTGGGAGTACTTTAGCTCTGCGACCAGGTACAGACGTACCAGGAAATGGGATTCAATTCCAAAATGCGGCAGGTAGTACGGCAATAATGACAGTTGATACTTCAAATGAAAGAGTTGGTCTTGGAACCACATCTCCAACAACTAAATTAGAGTTAAGTAATAATAGTGTTGGACAAGCAATCGATTATAATTCAGGACTGTCACTCACAAATCTAACCGCTGCTACTTCTACTGTTGGTCAAAATTCACCAACTTTACAATGGTATGGAAATTCGTGGAACGCTCTTAGTTCTTCAAGTGGCTATGCGATGTTTTGGTCATACATGAAATCGAATCTTACTAATCCTCTGCAAAGCACGCTTAGTTTTGGAACAAGAACTACTGGCGGAGGCCAAATAGATGATTTCTTTAATCTATCTGCCTCAGGAAACGTGGGTATTGGCACAACCAATCCCAGCCTCAAACTTGATGTTGTAGGTGAAGTGGAGGCTGGTGGAAATGCATCCATTTCGAGCGGATCATTTGGTGCTCGATTCTCAAATACAGGATCAAACATATCTACAGGCATAACCGCCTCAGGAGCACTACTTATAGCAGAGGGGGGTACTGACTTTGGATTATATCAATACGGATCAACTGCCAAAAACTACTTCCAAGGTAATGTTGGAATTGGTACGACCACAATTCCTTCTCAACTTTATATAAAATCTGCCGCAGAGACAAGAGCTATGGCATTTACTTCTTCAACTACCGACTATTCAGAATTTGCTGCTCAAAATAGTGCCTCAACAGGAGTAATGATGAGAATGTATGGCACTTCTTCCTCTGGCACATGGGCAGGAGTAAATGTTGCAGGAGCATCTGCGCTCTTTTCTCAAGCTAATGGATTGTTCATCGGACATCCTTCTACCACTAATATTCCAATTATTTTTGGAAAAAGTGATACAGAGTACATGAGAATTACCAATGGAAACGTCGGAATAGGCTCCACCACTCCAGGAGCAGCTCTCAATGTAGTAGATAATATTGCAAGTGATTATGTTGCAGAATTTTTTAACGATGGCAATTCGGCTAATCGTTGGGGCATCATGATTCAGAGTGGCCTAGATAATTATGCTTCTGCAGGACCATCCAGCCTCGTTCAATTTAATGATGGAGATGGCGGAAGTGTAGGTGCGATTACTTTTACTAGTTCCGTAACTTCATATAGTTCTGTTTCTGATGTGAGACTAAAACAAAATATTATAGAAAGTAGTAAAGGATTGTCTGATTTGCTTCAAATCAAGGTTCGCGATTATTCATTTATTACAGATAGCACAAACAAAGTGCACACTGGTTTTATTGCTCAAGAATTGTATCAAATATATCCAGAGGCTGTTACAGCTTACATTGATGATCCGAGTCAAATTTGGCAAGTTGACTATGGTAAAGTTACTCCTTTAATTATCAAAGCTGTTCAAGAACAACAATCTCAAATTGTTACCTTGCAGAGCAACTTTAGTCAACAAATTGCAAGCATATTTACTTCTACTATTAACTCCATAATTGTCAACACAATCACAGTACAAAATTTAGCTGCAAATTCAATTTCTATCGGTGGTCAAACAATTGAAGACTACATTGTGAGTATCATCAACAACCAAGGTTCAAGAAATTCTAATGAATTAGTCTCTCCCCTCACTGGTGAGATTAGCGCTGATTCGCTCGTAACAGAAGACCTTACTGCTACAGGATCTTCCAAACTCAGCAAACTACTCGTCGACGACCTCTCAGTTGCCAATGATGCAACCATAGCTGGAGAGGTAAGTGTGCTTGGCTCAGTCACTGCCCTCGGACAAATCAATGCCGGCAGCGCTTCAATCTCCGGCACTATTGTTGCAGAAACAGTCGATGTCACCTCTGCACGTATTGAGCAACTTGAGTCGAAAGTTGCAGAATTCCAAAATGCTAAGATTGCTTTGGCAGAAATTGGCACCGCAACAATATCTGGTACGCTCTATGCCAATGACATTGATGGCCTCAACCAAAAAATCTACTCTGCCCTCGAAGAACCATCCTTCATGTCGCTCATCACTGGCCAAACTCAAACAGGTGAAGAAACTGTGCCAGCACTTATTGATATGGTGACTGATGCCAACTTTGAGGCATCTTCAGCAGCAGACCTCAACTTAACTCTGGAAGACCTCGAACTTGAAACAGCTGACACCACCCTTCAGGCAGAAGCACTCTTTGTTAACAACTACTTTAAGGTGAATGGGGCTGCATACATTGCTCAAAGCATGGGCATCGGCGAGACACTCTTTATTGGTAACAAAACCAGCATTGGAGAGAACTTTATTGCCTACAACGCCAGCTCTGCAGAAGATACCTTCAACATCCAACCTGCTGGCAAGGGCACACTCTCACTCATGGCCGGCCTCCTAGCACTTACAGAAACAGGCACCGTCACTGTAAATGGCGACTTCATTGCCAACGGAGACGTCACTGTCAAAGAAACATTATTTGCAGATCTCCTCAAGTCTACCGAGCTTGGCAATCCTCTGCAGGTACAGGTTGCGGGTATCAACGACACAAATCAAGTCGTTGAGTCTCGTTTTGAAATCGTTGATGAACTCGGTACTCCAGTTGCCACCATCTCCGCTGAGGGTCGCGCCGCATTTGCGGGCGGGATTGCAGTTGGGACTGAAGACTTGGGTGCATCGAGCATCACAGATATCCCAACATTAGAGAGCCAAAAGACCTCTGGAAAAGCCATACTCAAGACAGGAACCAAAGAAGTTAAGATCTTCTCAGATAAGATTGGACCCAACTCACTCGTTTACGTCACGCCAGTTGGTAGCACTGGAAACAGAGTGATGTATGTCACCTCACAAGAATCACACCAACCAGACAATAGCATCAGAGGTAACTTTGTAGTTGGCTTCGATGACATACTCGATAAAGACGTCCACTTTAACTGGTGGATTGTTAACTAGAAGTACTTACATACTCAATAGTTATTTGCAAACTCAACCCGCTAGTTACTCATAGTAGATAACGCCAGTGAACTTACCACTAATAAAAGCGCCCTACAGGCAAAAAAAAATCTGCCCAGGTTATTTGCCTGAGCAGATTATCACTTCAATACAAAAAAATTAGTTAGCACACACGTAGTACTCAACATTTGTACCTTGAACACAAGATCCAGCCACACCACATCGTGTCCAACTTTCACAAATTTCAGGATCACCCTCGTTATCCATTGTGACACCCACCAAAAAGCCGTCACCACTATTGGTTTGTGCATAGCTATCAAAATTGGGAACTTCCTGCATATACACTATTCCACCAGGCCCTGCAAAAGTTGATCCAGGAGTTGGTTCATCTACGCTACCGGTTGCAGGATAGTTTTGATTGTCATTGTAAAATAACCTCAGTGCAGTCTTAAGCTCATTGAGGTTTGACTTGCTACGAGCATCTTTGGCGCGCTCACGAACACCAACCATGTTGGTAATAAATAAGGCTGTTAGCACACCAATGATAGTGATTACTACCAGCAATTCAATGAGAGTGAAACCATTTTTTACCTGTTTTTTGTGCTTCATACCTTTTTCCTTTACTTTAATCATCTATCACTGATGGCATAAATGTAGCACCATTCGAACTCGTAATCATATAGTTGCAACCATCAGTGCCACAACTTGTTCCAGAGTAGACTCCTGGCCCACTCGGTCCGGGTGGTACATCTGAATCCTGAAGATTTTCTAAACGAGCGAATAGAATGTAATAACTGCCATCTAGAGGAGCTGAATAACTATATGCATACCTACCTGGGTCAGAGGGTAACTGCACCATGTAAGTCACGCCACCACTTTGATCATCCCAACTTTGATTCCAACCACAAGCCGCACCATCACAGCCAAGTATTAAACCACCACTCGACTCGGGATATTGGTCGTTGTCGTTGTAATACAGTTCTAAAGCCCTAGTAATGCTCTCAAGATCTGCTTTTCTCCTAGCATCTCTGCCTTTTTTTTGTGAACTAATAAAACTTCCAATACCAATGGTTGAAAGTAAACCCAAAATAACGATCACAATCAATAATTCTACTAGAGTAAATCCTTTTTGTTTTGCATATTTGTTTTTCATATCTGTATTCCTCAACTATTATAGTAGTTCGATCTGTAAAAATCATGGGGATTAAAACTCACAGGGAGTGTTGTTTACACATTCTGTCTCATCAATATACGGGCCACCATGTGTCGGACATGCTCCGGCTATTAAAGTTGTAGAGTTACAAACCCCGCCACCCACAGGACAACAAATTCCAGTAGTCGGCACAAAACCACCAGCACCACCTGAAAAGTAGACAGGCACCCCTTCCGACACTCCGTAGGTATATTCCGCAGCATCGGTAACATCATCAACTGGCAAGCCGCAGCCTACCCCTGTATTACAACCCAAAGTTGTGACGATAGGATCTTCAGTAAGTTCAAGCTTCGAATAGACTCTAAAACCTCCAGTTCTGTCAGTTGAATCTGGGTATGGTCGGTATATGTACGGTGTATTATCGAGCGGGTCACAAGGAATAATGTTCAAGTAAGGAGCCAAACTGGTTCCATCACAGTCATCAAGAGCAGTGATGGGAGGATAGGCACCTCGATCGCCGTTATAATCCTCAAATGCGGTTTTAATTCGTGCCAAATCTGCTTTTCTCCGTCCATCTCTACTTTTTGACAGCTGTCTGCCCATGGTGCTAATGGCCAAAAGTAGCAAAATTGCCACGATCGTTACCGCAATAATAATCTCCAACAAGGAGAAACCGCTCTGTTTCGCCATTTTTTTGTGATTATTGATGTAAAAAAAGAGCTTTAACATAGGGTACTTAAATAGTACATGAAAATACGAAGTTAGTCATTGTCGTATTTGCTATAGTAATGAATGGTTAATTACGCTTTACTTTATCCTCACATCTTGATTAAATGAGGGTGCTACAAAGTGAGCAACGTAACAGATTTGCAGAGGTGATTATATGGAAGGTAAAAAAGACGTCTTACAGACAGTTTCTCTTGGAGTTTTGCTAGGAACCATCGCAACTGTAATTTTACTTGTGGTACCTGCCACTAGTTCTTTCGTGTCAGACACCAAAGTCTATCTTTCCTTTGTTGCCGCTCTCGCATTCGTGGCTCTATTCCTCTTTTCTTCTCTGAAGAGACGCGCTTTCGAGTTTTTACTCAACCCACTGAGTATTTCTATGTTGGTCTTTGCGATCTCTGCAGGACTTTCTAGCTTTTTGGCTAGCCAATACCCTGTTGAGAATCTCATCGGCATGGGCGGTGTCATCATTGCTACTTCTTTAGTAGCAGTCATTGGTGGTGTAGTACTTCCAAAGAAGAATACCGAAGTTGTAGTAAACGTCCTGGCTATTACCGGAACTGCACTCACTCTCAGTAGCGCGCTTCAATTGTTCAACGTCGGCCCTGCCAACATTATCAACAGTCTTTTTGCTGCTGAGCTACCTACAACTCTACTATTCAACCTCACCGGCTCTTCACTCATCGCTGCAGAACTTTTGGCAATCATACTTGTCGGCCTACTCACCCAGATTGTTGTTACCAAACATGTTAGTAAAGTTGCGGCAATTACCTTACCAATTTTAGTTATTGGATTAGGTATTCATGCATGGTCGCTACTTCCTGGCAAACCTGCTGAAATGCAACTACCTTCGTGGGCTGCTAGTTGGTCAATCGCTCTCGATGCAATTCGCTCACCTCGCTCCGCACTCATTGGAGTTGGGCCTGCTGCGTATCGAAACGTATACAGCATGTACAAGCCTCTCTGGGTAAATGGCACCACTCAATGGGCTACTACCTTCAACCAAGCATCTAATGGTCCATTCACTATTCTGACAACCATGGGCTTCATCGGTCTCTTAGCTTGGACATACTTTGCAGTCCGTGTTTTCTTGGCACAAAAGACGGTTCATTCAGAAAACAAAGCACTCGCAGCTATGTTGCTCGCTGGTGTGGTGTTGCAATTAGTTTTGCCTCTTAATGTTGTGCTCATAACTATTCAAGCTGCACTTGTCGCTGCACTCATAGCCGCAGAACGTGAAAAACATCCTTTGGCTCAACTCAAGGCACTTTCACTTAAAGTTATCAGCAAGTCACACATCACCAAACTTCCAGTGTCCAGCGAGAACTCACTACCTCTCTATATTGGTACTGCTGCGAATGTTGTTGTTCTGATCGTAGTTGGATACTTGGTTGGCAGATCATACATGGGGTTTGTAGAAACCTACTTAGCCAATAAGGCAGCTTTGGCCGACAATGCAGTAGCTGTGTACGAACATCAACAAAAAGCAGTAGCATTAAATCCGTATCTCGATACATTTAGGAGAAACTACGCAATCACCAACTTATTGATCGCAAGCGCTCTTTCTAACAAAACAGATATTACTGAAGCAGAAACCGAACAAATTGCGCAACTCCTGCAACAGGCAGTTCGTGAAGCTCGGAGCGCAACTCTGCTTGACCAGACCGATTCACAGAACTGGTTAGCGCTTGCTCAGATCTATCAAAACATGGTTGGTATTAGTGAAGATGCAACACAGTGGGCTGTTCAATCATATGTTTCAGCAATTGAAACAAACCCAACTGACCCATCTATCAGAGTCACTTTGGGCGGTATTTTTATGAATCAAAAGGAATACCAACAAGCAGCTAGCATCTTTCAGCAAACAATCGGCATTAAGTCTGACTTCGCTCCTGCTTACTATAATCTCGGTGTAGTTCTCATAACTCTCGAGGACTGGAGAAATGCTCAAACAGCTTTCAGAGAAACACTCAAATTGCTCCCAGCTGATTCTGAAGACTACTCTCAAGTCAGTACTCAATTAGCAGAGATCGACAAGAAAGTTGCCGAACTTGATGCAGCAGACAAAAAAGCTGCTGATGCTGCAGCCGCAGCAACTAAACAAGGAAGTGCCGCTACTAATGTAGAAGCTGAAACAGAGACTCCTCTTGCAAGAGAAGTTAAGACACCATCTATTATCGAACAAAACTTAGATGCAGGCACAGAAGTTGGCGGCAATACAGAGTCTGATGTTGAGTTAGTAACTCCACCAGTTCAATAGACGCTAAAACTTAAACTTAACGCGATCTCGCTATTTTGAGGCTTGCTGAAACAGTTGCTTCTTAAGCTCGTCTAAACCTACACTAGTAACACCACTAAATAAATAGCATGGAGCACCTTTTTTCTTGAAAAGTGTTGTGATAGTTTTTTGCAAAGTTTCAGAATACAGGTCGGACTTGTTCACGGCCACAAAACTATCCTTCTTTAAGAGTTCTTCTGTGTGAGCGCCTAATTCTTTTTGTAGTTTCTGATATTGATCCCACAACATCACTGCCTTATCTTTATCAGAATGTGCTGAATCAAACACCACTACTTCATCAAGACTAAGCACGTATAAAAGCATGCGGGTGTTCTCAATGTGACGAAGAAAATCGAGTCCGAGACCCTTACCTTCACTTGCACCTTCAATCAAACCAGGAATATCTGCTACAACCAGCTCTTTTGTGTTGTCTGGGCTTGTAAGCACGCCTAAATGGGGTTCGATTGTCGTGAATGGATAATTAGCAATCTTAGGTCTCGCCTTGGTCACAATTGACAATAAGGTACTCTTGCCAGCGTTTGGAAAACCAACCAGTCCTACATCTGCAAGCAGCTTGAGTTCTAACAAAACTAATCGTTTTTCACCTTCAGTACCATACTCACCGGTGAGTGGTGTTGTCTGAGACGGACCCTTAAAATGGTCGTTCCCTCTTCCACCAAAACCACCTTGGACTACCACGACTTCTTGGTCGGGCTCGAGTATTGTAATCAGTTCGTGTTTATAAATGGTAGGATCTTGCAACATATCTCGGGCTGAAACACCTTCGTAGGCGTCAAAACCTTCTTCAATCTCAACTTCTGAAGTATCAATGCTTGCGAATGGAGAAAAAACTCTAAGTGGTGGTAACGGATCTGGGCGCTGACCTTCTTGTTCAAGCGTATATTTCTTATGAATAACTTCTTCCCACTTAAACAAGTTAAAAGCACCATACATCGTTCTACGTTGACGAGCGGTTGTGTTCTCAGCAATGATCACAATTCGTGTTCCAACTGGAACAGTTAGCACCAGGTTGTCCCCTTTTTTACCGTGTTTCTTTTGATCACCACCAAGACCACCAGCCTCTGCCGAGTATGCTGTTTTATGAGCATATTCTTTAAGGGTCGAAGAGTTGGTATCTGCACGTATAATTATTGAACCACCATTGCCACCATCGCCTCCATCTGGTCCACCTTTTGGGGCATATTTTTCACGGCGAAACGAAACACGGCCATTGCCACCATCACCAGCAGTCAAGAGTAGTTTAACAAGATCTATCATATATTTTTTTCTATTGGAGATACCCAAGTGGATTGAGCAATCCTCCATTTCTAACTTCAAAATGCAAATGTGTTCCCGTTGATCTTCCAGTGCTTCCCATTTGTCCAATTACAGTTCCTCTAGTCACTCTTTGACCTCCGGTTACCTGTACAACACTCATGTGAGCATACAAAGTCACAAAACCATTGCCGTGATCAATTAGCACTCGGTTTCCGTATCCAGAGTTATCTAACCAACCTGCGCCGACAACAGTACCGGTGTCTGAGGCAAGAATAGGACCGCCGGCAGAGTTAGCAATATCAATTGCTTTATGGTAGAAACTATATCCTTGAGTAATTCTACCTGCTGCTGGCCATACAAACTGACCGGTTCCGGTACCAACCGGCACGTCGCCGGTGTAGTAGCTGCCCGACCTCCCTGCTTGGTTTGTCTTTGGCGAAGGTGCTGGCTTCTTAGGTGGCACACCACCTGGAATCATAATTTGTTGACCAGTAGCCAACTCGAATGTTTCATCATTTAAGAATTCGTTGAAAGGATAGTCAACAATCACCTGCACTTCTGCTTCATCAAGCCCATATTTCTTACCAATTGAATAGATGGTTTCACCACGGGCTACTTTGTGGCGCACGCCGTCAACCGGTAAAATCCGCAGCTCTTGACCAGGCTTAAGGGTACTTTTGTCCTCAAGCTCGTTCTCCCAAAGAATGGTGGAGGAATCAAGATTATACCGCTCCGCAATAGTGCTGGCTGATTCACCCTCTCCGATAACATGAGTGATTATTTCGCCACCTCTAAATCGAGTAACTTCTTCCGCCTGAGTGGTATCAAAACTTGACCCATACCCCGTAGTAATTATAGATTGCACTCCCTCACCTTCCACCTGATTTTCTGTTTGAGCTAACACTACAGGACCGACGGTGATAACCACAAACACCAAGCCAATGGTGCCGAAATGCATAAATGGTCGCGTATATTTACCACGCTTTTGATACAACAAGTCGACCAAAATATCTTTGAGAATTTCAAACTTGGTGAACCACTTATATCCTCTAGTGCGGATGTACCAACCAATAAAGCGCAAGAACTCGCCAAACTCAGCTATCAGGGGTGGCACGGTAAACTTTCCTTGCGGTATTGCCATACGTATCTGTCTGCACTTAGCGTGCGCTAGCTCGACTTGAGAGAAGCTAAGAAATCTCTGTTTGACTTAGTTTTCTTAAGCTGCTCAATGAGAGTTTGAGTTCTTTCATTGCTATCAAGCATATCAAGCATTCTGTGCAGAGTCATGATCGATTGATATGTTACACCGTCTATTAATAAGTCATCACGCCTAGTGCCAGACTTTTGAATGTCAATTGTTGGCCAAACTCGACGCTCAGCAAGACGCCTGCTAAGATGCACCTCTTGGTTGCCGGTTCCTTTAAATTCTTCATACACCAAGTCATCCATACGAGAACCGGTTTCAACAAGTGCAGTACCAATAATGGTTAAGCTACCTGGAATTTCGAAGTTTCGGGCTGCACCAAAGAATTTCTTTGGTGGGAACAAGGCGGCAGGATCAAAACCACCAGACAGAGTTCTGCCTGAAGTTGGAATTGCTAAGTTGTATGCACGAGCCAAACGAGTAATAGAGTCGAGCAAAATGAGCACATCTCTACCTCGCTCTACCATACGTCTTGCCTTTTCTAATGCGAGTTCAGCAACACGGCACTGGTCTTCAGCAGATTCGTCAAAATTACTTGCAGCAACTTCACCAACGCCATTGGTTAACTTGGCGATGTGTCGCTTGATGTCGGTAACTTCTTCTGGACGTTCACCCACAAGCACAGCCATTAGATGAATTTCGGGATGATTGCCAGCAACACCTGTAGCAATATCTTTTAAGAGTGTTGTTTTACCTGCTTTTGGGGGTGAAACGATCAAACTTCTCTGCCCTTTTCCGATTGGCGCAATCATGTCGATGATGCGAAGCGAAAGCGGTTCATCCCCTGTCTCCAATTTGATAAGTTCGTTTGGATACACTGGCGTAAGCTTCATGAACTTAGTTCGATTGTCTTTTCTAAATTCTTGAGCTAACTCACCATTAACCTTATCTACCTTGAGCATTCCCCAATATCGTTCGTTGTCTTTAGGCTCTCGTACTGGACCGGTAATTTCATCACCAGGGCGCAAGTTTAGTCTTCGCACCTGCGAGGTTGAAATGTAGGCATCACCTTCTTCATCACCAGAAAGACTGACACGCACAATACCATGACCATCTCTAGAAAGATCGAGCCAACCGGTAATCACTTTTTGCTGATTTTCTCTTCTATTATCATCTCTTGAAAAAGCTTGGTATGCGTGCGAACCACCATTCCCATGATTATTGTTATTGCTGTTACCGTTTCCATTACCATTTTTTAAAGGAGCAACTGGAATTGGCTTCAAGTTTTTCTTCTTGTCTTCAAACGTTTCTGTTACTTTTGAAACTTCGTTTGAGGTCTCAACAGCTTTTAAAGCAATCGTAGGTTCGGAAACCTCTGGCGCTGAAACAGCGACTATTGAAGCATCAGATGCTACAGCGGCTTCCACGGCAGGAAATTGAGCCTCTTGTTCAATACCCGCATCTATTACTTTTGAAGTTGTTGTTTGTTCCACAACTGCATCTGTGGCAGCAGCATCTGTCTTTTTTGTTGGCATAACCCTTTTGAAATACGTATTACTATGCAACTAACTAAGTGCTTTCAGCAAGAAATATCGAATCTTTATACACTGAGTAGTCTCATTTGAAAAAAACCTGTACGAAGGTATATGTACACATTATAGCGGTTTTCTTTCGTTTGTCAAAATAACCAATGCTTGTTCACCAATTAAGCACTACCATTGTTTGCGCTCCCATAACGGCTGAGCTATAAAAGAGAGTGGTAGTACTTCTGAATAGGTGGTTCTGAAATCAAGACTAGACCCACCAGTCTGTGCTTCAAATGCACACTGATTCAAATACTCTTCGACATTTAACCCACCACCATAGATATTTGCTTTTCTACCATACACTGCAGTAAGACCAGTTTTTCTTGCGAGATCGATGAGTGAATTAAATTGTTGTAGGGATTCTGATTTAGACATTGCAAATGCTTTAACCAATCTGTCATCACTACTAAATAAACCATTCTCCTCTACAAATTGCTTCATTTCCGCCACAAGTTTGTCAGTTAATTTTTTCAATTCTTCCAAGAAGAGATCTGAAAGTATGTCCAATCTTCCCAGGTTGATTTTCATCTCTGGATTTTTATTAGCGGCAACAATCCACGCATCTACTTCTGCAAGTTCTCTTTGCGCCCTCGCAAACTCTCCCCTCGTGAGATCTTGCTGTTGGTTTAGTAAATTATCAAAAAATTGTTGTTCACTAGAGCTCGGCTCAAGGCCAAGTTCATCAAGTTCAACTAATTCCTTCAGCACACGATCCCACTCACTTTGCTGAGATTTTTTCCAGGTGGTTGGCTCACCTTCATTTTTTTCTTTTAATCGTTCTACATAATTCGTCAATGCATCAAAACGCTGTTGCTCCTCGCTAGAGACTGTTAAGCCATTTTTTTTGTCTACATCTAATTTTGTGGCAATTTCTTGCAATCTGGCAGTAACAGCATCCAAAGCTTCTTGCTTGAGTGCTCTGTTTGCACTCACTACTGTTTCGGCTCTCTGTAAATACGCTTCTCGCCGTTCACCTCGAGCTTTTTCGTCGGAATGATCTAAAACAACACCTTCATTAAAAACTGATCCTGGGGAAAATTCTGCCATATACTTCCTTTTCGACTACAATACCAAGATTATGAAGTGATAGCAACTATTACTGAGTGTTTGTTGTCGGATCAATCAACCGAGCATATCTAAAATGCCGTACCGGTGACTGTAAATATTTGCAGGTATAGAGAATCAAATCTGCAGTATAATCTAAAATTTCTTCACCCTCTTCTCCTGCATAAATCTCATACACCCATTTGCGCTGATCGGAAATGACTTCCACACGATCGCCAGGTTGGGTATCTGGTAGCAGATAAAATGAATTGTATTTCCAGTAGTCGCTCTGCCACCACCACTGCCAGCCGAAGCGATGAGCGGCCACAATCATTGGAATCTCGGTATCTCCGGGAACACCAAAATCTGGCACCCACCACACGCCATGGACTAGCGCTTCTTCCGGATCTTGTGTATCACGCAACTTGGTATACACGCCAATTCTTGGAATAGAAATCCAGTTTCCCTCTGGCAATGTTGTGTCTTGAGGTGGAATATACGGTGTTTTGGTTGGCTCTGGAGAAGCAAGAATTATTGCTGCATCAGTCGCGGCGGCTGGCGCTGGCTGCTTGAATGAGCCACCAAAGGCTGTTCCAGCTTCTGGCGCCTCAATTTCGAGTACGTCAGCAGGAAAGAACATATAGTAAATACTTGGAATAAAAATAACTGCGCACACAAGAATGCTGGCGGCAATCACCGTACTTAGCACTGCGTGCACCGCCCTCCTGGCTAAAAGTTGTGCTTTTGAGCGTTTTTTTGCTTTGCTAGAAGCATACACATACGCCTTTTCCCAAGTAGGAATGACGCCAGCTAATGCTTTACGTGTCTTAGCAAAGCGGCCGCGTAAAAAAGCAGGGTTAAGTGGGGAAAAATACATGCTTACAGTATATCATTTTTGCTGTTGAATGTCAAAGTTATAGGCTTATATTCTCGAGTTTATTAAATAAGTCAAGTGCATTCTTAAATGCTTCATCCATGTTGAAGTATTTGTAGTTTGCCAGTCTACCCACAAAATAAACATCTGTAAGGTTTTGAGCCTCTTTTTGATATCTGTTATATAACACCGTGTTCTTGGGAGAATCAACTGGATAGTAAGGTTCGGTTTCACCTTCTACATGAGGTACTGAATACTCTTTTGAAATGGTGGTCTGCGGATGTTTTTGTCGAGTCATGTGTTTATATTCAACAATTCTCGTAAACTCACCATCTTCGGGTGAGGGATAATTAATCACAGCTGCAGGCTGAAATTCTTCCTGATCAAAGGTTTCAAAGTGAAAATTAATAGAGCGATACTCGAGAGATCTACCCAAACTGTGCTTAAAATCAAAAAATCTATCAATCGGTCCAGTATAAAACAGTTTTTCATACCTTTGGAGGGTGTGTTTAATGTCGAAGTAGTCAGTTTGTAATTGCACCGTAATATTGGGGTGATTTGCCATTTTTTCGAAAAGCTTAATGTATCCCTTTGTAGGTAAGAATTGATATTTGTCTGAAAAGTAGCGATCATCAAATGTGGTGCGAACTGGAATCCTATTTAATACAGCTGCATGAAGTTGATGTGGATACTTATCCCACTGTTTTTTGGTATAGTTCTTAAACATTTTTTCGTAGAGCACGCGGCCCACACGAGCTAGTGCGGCTTCTTCCCCATTCTTAGGTTTTGCAAAGGGAACTTGGTTTTCTGCTAACCAAGCTTTCATCTGTTGCTCTGTTTTGATGGATAAACCAAAAATCTTATTAACAGTTGTGATATTTACTGGGACTGGCACCAACTTTCCGTCAACTTTTGAGAGAACTTTATGCTCATAAGCATACCACTGCGAGAACCGATTAACATATTTCCAGACGTCCTCGAGATTGGTGTGAAACAAGTGTGCCCCATACTTAGAAACTAAAATGCCGTCGGCATTGTAGAAATCATAACAATTTCCACCAATGTGATCTCTGCGCTCGATAACAAGAACTTTTTTACCTAGAGAGGCGTATCTTTCAGCAAGTGTCAGTCCAGAAATTCCAGCGCCAATGATAACAATATCAAATTGGGGCATGGGTAATCACCTTTTTATACATGGAGAGCAACTTACTCGTAGTGTGCTCAATTGAAAAAGTATCAGCCATAGCACGCGCTTGTTTTGCAAAATCAGCTCTTTTTTTCTCTGGAAACTGCAAAATACTATTGGCAAACTCTTGAGGTGAATGGCCAGATATAATGCCAGTGTTTTGATGTACAACGACTTCTTCAACATTTTCATCTTTAACTGCAATAACTGGCAGACCTGCAGAGAATGCTTCGATCAGATTGATTCCAATAGTATCGGTTAAAGATGAGTACACAAATAAGTCTGCACAGCTATAGTACTCTGCTAACTCTGTTTGTTCTTTTAAACCCGCAAATATGACTTTTCTTTCAAGATCCAAACGCTGACATTCTTGCTTTAAATTGGTAGTATACGACCCTTCCCCAACTAACACTAATACATACTTTTCTGGAAGTAATGCCATAGCTTGTAGCAATAGTGTAAGATTTTTTTCTTCAACATGTCTTGATACATTGAGTAAAATAGTGCGATCATTTGGCAGTCCCAATCTCTTTCTGAGTGTTTTTGTAGCAACACTACTCTGCATTATTTTCTTCAAGGCTGCAGTTGAAACATAATAGATCCGAGAATTACTCTGCATTTTGAGCATCTTCCTATAGAATTTCGTCGTTGCAATAACAGCGTCACAACTATTCAACACAGCAAGCAGATACTTATTCATGTACATTTTGACCAGCTTTGAAGGAAAAAACCATAAAAATTTAGCAACATATTCTGGATATCGAGTGTGATACGTAAAAACAACTGGCACCCGATACTTGTTGCGCAACCTAAATGCCCAAGGTAGCCACACAATGGGATGGTGAACGTGCATGATGTCAAAAGTATTTGATGCAAATAAAGCATCAATAGCATATAAACCTGGAATACTAATTGGGTAGTCTGAGAGAAAGGGAAGAAATATTGAAGGCAGCTGCACATCATCTCGATGCGTCTGCATCGGCTTTTTAGGTTGTGGGTATATCACCGTAACTCGATGACCTTTATTTCGTAATTCTTCCACACTTCTTTGTGTAGAAATGGCAACTCCATTTAAACTTGGTGTATAGGTGGCAGTTAATACAAGAATATGCATCCATTACTTCTACCACACTCAAGCGAATCAAAAAAGATATATAGTTTTGAGTGGAAGTTCAACTGCCTGCCCAACTGTCAAACTTCCACACAGCACTCTACACCTTGCGATGATCTATTTTGTCCTATAAAGATGCAATTTACATTAACCTGGTCGATTGCTATCATCCAGGCTATAAGTGTTTTGACCTAGTATTAAAACACTTTCTGAGAAAAAAAGCATTGTTACTCGTGGTCTGTCCAGCGATAATAATGCTTTTTTTATTTTCAGACCACATTCACCCCCATTTCACTTAGTTTCAGCAAAATGCAGCCGTTTTTGGCATCTCTATTGACTCAAACTATAAAGGAACATTCTTCTTTATATAAAAAAGAAACAAAGAGCTTTGATTCTTACTTCAAAATCCTCTGTTCCTCGAGTATAACTCCTTTATTACAACAAGTCAACCTATAACTAATAATTGTTTTATTTTGCGTAATCTTATAACTATTTTGGTTGACAATTTATAGATTTAAATACATTTGTTTTACACATTTCAATTTCATTTTCAAAACTGTTGAAAACAAATTGTCATAAAACCCAAAACTTTGTTCGGATCATTAGTACTCAATTATTCAATCGTTCCACAAACGCTTGCGCACGCGCTCTGCTATACTAAACACATGTCTGCTCCCCATGTTTTGCTAGAACTCCGCACCGGCCGTGATAGTGAACACACACCTGAATCTGCTGTACAACTTTTTTCGGCATTACCCGAGCTGCATAACGAATGGTGGTGGCACTTACTTGGAACCAACGAGTTTCTCAGTATCGAGATCATTGCCGAGAACCAACTCATTTCCTTTCAAGTCTACACACCCACTCGCCTAAAAGAGTATATTCGCAGCACTATTGCTGCAAGTTATCCCGCTGTTCTGATTTCAGAAATTCAATACGATTCCCTGGTTCAATTCGATAATCCCACAACCTACACCCAAGAACAAAGTAGCTATATCAGCCTTGGCGACATTACTCTGCGTCGAGCTGAGTATTTGCCGATTAAAACCTACCAAGACTTCAAGGATATCGACCCAATCGCTCCCCTTTTGGCAACTCTTTCAAAGATTGATCCGCTTGATAGAGTGATTGTGCAGTTTGTCTTAACTCAAGATGGTGAAAGCTGGAAAAACAAGGGACTTTCGTTGATTGAAAGCAAGAACAGCTCAGATTTACTCAATGAGGTGGTCACTGGCAAGCATCCTAAGAAGGCGTTAATTGAAAAGAAACTTAAGCCATCATCACTAAAGGTGGGAATTAGACTTGCTACATCAGCACATACTAATGAACGCAGCCAATTGCTTCTCGAGACCGTTGCTTCTGCATTTGGTACCGTAACCGAGAGCGAAGGCAACAGTTTGACGCTCAGCAAAACCTATTTTTTCAAGGAAAACTATCTAAAAATGATGCAGCAGCGGTCTTTTTGGCGTACCCAAAGCATGCATCTTTCAATTGATGAGCTGGCAACCGTCCTCCACCTCCCTACTACCGAGCTTCAGTCCATTCAAAATATTTCTTGGGGTAAAAATCTAATTGGAGAACCGCCAGAGAACTTGCCCATTGTTACCAAAGAAATGCCTCGAGAGGCTAAACGGGAGGTTAATCCCATTGCTCGCACTATTTTTAAGAATCAGGAAACAGTGTATGGACTCAAACGAGAAGATCGTCGACGCCACATGTATGTCATTGGAAAAACTGGTACCGGTAAGTCTACTCTTCTGGCAAACATGGCCGTCAATGACCTTAAAAATGATGAAGGTATGTGCGTTATTGACCCTCACGGCGACCTTGTAGAGCACCTTCTTGACTACATTCCCTCAAGAAGAATCAATGATGTTATCTATTTTGACCCTGCCGATCCTGAGAGAACAGTACAGTTAAACCTGTTTGAAGGTGAAAACGTGGCACATCGCGAGTTAATTGCCTCCGGTATTGTGAGTGTGTTCCAAAAACTGTATGGCTACTCATGGGGTCCTCGGCTTGAGTACATTCTTCGTAATGCCCTTTTGACTTTGCTAAAGAGTAAAAGTGCCAGATTGTCTGACATTCTTGACATGCTTACCAATAAGAAATTTAGAGATTCATTGGTAGAAGAGTTAGATGACCCAATTCTGCGCAACTTTTGGCTGTATGAATTTAACCGCATGCAGGACAAACAACGTCAAGAAGCTATTGCTCCTATCTTGAATAAAGTTGGTCAATTCGTGTCCTCTCCTCTGGTTCGTGATGTGGTGAATGCTCGTAAAAGCTCATTTAGTATTGAAGAAGCCATGGATACAGGCAAGATTGTACTCGTTAACCTGTCTCAGGGTCGACTTGGTGAAGATAATGCGACCCTCCTGGGAGCAATGTTGATTACTAAGATTCAACTTGCCGCCATGAGTAGAGTGCATATACCAGAGGAAGAACGCAAAGACTTTTACCTGTATGTCGACGAGTTCCAAAACTTTGCCACGGAATCTTTTAATAAGATTCTTTCAGAAGCACGTAAGTATCGACTTAATCTCATACTTGCGAATCAATATATTGCTCAGATTCCGGAAGAGGTGCAAAAGGCCATATTTGGTAACTGTGGCTCGATTGTAAGTTTTGTCATGGGTGCCGAAGATGCAGCAGCCTTTGAAAGAGAATATGGCGAACTCTATACAAAAGAAGATTTGGTTTCACTAAGTAGACACCAGATTATTAACCGTCTCAGTATCGATAACATTATTTCTAGACCCTTCCCTGCGTATACCCTTGGGCCAGCCAAGAGTTTGAACAACAACCGAGAAAAAGTTATCAAAGTTAGTCGAGAACGCTGGGCAAGAAAAAAAGGCATCATGGAAATTTCAACCCTCATTCCTGATGAAGTGAAAGAGCCAGCTTGGTCAAAACCAAAGAAATCACAAATCACTGAAAATGCTGCCCAATCAAACTCTGATAACAATTCTGAACAAAAAGTTCAACAGCCTTCTCAGCAACAAAACCAAGCGAATTCTCAAAATGCACCTAGCCCTACCCCAAAACCTATAGCTGACCCGCAAGCTCCGCAGCAAAACAGTGGAAATACAGAAAATCCTAAGAAAAAATCCTTCCAGAAATGGAAAAAGCGATACTAATCCAGGCTAAACTGGTTTAAAACATCCTCCACTCTTCGATGAGTCTTGCTAGAAATAATGTGTTCAAAACCCAGTCTTTTTGCCTCTTTAATGCGCCTATCTAAAAGATTAACAGTGCGGATTTCGCCAAGTAAACCTACCTCACCAATAAAGACAGTGCGTTCGGGAAGTGGCTTTTCTTTAAGTGAAGATGCCAAAGCCACGGCTAAACCCAAATCGATTGCCGGCTCCTTTACCTCAAATCCACCAGCGACACTCACAAAAATATCTTGAGTGCCTAGCGGGATTCTACTGTGCTTTTGCAGCACTGCAGCCATCACTTGGATGCGAGAAAGTGGCACTCCTCGCCCCACACGCCTGGGCATGGCCAATTGTGAGCCAATTACTAAGGCCTGCATTTCAACTAAAAGTGGTCGAGTTCCCTCCACCACACACACCGTTGCTGAGCCAGAAACACTTCCTTGATGCTCACTTAAAAATAATGCCGAAGGATTTGAAATCGATTCATACCCATAATTTTGCACCCGAAACACCCCCACTTCATCAGTGGCTCCAAATCGATTTTTTATGGCTCGAAGCAGTCTCAATTCTCCCGTTCTCTCACCTGTTAACTCGAGAACTGAGTCAACAATGTGTTCAAGCACTTTGGGGCCCGAAATCTTACCCTCTTTTGTGACGTGTCCAACCAAAAAAGTTGGAATGTGGTTCAATTTGGCAGCCGTGGTGATTTTGTCGGCACATTCACGAATCTGACCCACACTTCCAGCAACACCGGACAATTCTGCAGTCGTTACGGTTTGAATACTATCAATGATAACCAATTGAGGTTTTTGTTGAGCCATGTGCGAAGTAATCACCGAAACATCGGTGCTAGTAATAAAGAGTAATCGAGCTGCTTGTGCCGGGTTGAGTTTTTTTTGGGCAATTCGTTCAATACGCAAGGCAATTTGTGAGGGATTCTCTTCCCCACACACGTACATGAGTGGTTGTTCACTTTTTCCATGCAATAACAACTCAACCACCATCTGGGTAAGCAATGTGGACTTACCAATGCCAGGTTCACCACCAATAAGCATCACCGCACCGGGAACGACGCCTTTATTAGCATTTTCTCCACCCAATACGCGATCCATCTCCTCAATTTGTGTGGAAAATCGCTGTTTTGAGCCTCTCAGCGCCTCCACCTCTGGAAAAGCTACTAGTGTATTTTCCAAACTGACGTTGGTTGTGTGCTTAGCTGCAGAAGACTCAACTACTTCTTCGACCAAAGTATTCCATTCACCACAGCTTCCACATTGGCCAACCCACTTTGGGGTATTCCATCCACAGGACTGACACACAAACACCGATTTGCTTTTTGCCATTACTTCACTCTACTCTATTTTTCCTACAAACAGCGTATCACCACTATACTGTCCCGTTACGGTAACTTGCTTTCCTACAAAATCGCTTAGTTCTACTGCATAGCTTTCAACTTCGTCCATTTCACCAGCTGGAGATTGAATAAAGTACGTGTCACCTTTTTTGAGCAGCATTCCCGATTTGGTAGTATCACCTCGCTTTTCTTCAACAGCTAAAATGGGAGTTTGTTCTGCTTCACCCGCAGTTGTTGAGTTTGTAGTATTAACGCAGGCTCCAAGCAGTACCCCACATCCAATCACCACCAATAACATGTTCTTCATGAAACGACCTTTCAGCTAAGAAGTACTACCGCTAGTATGCTGCAGAAGGAGGCCTTTGTACAAGTTCAGCTTGACCTAGAAAGCAGTTGTGACGTAGATTCGTCAGGATTATGCTCGTGTACAACCACTACTTTTCCGCCATGTAGCGACATAATTGCCTGTTTTTTATCAAGATGAGCGGTATGTGAGGAAACAGCAAGAAAATCTGGCTGAATTTGGGAAATAAAGGTTTGATGATGTAATGGTTGAGAAAATTCGTCTGGCAGAATCACGACCATGTCGGCAATTTCTAGTTCATCCAGATGGTGCTTTCGCTCAAATTCAGAAAAATGAGGTCGATCTGGCCCTTTAATCTGGCGAACTCGCACGTCTGACTCAATGCAAACTACTAATACATCACCCAATTCTTTAGCTTTTTCTAAAAAAACCAGATGTTCTTGATGCAGTACGTCAAAAACGCCGGTTACCAACACAACCCTAGTGCCATCTGCAGCCATTAGAAAATCTGCCAGAGGTGTGGGAACCATAAATGCCGACTGATATTTATAGCTTTCCGCAGGAACATGAGTGATTTGGCGTTGAGGCATACCAGCAATTATAGCTGCAGCAGTGCTTCTTTCCAGCGTGTAAAGATGAGTTGTTTAGTGTTGCGCGGGTGAAAAAAGGCATAGCCATACCCTACCCGCTCGGTAGTTTTGTGTGGCAACATATAAAAGTGTTGGAATAAGAACAGCAGTACGTTGAAAGGTGCCAACAAGTAACTCAGTAGTGTTGCCAGTGGAGTGAAAAGTGAGAGAACAACATGGCTATTTTGCCTCAGCGCAGCTATTGTTTGTGCTGCAACTTGGAGAGAATACTGCGGAAGCAGCGTACCAGCCCAGCTATTTTGAGTGTAGTACGAGGCTACGAGTTGAGGCATTCCCACCAACCATTTAGCCTGGTAGAGCTCGTATGCAGTGTAAATTGAACGTGATTGCAGTGGCATTTGAAGATGATTTTCATCCAGCCATAAATTAAAACACCAACTATTCTTTTCTTCTTTTTGCCAAGAACGTCGTTTTCCAAAAATCCACGAATACCCCACTACTAATGGTCTAAGTATCCACAGCATGTGAGGTTTGGTGATAATCAAAAAATCAACATCATCATTTTTTGTAGCATTGTTCATGGCAAGTGAACCGGTGATCAACACGCCTGAAATACCTGGTAAAAATTGTAAAAAGGTGATGATAGGAATAATTTCTTGCCATTTTTTTGCTGAAAATGCCTGACGTTGCAGGCGGGTGGTTGTTTGAGTGCGAGCGTAATTTTGCTGTGCGTTTTTGAGCACTAAAAACTCCTGTTGCTCGACAGAAATGAGCTGAATATAGTTTTGAGAAATGAGTGTCAAAAGCGCAGCTTGATACTGGTCTACAGAGATACTTTTTGAGCTAATTAGCCTGGTGTACAGCTCTTGTGGAGTGAGTGGGTACTCAAATTGACTGGTGTAAGCCAGAGACATGAGCATTGATTGCTGCAATGAGTGCATGGTGGAAGTATAACATTAACCCATAGTATTTACATTTAGGATGTTTTATGCTACAATACAGGTTGGTTTCATGACTTGAACCCTGGACTTAATTGTCCTTTGGTTCCAAGGTAGTGCGACCTTTAGTTCTTTAAAAACTTTAACTTTTTAAAAAATTTTTCGTTATTGGCACCTGGAGGTTGCCAACGAACAATAATTTTATCAATCTTTTCCAAAAAAGGAGAAATCAATGGAAGAATTCAAGTTTAGACTTGATGAAATCATCTCCTGGAGTGGGAAAAGTGTGCAAAACTTCGCACTCTCGCAAGGGATTGCGTTCAGCATTATGTTGCTGGGATACTTGCTTTTATTTAGTATCCCAGGCTGGGTGATCAAATCCACTACGGAATCGGCACAAAATGCCATATCCGTAGTTGAAATTGCCCAGAACAACCTTGTTGAGCGTGATCGAAGCGAAAGCTCTTGGTTTGAAACAGAATATGTCGAAGCGATACCGGACAAATTTGTGGAGCTGGACTCAACCATTGAGTCAGCAAAAGCACTTTTGTCGGGCAACGTAGCTGGCGCAAACCAACGGCTTGAGAATGCGAAGGAGGCAGCGAGTCTGGCTGAACAAGCCGAGACAATCCTGTGGGAAATCGAGATCAATCTCGATGATAACCAACGCCTACAGGAAACTGCTTTTGCACTTTTCACATCAACAGTTGAGGATGTCGATGCCGCGTCAGCTGCCTACGGGCAAGTTCAGTCGCGCTACGACAATCAGAATGCGTTGTATCAACCAAAATATACAACGCCACTTTCAGAAAAGTTGCAAACTGCTGCATCGCAGAACCAAAAGGCAAGAAATGAATTAGCATTAGCCGATTCATACCTGCCGCCCGTTGGGGCAAATGATCACACCGGTGATCCTTTCTCGGCAATCCATAGTCTGGATCAAGCCAAGATTGAAGTTGATGAAATCAACGCCCTGATGGAACAGGTCACTGCGGGACTGGACTATCAAGCAACAACAAAGCTTGAAGCTGGTCCCAAAGCGCAGCAAGCTGTCACAGCGCTGCGTGATTCAGAAAATCACGTTGCTGCCATTCAACAAGCAACCGGATATTGGCTTGATGATGCTGAGAATCAGCTCTTCACAGCCAGTACCCAACTTGAGTTAGCGCAAGCGACACTCAATGACTCGTTGGATGGCTATGTAGATTATCCTGTTGCTTATGAAGCTGCAGTAGCCTCAATAGCTGCTTCGGCTTCGGCAAAATCAAGTGCAAACACAGAAGTCGAAAGTGCAAGATTGGCACATACAGACCTAATAAGTCTGGTTAATCTTGCTCAATCTGCCCAGACAGTAGTTGATCATGCTGAAGTGTCACAGGTTACACTGGACAGCAAGCATGCCAATTCAACTTGGGTTAGTATTGCGACTAATGTGACTCAGGCAAACTCGTTAATAGCTTCGGCAAACAACCGAGTTCTAACTGCCCGGGAATACTTAGCACTTGATACGCAACGTTTCAATGATGCGTACCGACAAACGCAATCAGCAATTGGCGAACTCAATACGGCTAAAAATCTTGCGCAAGACGTCATTAACAAAACGTTGAGCCTAGAATCTTACCGTAGCGAATGGCCAAACGCTGAAAGCCGGGCTTCATCAGCAATTTCTGCTGAAAGACCGCGCGTTAATTCGTACGGATCGTACTCATACTCGGCAAAATCAGACTTTGATCGCGCCGAGTCGTTGCTATCTTCCGCCCGCCTGAACGCTTCTTCAAGAAAGTTTGAACCCGCCGTAAGCGAAGCTAACAGTGCCGCTACAGTAGTATATGGCACAGGAAGTAGAGCTTATGGTGCGTATGAAGATTATCAAGAAGAGCAAGAGCGACAACGTCTCGCTGCAGAGGAAGCTGCTGAAAGAGCAGCAGAACGTGCAGCTGAGGCAGCTAGGCAAGCTAGTGAATCGTCATCTTTTGATTACAGCAGTGGCGGTTCTTCTAGCAATAGCTGGTCGAGCGACAGCTCTTCTGGCGGAAGCTATGGCGGTGGAAGTGATTCCGACTATGGAGGAGGATCTGATTCCGATTATGGAAGCGGATCCGATTCTGATTGGTAGGAGGAAACATGCTTGAATTTCTTCAAGTTTTAGGTTTCTTATTGCTGTGCCTTGTTGGCCCAGCAATTTCAGCTGTCTTGGTAGTTGGGTATGGTTTATACAACCCAACCACAGGCTTGGGAATTTGGATATACAAGTGGTGGCCCTTTGGCGTGCCGCTGTCTGTTCAAACCAGGCAAAAAGATAAGACTGCTGCTGTTGAAAAAGAAATTGAAAAAATCACACAGCATGTCTCCAAAGCTTCCCAGCTTAAAACTGCAAAGCCTAGGGACATGTTGACGATCATGGGCAACCGTCATACGGTTGCAGGCACCCATGTACTTTTGAAATTGGAAAGCTTTGATGGCAATCCAAAAAATAAGGTACATGTGGATCCTCGCTCTGACAAACCCTTGCCAGAGTTTCCATGGATCACCCTAAACAACGGCCAGATCATTGCCTATCTTCCCAACAAGGAAGGTGGCAACTGGCAGTGGTTTATGGGTGAGGAGGTCACGGACAAGGCTGAACAAGCCCCAACCACGTACCTCGCTGAACACGGGAAAGCATTTGCCAAATCAAATCAATCAGCCCGAGTAGTTTTTAACTACCCAGGTCTGAGTGATCAACAATGGCGGTGCACCGATATTCTTTGGACAAATTGTCAGACCAGCGGTGAAAACCGCTTTGGTTCTGAAACAGGAACAACTCAAATGTCGTTCTTGTTGTCTAAAGATGATTCCTCCGGTGAATTTTTATTGTTCGCGCAAGTCCGCGGTGGCGTAGGCAACCACGGGCTGTACATTTTGCGAGATTTCGATCCAGAAGTGGAAGTCGAAGATCTCGTTTAGTTTAAACCAAGCTTTACCAATTTTATCAACCCCAATTCCCAATAATCGAAAAAGGAAACAAAATGACCAACCAAAACCCGGTAATCAAGTTGAAAGTGAGCCAAATTCTGTCGGTGCAATTCGATCGTTTTCAGAATTTTTTGAGCACATCTGTCACACCAGCTGAAGCTTTGGCTCAGATGCTCAAGGCCTTCAATAGTGAAATCGCGATGCAGCGCGAGAACACTAAAGAAGCGTACGCAGAAATGGCGAAATACCTGAACCCGGAAACGGGTCAAGGTTCACTGACCGATCTGCGCACGCGGCTTGCTCGCTACAGCGAGGAAGGTGAGCGTGATGCTGCCGAGCTGAAAGAAATTATGACTCGGATTGAAGCTGGCACGACACAACGCGGCGACAAAACTCGCCAAAGTGCACTTCTGGAAGAGTTGAATAAGGACGCCGCAAATGTGCGCGCTGTCCAATCGCAACTCGCCAGCGCTGAAGGCGTTCATGCACAATGGCAAGCTCGCTTTGAAGAGCGTAATGCCAAGCTGAAGAGCATGCGTGAAGAATACGCTGCTTTGGAAGCTGAGGGTCCGATGTGGCTTGCGCAATTGGCAGATGCCAAAAAAGCAGAAGAAGCTGCGGACCGCGATGCTGGCCGCAACAATAGCAATACCATTGCTGACGCGCAGAACTTGCGCGCCGAGCTGCAAAGTGCTGCTCAGATGGCCGCCTTGCGCGAGCAGGCTGGTCGTTTGATTGACGAAAAACCGGTCACCCTGGATGAAGAAATTGCTGCTCGCGAACGCGCGCAGGCGAATGATGACCTCATTGCCCAGTGGATGGGCAAGTAGTCATCGCAATCTAGGCGTATCGTTTTAAATTTTTAACCAATCTACTGATTTCCCTGCGACTTTGTCGCAGGGAAATCAACCTATCTTTTAGGAGATAAAAAAATGGAAAAAAATAATCTTCCTGGCAACGGAAATCGTTATAACAAAAAAATGCGCTACGTTATCGGCGCATTAATGCTCATCTTTCTGGTCATAGGCATCTTGCAGGATCCAGCAGCCTACTGGGAATCCATTTCTCGGATCCCAGCCGCATTTGCCACGGTATTTACGTGGCTTGTGTTTACTTTAGGCTGGGGTTGGATCGTCATCGATATGGCGGCCAAATACCTGATGGGAAAATCGCTCCGTGAAGCGATTCAAGACCGCAACCCACAGTTTGAACAAAACGTGGTTGTTGCCCTTATTATCGCAATTCCCCTACTGATGCTCGTCGCCCGGTAAATAAAAAAGTTAAAGTAAAATAATTTGGGCGAGCTGCAAAGCTCGCCCACCTTCCACGACTGTGTAGTCGTGCTGATGAGTCTAAAAAGACGAAAAGGATTTTCTACCTCGACAATGCTCCACTCACGCCATACTGGCGCAACACTTGAGTTGTACCTTGATTGACCGTTTCCAGTGCATTGGTTGCTTTTTTGCCTTCGACAACCATGGAGGTTACTGCATCTTGGTAGTACTTGATAAGTTGATCGTTAATTCCATTATCAAAAGTATTAGAGCTTAAGTACCAGGATTTAGCATAGGGTGCATCTGCGAGATATGGAGCCACGTACTCGTTTTCAGCAAGACCTTCAGCCATATCCACTCGAGGATACAGTTCGCCAAAGGCACGCACTTTACTTGATGCTGTGTAAAACTTTTGCAGTGTCTCTTTTTTAGTGAGATACTTTAAGAAAGCTGCAGCAGGCTCTTGATTTTTACTTTTAGCATTTATTCCCTCAGCCCAGTAGGTTGCCCAAGCCAACCGCTCATCAACCATTGGAACTGTAGAAACACCAAAGTCTAGATCTGGATTTGCTGCTAAAATCTCATGGATTCTCCAAGAAGGTGCTAAGATCATAGCGACCTCTCCCCGAGCAAAAGCAACGGTAGAATTTGGTAATTCTGAACTCCATACACCATCATCTGTCTGGAAACTGGTAAAGAAAGTTAAGGCATCAGCGACTTCTTGACTGCTTGGCTTAGTTAAATCTGCACCATTCTGCAACATCAACAAACCTAAAATGTCAGCAAAATGATCGACATTCGTTGCATTTCCCATGGCAATTCCACCTCGAGAAACTTTGCCATCAGAACCCTTCACCACTAATTTTGTGGCGACTTCTTTAATACCACCCCAATCGGTTGGGACTTCTACACCTGCTGTTTTAAACATTTCCTTGTTGTAGAGCAAAGCCAACCCGTCGTACATCATTGGCACACCAACGTATTGACCATTTACCTGTAATTGCGATGTTGCCACCGGATAGTAGGTTGATTTGTACTCCGCTGCAGTCATTATTGAAGCGGGAATGGGCTTGAGTTCTGCAGCTAACATCGGCACCCAAGATGCGTGAAATCTAAACACATCTGGCCCATTGCCTGAAGCAATGGCTGTTTGGAGTCTTTCTCGATAATTAAGATGTGACTGTTTGCTGTATACCACTTTAACCGTTGGGTTTTCTGACTCAAACTCGGCAATGACTTCTGCCATAACTTCGTTTGGTTCCCAAAGTCCCCAGTACTCTACAGTGGTTTGCTGAGATGGAACGGTTTGTCTACCTGTTGAACCACCAGTGCCATCACTTGGTTTATCGACTGTAACAGAATTTCCGCCGCCATCGCCACCAAATACTCTCGAAAGCACTAATCCAATAATTCCAACAACTAATAAACCTACGACACCCATTACCACAAACTTCATGTATGGTCGCTCTGCCGTGGCAAATTTAGGCTTAGAACCGCCATTTTTTGCCGTAGGTGCTCCTGCTAGACCAACTGGTGCAGGAATAGAGCCTGACTGTAGTGGTAAGGGAGGTTGTGAGGTTACTGCGAGTGGGTCTTGAGTTAAACCTTTCACAGTGTTTTGAGGAATAGTTGAACTAGTCATGGATGAAAGTGCAGATAAGGCTCTTGGAGGCATCGGTGAGTTGACAGCATTTGGGGACTGAGCAATACCACCGGGCTGAGGAATGCCTTGCTTAGGAGCAGGTGTAAGAGCTGGAGCTTGCATTCTACTTGGTGCAGGTGGTACAGGAGCAGCAGGAGGCGCGGCTGGTGCTGGAGATGGCGAAGGTACAACTTGAGTAGGTACAATAGAAGGTGTAGGTTGCTGTGGTGGTGAAATAGGTTGCGGTGCAGGTATCACCATCTTTTGTGGAGGATTTCCGCCCGGCTGCGGCGGTTGTTGAGGTAATATTGGCGCAGTTGGTTTGGGCAGCGGACTATTCATACATTTTTCATACAGTTGGTAGTACTAGTGTATCGTTTTTTTTGCATTCCTGCTAGGAATGCTACTCGTCTATAATAGCATAATGAACTCACCGTTTGCTGCGCAAGCACCAACACCGACCGATGTGTTGAAATGGGAAACAAAAGTATCCGTTGCTATTTTAGTTGGCATCTCTCTGCTTGGAGTAGGTTTGCTTATTCTTGATAGAACTTTCAAAACTAAAATTCTTCCAAACACTACTATTGATAGTGTTATTGTTGGTGGTAAAACCAAACAAGAAGCACTTGCATTACTCGAATCCAAAAACCTAGAAATTCCAGCAGCTACTATCTCTGCTTTTGTTGATGATATTCGTATCTCAAGCGCCGCTGCTGAACTTGGTATTCATCGAAACATTCCCTACCTTGTTGATGTGGCTTATGAGCATGGTAAAACCGGAACTATCATTTCCAGATTAAAAACATTGTTTTCTAGTTTCAAAAATAAAACAGTTCTCTCGAGTAGTCTCACGCTAGATGCAGAAAAAGTAACACTATTTGTACTATTATTATCGCAACAAACCGATGTTGCTGGCAAAGAACCTACCTTAACTCTAAAAAAATCAGGAAATCCCAAGAGTTTGGTTTTGTACCCTGGTTTTGTGGGCAGAGCTTTAGATCAAAAAGACGCTGTTCTGCAAATTATTGAAAACACCCAAAAAAATATTTTTGAGACTAACACGCCAATTGCTTCAACTAGTACTGAGCTTTCAATAGAACAACAAACAGAGTTTATGGAGCGTGCCAAAACATATGTGGGAATTTCAATCCCCTTCTCTTTTGATAAAGACACACAGCTTACACTTACTGACGTCGAAATTGTTTCACTCCTGCGATATCCAACAGTATTAGCACTTAACGATATAAAGAGAAACATTGATGAATGGTCAAAATTAATATTTAGAGAGCCTAATAACGCTGTATTTACCTATGATGAAGAAACACTCAAAGTCACCGAGTTCACACCCCACCGAGATGGACGCGCGCTCGAGAAAGATATCCTTTTTGTACAACTCACCGACTTACTTGAACAAATACCAGACAAAAAAAGTGCAGACCCATTGTTCATCGTCGAAACACAAACACTCCCTGTTTCTACAGTTAAACCAGAAAAAACACTGGCGCAAACCAACACTTTAGGAATAACAGAAAGAATTGGATTTGGTGAAAGTTACTACAACCACAGCATTCCTAGTAGAATTCATAATGTTGGCATTACTTCAGATCGAATTAATGCAACCATTGTTCCACCTGGAGCAGAATTTTCATTTAATAAAACGTTGGGCGATATTTCCGCTCAAACTGGTTTTAAGCCGGCCTATGTTATTAGTGGTGGCAAAACACAACTTGGTGATGGCGGCGGTGTCTGTCAAGTGAGTTCTACGCTGTTTCGATCTGTACTCGACGCAGGTTTAGACGTCACTCGTCGCTTGCAACACAGTTACCGCGTTTCGTACTACGAACTCAACTCAGATCCCGGATTTGACGCCACTGTGTACTCTGGAAACGTCGATTTCCGCTTTATTAACGATACCAAACATCATGTTCTTATTTTTACACAAAATGACGCCACCAACCTGCATTTAACAATTGAATTGTTTGGCACAAGTGATGGCAGAACTACAAAAATATCTAACTATCGAAAATGGGATACTAGACCAGCGTTAGCAACAGAATTTATTCCTGATCCAACATTGCCGGCAGGAACAAGAAAGCAGGTTGACTGGGCAGTTTCTGGCATCAAAACCGAGTTTGATCATACAGTTACAACTACCACTGGTGAAGTTCTACACCAAGATACGTATTATTCAAATTACAGACCTTGGTCTGCAAAATATTTGGTGGGCACTGGCGGATAATAGCTGAAAGAATGACCTACAAACCGCCTAGACCAAATATAAGAACAGTACATCAGCACCCTTATACTTCAGTTGAAAATGGAGTGTAATTTCTTTCCAATGACGAAAACCAACATTGGCACACCAATCAGGATATATTTATTACAAATATCTCAAAACAACTCATACTATTGACAAATAACCCATAATAATGTATACTTTCAGCTTAGAAAATAAAAGTTTTGTTTAAACCTATTAAGGTTTCATACTAGGGAATTCAATGCGATTCCCATAAGTGTGCAAGCCGTTTAAACAAAACTCTTTACATGGGCGAACAAATGTTCGCCCTTTTTCTTTATTTCAACAAAAACTGAGTTGTAATAATACTTCCATTAATACACTAATAACTACATTTCATTTTTTCAGTTTGAGAACTGGAGCGAATTCCCAATCCTACGACTTCGACAGCAACTGAGACCTCTGCTTGCTTGCCTGTAGGAATTGCTAGTTCATAAGAAGTAGACTGAGTTGTAATAGTGTTATTTCCTGCAGAACAATCGTTTTTTCCAATTGCAGATATACAAGCAGTGACTACAAACTGTTTCTGTTCCATAGATCCTGAATATTTATATACCAAAACCCCCTTTCCACTTCCGTCTTTATTGCATTCAGTTCCTACTCCCAATATTTCAACTCCGCCATCAAGTGTCGCACAATGTGGCTGTGAATTAAGGTTACATCTAGCGCCTTCACAAGCAGCATCACACGAATTAATTGGCTTTAATGAGAGACTTGTGGGACAACTCGCAAGTCCTTCACAAACAACTGCACAAATACAATCAGAATCATTTGCGCAACTATAGTTTCTACAAACACCTACCCTGCGGGCTATTTGATGACAATAACCAGTAGTACAATCAGCATTAGTAGTACATTGACCATTGCATTGTTTTGGCACTGGTGAAGGATAGGGCCCTGATGCCTGTTGTCTTAGATCCTGGCTCGTTTGTACTAGGTATAACACGCTAGCACTACCAACAGCTAATAAAATAAAAAAAAGACCCACTAGCAAAAGCCTGGCTTTCTTAGAGTTCAATTTCTTTTTGTGGAAATGTTCGACTTTTTCAGATACACCACTTTCAGAAACATGTGTGTATGGCTTGACTTCCTCATGCTCCATTTCATGTGGAGTACTTAGTACTGTTGGATTATGGCTATTTTGCATACTTTTATATTATTCCTATTTATTAGTCAAGAAAAGAGGTAGTTTTTACTCATAATTCAAGTTATTTGTTTCAAATGAAACAAATCTTGTTATAATACCGGCCTAGATTTATTCACCTCGAGGTAGTAATGCAACTACCTCCAAAAAAAAATGAGGAGGTGTGAATGAAACGATGGATCATTGGTGAGATCATTTTTGCAGGCACTTGTATGGTGTTAGGGTCAGTTTTAACACTAATTGCAATCCAAAATGGTCTACTGCCTTTTACTTGCGGCTAGCAGGTAGTTAACAATCCTGACTATTGCGGGCTTTGCAAAAAGCCCGCATTTTTTTATTTCAATCGAGTTGCCTCCAGTTAGCTATGCTAAAATACCCCCATGGAGTCCAAATATGCCTTTAACGAGCTCGAAGCTCGTATGTATGAACTATGGGAAAAAGCTAATGCTTTCAACCCAGATGTAGCTGTTGTCGATTCAGCCACAAAAAAATCCCCTGCTAAAAAACATTTCAGCATCATCATGCCACCTCCCAACGCCAATGATGCGTTACATCTGGGACATGCGTTGTTTGTTTCGATAGAGGACATTCTCATTAGATATCACAGGATGTTAGGTGAAGATACTGTCTGGATTCCAGGCACCGATCACGCTGGCATTGAAACCCAGTTTGTGTTTGAAAAAAAACTTTCAAAAGAAGGTAAAAGTCGGTTTAACTTCGACAGAGCTACCCTCTACCAGATGATTTGGGACTATGTCCAAGAAAACTCTGACGTTGCTGTAAGTCAAATCAAAAAACTAGGCGCTAGTGCAGATTGGAGTCGTTTCTCATTTACCCTTACTCCACAAATTGTTAATTCTGTGCTTAAAACATTTCAGCAATTACACAAAGATGGATTGGTATATAGAGATTTTCGCCTTGTTAACTATTGCACCAAATGTGGTACTAGTTACTCAGAACTCGAGGTATTGCACGCCGACCAAACGGTTCCACTCTATTATATAAAGTACTTTTTAGTTGAAAATCCAGAAGAATTCATCACTGTTGCCACCGTGCGACCTGAACCGATTTTTGCTGATACACATCTAGCAGTTAATCCCAAGGATACTGCAAAAAAGCACCTAATTGGCAAAAAAGTTTTTAATCCCCTCACCCATGCAGAAATGACCATTATTGGCGATGAATATGTTGATCCAGCATTTGGAACAGGCATTGTAAAGCTCACTCCAGCCCATGATCCCAACGACTTTGAAATAGCAAAAAAGCTTGATTTACCAATGCAAATTGCCATTAATTTACAGGGAAAAATGACTCCATTAGCTGGTGAATTCGCCGGTTTATCCGTACTTGAGGCCCGCAAAGCGATTGTGAAAAAACTAGAAGAAACCGGTCATATTGACCATGTTGACACCAAATACTCAAATAGAGTTGGTACCTGCTATCGTTGTAAACGCGTCATTGAGCCACTACCCCTTCCCCAATTCTTCATCAAAGTACAAGACAAACAAAACAACTTGGTTAAAAAAGCATTAACAGCACTCGATTCAAAAGAAACTACCATTCATGGCGCAGGTCGGGAAAAAATTCTTCGCCACTGGCTCGCCAATCTCAAAGATTGGAACATCTCTCGCCAAATTGTATGGGGAATCAAGATCCCGGTTTGGTATCAAATTGACGGATTTGAGTCTGAAATAACCGCTGGATTTCTTGATGCCCAAAAGACGTATATTCAAGGAACACTCCTCGAATTACTCAAAACACACAGGCTGACTGACATTGTGTCGGGCATTCAGACAGTGCAAGCAAATACTTTAGTCCCCTACTCTGTTTCAATTTCACAACCTGAATCTGGCCGATGGATAGCAGAAACTGACACCTTTGACACTTGGTTCTCATCAGCTCAATGGCCAGTGGTCACGCTACAAAATGCGCAGCCTAATGATTTTGATCGTTTCTACCCTACTTCGGTAATGGAAACTGGATATGACATTTTGCCTTTCTGGGTCATGAGAATGATGCTCCTTGGCATTTATAAGACCGGAAAATCGCCCTTTACCCATGTATACCTCCATGGCCTTATCCGCGACACCAAAGGTCAGAAAATGAGTAAGAGTAAAGGCAATGTTATTAATCCTCTCGAAGTTGTTTCTACTTATGGGGCTGATGCGCTCCGCATGGCTCTGGTGATACGTTCAACTCCAGGTCAAGACAAATCTGTTGGTGATGCCGACTTTAAGGCAGCCAGAAATTTAGCAAATAAGGTGTGGAATGCTTCGAGATTTGTGATTCAAACAACTGAAAATGACCAAACTACCACTGCCGCTCCAGATGACGCAGCGTTTGAGAAACACCTTACCAAGGTCACTAAAGAAACCACAAAACTACTCAATAAACTTTCAGTTGGTATGGCTGCAGAGTTTGTGACTAATGAATTCTGGCACTGGTTTTGTGATGACTGTATTGAAAAAAACAAGGAAAACCGCATTTCTACCCCAGTACTACTTGAGGGATTAAAGACATTTCTTGCCCTACTCCACCCTTTTATGCCGTTTGTTACTGAAGCAATTTGGCAACAACTCCATGCTGCTAATCTGGCAACAAAATCTTCTCTACTCGCAACTTCTTCCTGGCCTAAATAGTTTTTTATTCTTTTTTCTTGCATTTTTCATCTCTCAATCTTAGGGTCGTTTTTTCCTCAAACATTCTTTTAACTTTTTAGTACTTTTCACTCCAGATTAGCAATTAATTTTGGATGAAAAAATTTAAAATTTGAGGTCAGTTTCCAGAGGAAAACGGAATTTGTCACAGTTTTTGTAAGGAAAATATGATAAAATATTTCCCGTGAAATTTTGCTTGTTCTATCGGGCTTTTTTGGGTACTCCAGATTAACCAATGTAACACGAAACAACAGCATCAAAGCTACATGCATTACAAAATAAAATTGAGTTGGTACATAGCATCATTTTTTGTTCAATTGGGAGCGAGTTATGTAAAACCACTCAAACTATCACTTTTTTCAGTCGCTTCACTGACAATTATCGTCATGAGTGGGGAACTTGCAGTACTTTCGCACTCATATCAGACAGTGGAGAAAGGGTTAGAGGAGCCTCATTTCAGTGATGAAACCTTTATCCCAATTGAAGTAACCAGATCTGAAGCCCAATTAGAACTGCAAAAATGGTTGTGGATAGCAGAACAGCAACCCACTCACAGAGATGTGCTTTTGAACATCGTTCAGTTGTACTCGGCTGTGGGAGAAGAGAATCAATCAATATTCTTTTTACAACAAGCGCAGAAAATTGACCCTAATAATCCACTTTTTATCTCATCTAAGTCCCTCCAGTAGTTGACAACGACCTATAAAGTTGTATAGTGCTATATCGTGAATACTTCCCAAGTTCGTGAAAATGGGGTAGTGTTATCAAATAATCAGTAACTAAAAAAACGGATACAACTTATGACGGATAAAGTCACCTTCAACGTACAAACTAGAGACACAGCTATCAAAGCCAAAAAAATAAGAGCTCTCGGAAAAACAGTAGCAAACGTGTATGGTTTGAGCACCGATTCACAAGCAATAAGCATTGATACAAACGCATTTATTAAACTTTACAACAAACAAGGTGACACTGGACTTTTTTATCTTTCAATTGATGGCGAAAAAGAACAGCCAGCACTTGTTGATGAAGTCGACTACGGTTCAGTTTCAAGAATCATTCAACACGTGGCATTTAAAAGAGTTAATCTTAAGGTGAAAATTACTGCTGCAGTACCAGTCGTACTTGTTGGCGAGAATAACATCCCAGATACAGTAGTCTCACTCGTTAAAAATGAAGTTGAAGTCGAAGCGCTCCCAGCAAACTTGCCAGAGCACTTTGAAATTGATATCACTACACTCACTGAAGTTGACCAAACTATCACGTTAGCTGATCTTTCTTACGATCGAAGCAAGGTTGAACTTGTTCTTGATGAAGAAATCGATCCAGCTGCTGAAGTAGTCGTTGTGCTCCAAGCTCTTAAAGAAGAAGTTGAAGAAGAGACTCCTTCAGAATCTTCGGTGGAACCTACTGCTGAATCAGAAAAGAGTGGTGATTCAGAACAATCAAGTGATTCAAGTAAAGCCGAATAAACTCACTTACTTAAACTCAACGCCGTAAAACCCATGTGATTTCTGTTTTTTGGCAGCAAATACTATGCCTCGAGGAGTTACTTCCGCCTGTGGAGCAATTAATGCTGGTCTTAGACCTGCAGCTGGCACCAAGGTGAATGATTCTGTTATTGATGTTCCAGGTTGAACTTGATCGAAAAACGCATACGCAAATGATTCTTTTTCAGGCAATGGAACAGAGTAGCGCACCACAACTTCAGACTGACCTTTTACCGGCACCGTCACTAAAAATCCTACTAAACTTCTGCCTTGTTCAACGCGTTCAATACGCTGAGAAACGGGAAGTGGTTGGCCATTTATTTCTACGGTAGAGACTTTAGCAGAAGGGGAGAGATAAAAACGATAATATGCTTTATAGTCGCCTTTTGGCCACGAGTTAGATTGTGCCGTGTTTTCAATTCTGAGAGTGCGGGTATGTTCTGCAGCACTTGGGGTGATTGTTACCACGTGATCCACCGTTTCTTCAAGATAGTAATTTGCTTTGTTTACCCCTACATTTGAGGCTACTTGGGCTATCACATCAACAATACAGGATTCAGAAGCAAACTGTGATGGACAATCTGGCTTCACCAACGCACCACTCCATTTTATCGAGGCAATTGTTTCTTGTACTATTTGGTCTTTTGCATATACCAGAATCTGGTTTTGATCTAGTCCTTCAGCAAGAGAAGTAACAAAACTAACCACTTTGTCTTCATGAATATTTTGTATTTTATTTACGACTTGTTCTAGGATCAACACACCATAGTCCTTTGTTTGAGAAACATCAACCAACACAACTTCGGAATGGAACTCCATTCGTTCCTTGAGGTTTTTGCCAGTCAAAATTTCGTTGTATTGACTCAACTCAACTGGGCCAAGGGCATCAATCAGACTTGAGAGAGAATCGAGATTGACGGCAACAATTCCATCAACTTGCGTACCCAGCGCTCTTTCAATAAACCAAGACATTTTCTGAGATGAAGCTACGAAATCTGGATTCCAGTTGCTATCTCTAAAATACCACTGTTGTTCACCTAAAAATCGAGTCAAATCGTCTGGAGGAACCACCGTTCCTGACAATTTTGCATCAATTTCATAACTGCTGTACACATTGTGAGAAATTAAGGCGCCATTTTCAAAATTAAGCAGTGCTACTGCCTGGATAAATCCACCAGTTGGTCGCAACTCTTGATTATTCTGCAGCACTAAAGCATAGGTTTTTTTGCCGCTGCCACCAAACAATTTCTCAAGTAGAGGAGTTACTTGTCGCTGCAGCACCAAGGACTTGCGTAATTCGTTTATTTTTTCTTCATAGGCTTCAATAAGTTGCTGTTTTTCCTGCGAATCACCCATGAATGAGATCGTACTCAGACCTGCTTGCACAAGTGAAAGATTTTCGTACGCTGTTTGGGCTTCTGAAGTCATTTTTTGGGCAAGAGAGGGTAGATCACCACTAGTTCTGTCCACTAGTAATAAAAACAACGAAATGACGTCTGTACGAGCTTGGGCTAGGAATGTTGACATGTTCGAAAGCTCTGTTGCAACAGATATTAGGTGTTCAGCATCACTGACTACCGCTAAGTCGAAGACAGATCCGTATGCTGTTGCTTGTAAATCTAGAAATGAGGCTGTTTTTCGTAGTTCATTCCATTCTTCTTCAGCTATTGAATTGGTCTCGACAGCAACCTTAGCTACGGCTAATAGCTGTTGTTTTAAGAAAAACTGCGTCGCCATAAACACACCAATCAAGAAAAGCCCCGCAAACCCAATGCTAATAAAACCGAGTCCTCCATAAAAAAGCACTTTTTTGCGCTTTGACTTGCTAGTCTGCACTATCTCGGTGTGAGCCATATCTTTTACTCGAGAAATTTTCTCAACTGCTCGAGGGGTTTTAAAAATAGCTTGCAGTTCTTGATTAATATCAAGTTCTTTAGGTTTGGTAGGTTTTTGTGCAGCTATAACAGGTTTAGGTGGCACTCTAATAAATTGCTGTTCTTCTTGGGGAATTTCTGGTTGAACTAGCTGTGTTTGTGGAGGTGTTTGTGGGGGCGGAGATTCAGGTTGAGGTTGCAATATTGGTGGTGGTTGAGTAGCAACTGGCTCTGGAGGAGCATATTCTTGCTGTGGTTCAGGAATGCTCACTACTTCTGCAGTTATAATTTCTACTACTTGAGGAGCTACAGCCTGCTGAACGGGCAAACTTCTAACAAAAGCATCAACCACTTCGAAAGCTGAGGCTCCTGTCACTTCAACTTCAGTCACTACAAAGGGGAGGACAGAGGTCACCGCAACTTGCTCAACCCGAACATGCACGTGTTTTCTAAAGTAAGCGGCATAGAGCTCTGCAACTTTAGAAACTAGCAGGGTTGTCTCGACAGGAGTACCTTTAAAGTGAATACTACCACTATCCATAGGTCTAAACAAATATTCCAAAACCGCTTGGGAAAAGTCGTGGGGGGTTTGTACACAAAAGCTGTGCTGCGGATCGAGTAGAACTCCTTGATCAATGTCTCCGCTACAGTAAGCGAGTGAAAAACTGCTGGTATGCACTAGATCATGAGCAAATACAAACATTGAACTAGGAAATTCACTATTCAAGTCAAGAATGACGCGCTGTTGTAGCGAAGTAGATTGTTTCCAAGCCTGATATCTGTTTTCAAACAAACCTGCTGACAAGCCGTCAGTGATGGGAACAATCAGTACCGTCTTAGCACCGTAGGGAGAGAGCAGGGCTTTGGTATTTTCGTATTCGCTCGAAAAAGCTGTAAGTGGATCAACCAACCAAACGCACTTGTAGGCTGCATATAATTCATTTGAATGAGCGAATAGTGCTGCAGGTTCAATTTGAATTACCTGCAAGCCAATGCTGGTAATGGCATCGGCTAGGGCGGCAGAAACGATACCTCGAGTTCCTATAACCAAAACTCGAGGCGCATCTGAGTCTAGTTGTGTAACTAACTGAGGCACCATACGTTCTTTCACCTATCATTGTAGGTTACAAAACGAGGTAAGGGAAATGAGCAGATTACTACTCGGCGATGTGAGCGTCTAATGCTTGATTAACGAGCGCGTCGGCTTGTTTATTTTCTGCACGTGGAACATAGGAAAACGAACATTTGACAGAAAGGGAAGCTATTTTTTTCCAACATGCTTCTGCTAATTCAGCCATTCGAGGTTCTTTAATTTTCCAGCGCTTAGAAAGTTGATTAACCACTAACTGTGAATCAAGTCTCCATTCAACTGCTTTTACAGCACTCAAGCTTTCAAAGGCAACAAGCCATTCAAGAGAGTGGAGGACTGCTTTATATTCAGCCTCATTATTTGTGCCAATACCCAAATAGTTTGCAAAAGTGTGGAGTTCTGTTGCGCTTGAACCATCCGCTGACACCTCAAAAACAACTCCACCAACAGCAGAATGACCGGGATTACCCCGAGAGCCACCATCTGTAAAAATACTCAATTGCATAGGTTATTCAGTCTTTAATCGAATGGTTAGTTTTCTGTCTTTGCCATCACCTTCGGATACACTCTCTAAGCCAGAAAATGCTTCATTTGAAGATAAAAATGAGTGAATGACAAACCGCTCGTGAGCTGGGAAAAAGGAATTAAACGTATATGGCACGCCGCTTTCCAACACGCGCAACGCTACCGATTGGGTGATTTCTCGCAACTTTTCCTCTCGTTGTTCTCGATATTCATTCACATTAACCATGATTTTGTGATCTGGATATTCTTGTTGAAAAATGATTCTTACCATTCTTTGCACAGAATCGAGTGTCTCGCCATGATACCCAATAAATAATCCAGAATCATCGGCTGGAACGGTGAGAATTACACGAATATATTCTTCTTCTTTTTCTACTGCTACAGAAACATCACTCGCGGCAACGCCACAGTGTTCTGCTAATTGGGATAAAAAGGTTTCGATTGTCATATGATGTCCTTTTATTGAAACTACTGTTTTTTTACTCGTACTAATGTGATTACTCGCTTAGTGTAGGTGACTAAGCCACCCCAGCCAGAAACGTAATACTGTTGACCAATACTAAAGAGAGTGGTGATAACCCAGTACATAGCCATGCCTGCAGGGAAATTTAAGGCAAAAATACCAGTCATGATTGGCATAATGAACAGCATCTGTTGCTGCATTGATTGAGCCATTTCAGCCATATCCTCTTCTTTTTCATTTTCTTTTTGCACTTTTTTTCTTTTACTGTCGTTTGGAACTTCATCCTTCTTTTCCGCGCCGGGTGCGATCATGACAGAAAGCACCAATTGACTAAGACCTGCTAACACCGGAAGTATATATGTTTTATCTGGATGACTTAAGTTGAACCAAAGAAAGTCTGTTGAGATGCCGCCTTCAGCACCTTTTAGAAACTTCATAAGTGCTTGGTATAAGAAAATAAGAACTGCGAGCTGTGCTAATTGAGGAATACATCCTGCTAGGGGATTAACATTATATTTTTTGTAAAGATCGAGCTGAGCTTGCTGGAATGCTTTTGTGTCTTTTCCATGCTTTTGCTTGAGTTTTTTAATTTCAGGCTGCAAAGTTTTCATTTTGTGAGCAGCTTTGAGAGAGGGGAGAGAAACAGGTACTAGAGCAGCGCGAATTAAAAAGGTAAAGACAATAATGGCTAAACCCAAACTACCTGTAACCTGATTGAGAAAAGTTAATAACTGAATAAATATATCGGTGAACATCTGCATAACTAATTTTACCAACAGCGAGCAACTCGCCAGGCTCCTTTAAGTAATCCTTTTGCTAATCCATCTTTTTGCACTGCTCTAATTGTGTAGGTTCCGCAACTTGGCGAATGTTTGCAGTGAGAAACATTCCCAAAAACACTTGATAGCATACTATATCTAAAACTTCTAACTATTTGATAGAGTAGAAATGTCAGTCTGTATCCAGCGTTTTTCATATTTTAAGCCATCGTTTGTTTGTGATACCACTCCGAGAGTTCTGCCTGCATCGCTGTTTTTTGAAGGTGTAGAGCGCTTGCTTTTGGTACCACCACAACTTTCAGGTGTTTTCCTTGTTCCTCAATAAGAGGTTCGAGAGTACTGTATACCATTCTCTTCAATGCATTTCTCGTTGTTGCTTTTGTAGATACCTTTTTAGAAACAAGTACAATTACTTGAGAAGTGTGACTAGTGACATCTTGAAAGAAAAAAGTGAAATGTGACGAAAAAGACCTACGAGCCTTCTGAAAAAAGCTCCTATCTTGACGTAGTACAAAAGAATACTGCTTTGGCAGCATGATTAGTGTTATTTTTTCTTAGCAACTGCAAGACGAGAACGTCCTTTTGCACGTCTTCTCTTAAGAACGTTAAGCCCACCAATAGAGCTCAGTCTTTTAAGAAAACCGTGTTTGCGAAGTCGTTTGCCTTTTTTAGGATTCCATGTTCGTTTTGGCATAGGGGGTCATTATACCAGCAGTTCTTGATTTGAGAACAGCCTATTTAGTGACTTTAAATGGCATGATAACGTAATAGGCTTGGGGCGCATCTTCAGCCTTACAAAGTACTGGTTTTAAACTGTCACTCATTCCCAACCAAGTTTTACCTTTACCCGTTGCCTTTAAAATATCGAGTACATATTTAGTATTGAAGGCGATTTCTAAAGGGTTGCCGGTGACAACTGCAGACTGGATGTCGCCACTAAAGGTTCCTAGTGTCGGCGAAGTTGCTGAAAGTGTAACTTTATCTGCAGCAACTTCTAATTTAATAATGTTCGAGGCATCTCTAGCAAAAATATTTGCTCGCTTGATTTGATCTTCTAGTTCAGCGCCATCCAGCCAGACTTCTGTGGTAAAAACAGATGGAACTATTTTTTGATATGGAGGGAACTCTCCATCGAGCAAACGAACATAGACTTCGACTTCAGAAAGAGAGAAATATACTTGCTTCAATTCTTCAGAAACTATAAATGAAACTTCTACTGCACCAACGCTCTTAGCAATACGGGTAACTTCTTGCAACGCCTTTGCTTGGATAAGTAGCTTTGCAGGCAATGTAGTACTCGTTTTCACCAGCTCATATACACTTAACCTAAAACCATCTGTTGCTACCGCTTTGAAGCCTGTTTCACCAGCATCTAACAACACCGCTGTCAACACCGGCCGAGCTTGGTCTGTCGAGGCAGAGAAGCTTACCAATTGATCGATTGTTTCAAATTCACTGGTGGCGAACTTAACTTTAATGCCGGTTACTAGAGGAAACTGTGGATATTCTTCCGAAGCAGGACACTGGAGTCTTGTTTTAGATCGCTCGGAAACAATATGCAATGTGCCGTTTTCAAATACTAGTTCAAGCTTTCCTGGAGGTAGAGAAGAAATAAGCTCTTTAAACTGTTTTCCCGGAATAGCAACAGTACCCGCTTCTTTAACAGATGCTTGTAGTTGCACTTTAACGCCAAAATATAAATCTGTTGCTGAAAGGGTACATGCAGTATCTGTCACTTCCAACAGCACTGCCGAAAGAATCGGTAACTGTGGATTCGAAGGAATCGCTTTCGCTACGTGGGATAAACCCAATACTAAGTTTTCTTGTAAGATATGTAGTTTCATGTGGCGCTCTCTATATATTCTATATATATCTTGTTGTTGTAGTAGTAGGTAGTTACAAAATCGGGGATAAATACCTCTTTTTAATCAAGTTAAACGATGTTAATTGTCTGTGTATACAAGCCTTAAGCCGATGTGAAGAAATATGCGACACTACTGTGGACGGAGCTTAAAACTTTCAGGCACTTGTACACAATGGCATTTTTTATTCACAGTAATTCACAGTCGATGCACTCACTTTTCCTCATATTTATCCACAACTGTGGATAACTGCTTTACCTCGAGATGGCTGTTAAGGTCATCCGAAGCGCAGAGATGTCTTGCTGCAACTGTTCATCTATAGACTGTTCTTTGTCAATCTTATTCACTGCATGCAAAACGCTCGTGTGATCTCTTCCTGAGAACCATTTTCCAATTTCAGTTAGCGGTAATGACAAATCTTCTTTTAGTAGATACATCGCAATATGTCGCGCGGTTACTAGTGATTTTGATCTTCTTGTGCCTTTAATGGCTGTTTGCTTTAGTTTGTAGTGGTTTGCTACAGTTCTAATTATTTCTGAAGGCGTCACTCTAATAGGTGGTCGCTTTTCTACAATCTCTACCTGCAGCAGATCTTGAATGAGCTGAGGTGTGATTGACTTACCTTTCAATTCTACCTCAGATCTGATGCTGGTGATAATCCCCTCTATTTTACGGGCGCTTTCTACTTGAGAAGCAATCGTTTTGGCAATTTCCATGGTAATCGGAAGTTTTGCTGCCTTGGCCTTGACTAGTAAGATGGCAGTTCTGAGTTCAAAGGAAGGCTGGCCGATATCAATCATGAGACCTGCTTCGAAACGAGACCTTAGTCTATCCTCAAGTAGCGTAATTTCGTGAGGAGGTCTGTCAGAAGTTAAAATAACCTGGCGAAGTTGTTTAATAAGCGCATTGAAGGTGTGAAAAAATTCTTCCTGGACCGCATTTTTACCAGCAATAAACTGAATATCATCAATCAATAATACGTCTGCCGAACGGAACTTTGATTTAAAATCGACCGCTTTTTTTGTTCGAATGGCATCAACAATTTCATTTGTGAATTCTTCACCAGTCGAGTAAATAATTTTAGAGTTTGGGTTGTTCCGTAAAATATTATTGCCAATGGCGTGCATTAAATGAGTTTTTCCCACACCAACACCACCATAAAAGAACAAGGGATTGTAGGCTTCTCCAGGCCTGTGAGAGACAGCAGTAGCTGCTGCATGCGCCATTTCATTAGTGGTTGAGACTGCGAAGGTTTCAAAAGTGTAATCGGTACGAAGGCCTACTCTTCGAGCAATTGCCCCAAGACGATCAGTCGCGACGCTTGAAAGCGCAGATTCTGAAAATAATTCATCTACTCTAGGAGATTGTCCCTGGTTGTAGTTACTATTTCCCGATTGCTGAGGCTGCTGCTGATACGTGTTTGATTGTTGTTGATACATCCCCGCCTGCTGCTGAAATTGATTGTTTGGCGGTGAAAAATTGTCAAAAGAGGGTGGCTCAGGTTTTAATTGGGCTGACATGGGCGAGAAGCCTTGCTGCTCGGCAGCTTGATTTGAGGCATGAGCTGGATCACCAATTTTATACTCGATGTTACAGTTTCGGCTCGTATGCTTGTCTAAGGCTTGCTTAAGCTGTAAATGTAAGTTCTTTTTGAGATTTGTGGAATGGAACGCCGTTGGGCTGGTAATTGTTGCGAGAGCTTCAGTTTCATTCAAGTAAGTGAGCTGGGTTAAAGGATTGGAGACAATCCAAGTGCTGTATACCGCCGGAGAAAGTTGGAGCTGGAGTTCAGCACAGGCTTGTTTCCAAATTTGCCGTACTTGTGCAAAAGTAATACTGTGAGCTTGTGTCATAGAGTCATATTCTTATCTGAAACAATAGTGTGGGGGCAGAGTAGTTCGAGTTCTTTATACACAAAGTTTTCCACACAATGCAAGGGGAAGAATAGCTTGAAAGATAGGAGTTAGATTTTAGTTTTCAGGCGGAATGTAGTCATTAATGGTATTGAGTTGTTTTGGCAAACTGGTGTCAGTAGTTGGCTGCATTTTTTGTTGCAGCACCTGCTGTGTTTGGGGTGCTCTGGTGGCAGCTGAAGGTTGTGGGCGGGTTGATTGTTGAGGTGCAGCCTCTGCGGCAGCTTGAGCTTTGATTAATTGTTGACGCTTAAACACTTCTTCAGGATTGGTAGTAATAAGTTGATGTTCTTCGTCAGAGGCAACAACACGAAGAGCTACATGATTTTGGCCAGCAAAGAAAATGCCCTCACCCACATCTGCTGTGACGAGAAGCTGGCGCTCACCTTGAGAAAGATAGAATGTTTCTGCCAGAATTGGCACTGAAGCAGTAGATTGCTTCATCAAAAATTGGATCGAGGCGTTTGTAACAATTGCTCTGCCGTAATCATTATGCAAAAAGTCTTCTACATCTTGAGTGATGGTGGTAATTCCTAAATAGTATTTACGTGCACGTTTAACCATTGAGTGAATAAATGAAGCTGAATCAGGATGCTTCATAAAGTACCAAGCCTCATCAACAATGAGCAAACGCTTTTTGAGGTCTTTTTTAACACGGGTCCAGATGAAATCTAGAATCATATACATAGCAATTGGTCGCATTGCCTCTTCCATTTCTTTCACAGAAAAAACAGTCAATTGATTATTAAAGCTTACATTTGATTTTTGGTCAAAAATACCCCTGAATGAACCAGTAATATATTTTTCTAACCGGGCAGCGATGTCATTTGATTCTTGATCTTCCATACCAATTAAGGCTTTATACACATCCTCCATGAGTGGCGGCTCGTTGGTTTGGGTGGCTGGATCGGGAGTGATGCCTTTAGCCTTGTACGCTGCAACTAGAGCTCGGTCGAGCATTGCATCTTGTTGTGCGGTCATTTCGCCCAACATCACTTTAAGCAGTCCATGAATTGAAATAATTTTTTGACCCAACTCGTTTTCGCCTTCTTCATAGAGGTTGGAGAGATCGAAAGGGTTAATTTTTGCTGAAGAACTGAAGGTGAAATTTATATACTCGCCACTAACCGCCTGAGATAGATCTTCGTACTCATGTTCTGGATCGAGCACGATGACTTCAGCCCCAAACATTAGTTGGCGCAAGATTTCTAACTTCACCGTGTAGGATTTACCCGCACCAGACTTAGCAAAGATCACCATATTGGCATTTTCCATTTTAAAACGGTCGAAGATAACTAAAGAATCATTATGTTCGTTAATGCCGTACATAATACCCGTTTCCATAGTGAGTTCACTGGAAGTGAATGGGAACGTGGTTGCTAAAGAAGTGGTGTCCATGTTTCGCGTCACCATCAACTTGTCTACGCCCATAGGAAGGGTTGTTTTGAAGCCATCGTCCATCTGGAGAGTGGCTTTTTTAGAAACAATCAACATGGCTCCAAGTGTTGATTGAATACTCTTGGTAACGCGATCGAGTTCATCTTTGTCATTTGCTGTAATCGTAACGTAGAGACCAAATTGGAAGAAGCGCTCCGAGCCTTTAGCGAGTTCTTCTCGAATAAACCGAGCATCCTCGAGCTTCACTTCAGTATTAATATTACTGATTTTTCCAGCCCGGAGGTCAGACTGAATTTCAGCCTCCATTTCAGTGATTTTACGTTTGAGGTTGTCGAGAATTTCACCAGAATCAACAGGATAGACAAACATTGACACGCTTAGTTGATGTGGGAAGTTGATGAGCGGGGACAACCAGTTGGCTGGCACCGAGCGAGGATAGCCGGAAACAAAGAGCGTTCTTGAATAGGTGTCGTTGATTTTTTGAAAGGTGAAGTCGACCTCAATGGCTTCCGGAGCAATGATGTCTTGAATTGTAACCAAGCCACGCGAAAATTGCTTGAGTTTTTCCAACTCAACTTGTTCTTTTTGCTGCTCTGGAGTTACCACAATAGTATCGGTTTTCTTTTTACCGAAAGGAAGAGGTAGTGAACTAAGCAAGCTAGGCATTACTTTTCATTCTACTAAATTTCAGGAAGTGGAGGAAGTGTTGCGTTTGAATTATCTGGCGTCACCGATATTCCCCCAAGTTGTCCCAACGTTGTATTAATGGCATCTTGCGCAGTAGCTTCTTGAGGAACAGGTGTCTGTGTTTGAACTTCTACAGGCGCTTGCGGAGTAACAGCACTAGCGCTAATTGGTTGAGTCGTAGTCATTCCCGCTGGTAGCGTTGGTTTTGGCAATTCAGTCGGAGTGGTGCTTAGAGCAACACTCATATCTACAGTTGGCTCTGTTGAGGCTGCTGTTTCAGTATGGTGAATAGCGGCAATAGGTTCTGGTGACACCGAAGTTGGAGTGGGTGTTTCAAGAGGAATGGGGGTAGTCATCATTGTTGGCGTGTACGCACCCGATTGCGATTGAGGAACCACCACATCTACAGGAGCTCTTTCAATTTGAATGACAGGTTCTGGTTGTTGTTCTAACAGTTGCTGAGGAACCTGCTCGAGCTGTGCTTCAACAGGAAGTGGTACTGGGGCAACAGGTGCTGCAGAATAAACTGGCTGAGCTTCTTGGACTGGTGGCGCTGCTACGGCCACTTGCTCTATTGCTGGCGTTGGTGCGACAACAGGAGTTGTCGGTTGTACTACTGCTTGAGTTTCAGCTGGTGCAGTTGCTGCAACCTGTGATATAGGGGTTGGAATTTGTGTTGCGTTCATAGAGGACATTCCTTCAACACCTGCCGTAACCATGGGTGTTGTGTAATTATTAGTATCGGCGATTTGCTGCCCTTCTGCAGCCTCGGGGTTGTAACTAATATAAAAATACTGAATCATTTCTTGAGTGGTTAACTGTCGAGAAAACAGTCCAATTCGAGAAAATTGTGCGAGTAAATGATCTCGTTTTGGTTCGAGAATATAACGTGCTTTTTCAATAACAGCCGTGCGCTCTTCACCAGTGATTTTAATTTCACTTTTTCCCGGGATAAAACTCTGTGGAGCAATCATACCAAGCTCGAGAGGTGTTGCAGAAATGGTAACGTAAAATTTTTTATCCAAAACATTGCGTTCTTTAATAAGATTACTCACAAATTCACGATAGCGGCGAATTCTTTGCTGTTTTTCTCTACTGGTGGCAGTGTCTTCTTGATCCTTTAGGATACTCAGATAACCAGTTACATCTTTGGTTTGAGAATGTACGATGATTTGGATCGGGTAGTTAAGTGAGTTTAGCAACCCGGCATAGGCATACATGATGCTATCTTGTTCTTCTTCGGCTAATAAGCCAAAGTTCATAGCATCAACTTGAATAATTAATGAAGTAGTACCGTCTTTGAGAATCACTAAATTATTGGTAATATCAAAAATATCGAGAAATTTTTGAGTAGTGGAGTGAATAACGGTTTCATTCATTATGTAGTATCTTAGCTGGTTTCTATTACTGTCTCAACCAAGACTTCTTATTTCTATTGGTTGAACAATTTCTCCGGTTATTTGTATATGTTGGTTGCTAAACTGGTACCCATCTTTTTCAACAACTAAATTATAGTCTCCATCCTCGAGAGGAGTGGTGATGAAAAATTGACCAAGTGTGTTGGTTTTTACAGCCCTTGCAACGGCACCAGTTGGTGTTTGAATTTCAACAATAGCATTGACGATTAATTCATTAGTTGGACTGAGTACCATGCCCACTAATTTATTTGGTTCACTTGGAGGTTCTGGAAATGGTAGTGAAGTGTTAAAACCCGCTTCTTCTGAGGCTATTCCCTCACTAATTGCCATTCCTTGAGAATTATCAAAAATCATTTGTTGTGTGGTTGTGTCGATAGCAGGCGCGACCGTCCCATCTTCTGCTTGGGGAACAACATGAATTTCTTCTAGAGCAGGAATTGCAATATTCCCAGCAACTTCCGACACGTTTTGAGATTGCTTAGTAAGTTGTTCTCTTTCGAGATATTGAGTGGCAAGATTAGTCTCAACGCCATTAACTGTTTCCTCAATAATTCGTGGTCCAGTAGGCACGTGTGTAGTTGTCATTTCTACATCTTCAGCTATAAAGACCACATTCTCTTTTGCTTTTGCGCGAAGACTTCTCACGCGTACGCCAAGTTGTGGTTTCTCGGATATATGTTGAGGAAGTTTTGTTGGTGTTACTTGTACTGAGGTCACCTCAGTGCTTGAAAAACTACTCATGATTGATGAAATACGAGAGTTTTCGGAAGCATCGAGTGCAAAAGGATCGACTGTATTTGGTACGGAGGTCATATACTCACGGATACGTTGTTTTTTTGCAGGGCCTAGATCAATTTCTGGTTCATGAATCATGGTTTGAGCGTTGGGAGTAAAGTTAAAACAGTCGGGAATGTTGGGCTCACGTCTCCAAAAAAATTGAGTTGGGTTGTACATCACCCTAAAAAAAGTGATGATCCAGTGATCAAGCGGCCTGTCTTCAATTGGTAGAAAAGCAGCCATACCTCCGAGTGCAACGGAAAATAGAATGAGCGGAAACTTGATTACTGCGGGAAGGTTGGTTGAATAAATGATGCCGCCAATGACTACACCAATTGAAATCTCCACAAATTGCTTGAGAGTCATACTCCCAATAATGTGGAAGCGGTATCCCGTAATGTCTTGTGGAATTGGATGTTCTCGCATAGGGCAGCGCTTAGAGTACTAGATATTAATAATAGCAGGATCAACACATATAATGCTAGATGTGGCTATTCTGGATTACTAAATGATTCTGAAAGTTCTTTTCCCCAAGTAAACATAAACGAATCTTTATTAGTTGGCGCAAAATACCATTTTTGTTCGACACTATTATCTTTGCTGTGAGCAATGAGTACTACGCCTTTTGATAAAAATACATGCGCTTGCACTCCAATGCTAATTTCTGGGGCGAATAACACAAAATCAGGCTGACCGAGTTTAGGGAGGTAGTTTTCAACAGTATGTTTGGAGTCGTAGGTGACATGTTCCTTAATAAACTCGACTATACCATTATCGGAAACAAGAATAGTATTTGGTTTGGAAGGGAATACAGATTTATAACTAACTTCTTTTGCATTTCCAACCATGTTTACCGAAATAGGTTCGCCGAGTTCCTCAGAAACTTTTTGTGTGAAGGAATATCCGGGCGTAACGCCATTCCAACTGTTTTCTTGTAGTGGTGGCTGTGTTTCCGGAGTGAATAGTCTGATGAAGGTGATGATCAACAACAGCACTGCTGAAATCGCAATGGCAGGCAATACCCAGTTCTTTTTTGGTTTTCTGTCAAAATCAGCTTGTTTGGGTGCGACTTCTTGATGTAACTCGTGAACTCGTTTACGACCTCTTTCCATAGTTAAAACTCCTGTCCACCAAAAATATTTTGTTTATACCAGTTGTATTCAACGGGGTAATCTGATTTAAAAGGGAACGGGCCAGTCCAATTGCTAAAGTTAAAACTGAGTGTTTGATATAAGACATAGAGGACCATACCTTCAGCAAATGATTCACCCTCACTGCAGGTAGCTGGGTATGAATAGCAGGATGCATCTGTTTTTACTTGTAAGAATTGCGTACGAAGTCCTCCATTGCGCGCATCAATAATATGACCCGTCTCGTGTATGAGTGTGTACTCAAACCAACGCCCAGAACTCCAAGCGGGTGCATAAAACCCAATTTTATTTGGAGCAAAAACCCAGGCATAGTATCCGGATGGACTTGCTTGCCACTTATGAATGAGAATGGGGCCGTCAGAACAGAGTAATGATATATACATTGCATTGGTTGCTACTCTGCGAGTAAAAGATTGCAAAAACAAGTTTTGATCTGTTTGAGTAATGGTTTCAGAAATATTGGTGTAAGATTGACCGTTAGTTGTGTAGGTAATTCTTTCGCCAGCCGGAGCAAACTCAAAACAACCAATGGGTGGATTTCCAATGCGCACTGAAGCAATTGAGCTAATACTTTCACCTTGTTTAATTAACTCTCCACTTGGGTTGAAAACGTCGATGACAAAGGTGACGGTATTGCTAACGAGTATGTCTTCTCCAGAAAGCTCAATGGTGTAGGTAGTAGTGGTTGGCTGTGACAAAACTCCTGTTGGAAAATTATCACGAACTAGTGGTGAAGTGGGGACAGATCCAGTACCGCCAACATTTGAAAAACTGTCGGTTACACCCTTAATTTCAATTTGATACCCAGTTCGAGGAGCAATCGAAATAGTGTAGGTAACTTGTGTTGGGGTATTGTTACTGAGCGATGATGGGTTTGAGGTTTTTTCTACTGTCGCGTAGAGTGATTCGGTTTGATTTGCGCCACCAGAGTAAGAAGAAAAAGGCATTGGTACAAGAAACGCGGCAAAAATAACAATAAGAACAACGAGCGTGAAGGATCCTGCTAGAACTACTCCTCCCACAGGCGCCAAGAAAGTGAGGCTGGTTGTTGCAGTAATCACGTTGAGTCCTGTCGCCTTTATGGTTGCGGCTGTTGTGGCAGACCCTGCTGTAGTAGTTGCTTGTGTAGCTTGCGCTACTGTACTAGCGGCACTAGACGCACCCGAGACAACAGTACCCGCTGCGTTCGTGGCAGTTGAAGCAACCGAGCCAACTGTTGGAAATACAGTTGAACTAAATAGTCCACCACCACCACCGCTAAAAACACCCATCCAAGAGGCAGGAGCAATGGCGGCGCCAATATTAGCGCCAAGAACAGCGCCAATAAGCGTTCCTGCTCCTGGGGCAAGTATGCTTCCTACAATTCCGCCAATAGCTCCTCCAAGAGCTCCGCCAATAGTGGTGAAAGCATATAGTGTTTTAGCAAAAACTAAGCCTGCGGCAACACCTACTCCAGCTACCAACTTGTTAGCATTTTCTTTGCCAATTACAGCGCTGAGCGCAGTGAGTACAGCTGCTGCCGCAGTTCCAACAACAGGAATTGCTCCAGCCGCTTTTGTAAGACCGCTATTAACAGCGGCATGAGCTTTTTTGCTAGCAGCATTTTTAAGTGCTTTAATCCTTTTCTCTTTAGGAGAAACACCTTCTCCTTTTTTACCACGCCTTCTTTTTATCAGGCTTCTACCGTTGTCAACAGGACTACCATCGCCAACATTAGATGGTTCGTTGATAGCTTCTGAGTCGACTGATTCACCACCACCCGCAGCACATAATGCTTCATCTTGTTGACACATTTCCATGAAACTAGCCTGTTCTTGCATTTGTGCCAGATTTTCGAGGGCTAGTGAGGTTGCAATTGCTGCTTGTTGTTCTGCTGAAGTGAGAGCTAAATATTCTTGACGTAGTTGCGCAGCAACGGCCTCTTGTTGCTCAACTAGATCGTTGTATTGTGCAATTTCCAGAGCGAGTTGATACTCCTCAGGGCTCATTTTACCGTTTTTCAACATGCTTTGCTCAAGTTCAAAGCGACGAAGAATATCAGGATTAAATTCAGCAATAGTTAGAGGTAGTGGATAGCCTTCTACTGGATGCTGTCTAACTTCAAGCAGATTTTTGTATGACGGATCGAGTGTTGAGAGCACAACAGCCTGCTGCTCGGGAGACAAACTACTCCAATATGGACCAAAAATTTTCTGATTTTGTTCAACGGCCAGCTTGATTTTTTTAGAAACTCCTCCTTTAGAAGTGAGTGCTCCAGCGCCAAGTTCCGCTTTTTCACTGTCTGCACTGGTTGTGTTTTGCTGAATAGTTGTTCTTACTGCTTTAATTTGATCAACAAGTGTTGTTACATCTTTTAATTCTGGATTTTGGTCGGGATCCAGTCCTTCAAGCGTGTCTTCATCACCAGTGTGCAAAACGAGTTCATCCAATCTCACTTCGGCATATGATTTAAGAACACCCTTGAGTTTATCTGCTTGCTCGATGGTAATTTTGTATCGATCTAGTCCAAAAATGAGTTCAATTTTTGCATTGTCGAAAGAGTCAATGAGCTTCTGGCTTTTTTGACCATGAACTAGGACAATATCCTCGACTGTTTTGCGAATGCTGGTGTCAATTATGCTGTTGGTATCGCCTAAAATTTCGTTTATCCGCTTGTCTGTTCTTTCTTCAAGCGTAGATGTGGCTGAAGGATAGAGTTGATGTTTGTCATAGAAATTATTTTGTTGTAAGTATTTTTGAAAGCCACGAATAGCTCTGAGACGAGCGGTAGGACTACCTTTTAGCAGCTCGGCGAGGTCGCCCTCAGTGGTGAGGTAGGTCGCAACCATTCCGGTTAATTCGCCACGCAAATCTGGTGGAAGTGTGGAAATCTCCAAACCCATCTCATCTGCAATTTGGAGTAGTGTAAAACTGGTTAACCAACCAATATTGGCATTGTATTGACTAAGTTGTTTGGCAGTTAGTTGCGAGCCAAGTGGTTTGCTAGGGTCTATAGAAACTGGAGGGGGAGTTGCTGAAGCACTGGCGAGAGCAGCGCCACCATCTGTAGTGGTGGGCACCACCGCACTAGATAGGGCCGCTGCAGCCGCTGCCACATCTTCTTGTTGCTTTTCTAACGCTTCAGCAATTAGCTTGCGCTTTTTTTCATCATCTTCTTGTGCGACGTCTTTTTCAGCTTCTGTTTCCTCATCCTCAACTTCTGTTTCGACTTCTTCATCAACTGAAAAATCTTTAAAACTTGCTGCTAACTTATCTAGAAGTGTTTGTAGTTCATACCGATGTTGCCACACAGCAAATTCAGAAATGGATTCATATGGCGCACCTGCTTCGTGAGCCCATTCTTTTAATTGTTTTTCGGTTGTAGCATATTGGGTGAATTCTTGTTTTTTACTACTTGCCTTGAAGAGTTTAGCGATGTCTAGAAGTAGTGCGGCAAAGTCTGAGTAAAATAAGTATTTTTCTTGCTCACTTTCGCTCAAACCCTCACGGGTGTTGGAGACAACTGATAATAGTCGTGTTCGAGCATCTGCCAGCTGTACGGTAATAAATGAATCCCCAACTAATTCGCCTCTTTTAAATGCTGACTTGAGCTGGTTGAAAATTATTTCTACTTGGGAACGGTTGTTTTTGAGGGACAAAGAAGGATCAAGTCGTTTGACAAGCTCGAAACGAAGATCTTCTGGCGGCAATCCAGCTGCACTCATATGGGTAATTATACCTCAAAAGCAGCAACAACTTGTGCGGCAGTATGCTCTGGATTAGTCACAAATTGGCGAACATCAACTTTTTTTGAAAGACTAGCTATTAAAGGAAAAGCTGTTTTGTTAAAAAAATCAGAAAAAAGCAGCTCCTGAAGTGAAACCGTTGTTTTAAGTGCGTCATGTAAAGTGAGTAGTACTTGAGTGAGCCTCTCTTTTTGTACAGCGGAGTGAATATGAGGCATGAGGGATGATTCGAGTAATGAAAGTGTGTCGTGAGGATTGCTTAATAAATCGGCGAGTAACGACGCTTTGAGTAGTTCAAATTGACTAAATTCTCCACCGGTTAAAACGAGCTCATCCATACCACGAGGGTCGCCGCGCAGTAACCAGCCGCAAGGGCCGATGGGCAGTCCATCAGCTGTGAAACTATTTGGATTTTGAGCAAAATAATTGGCATAGAGTTGATGGTGTTTGGCTAAAACATACCAAGTTTCACCATTGGGAAGGTGGAGAGGAAGATATTTTTTGGTTGTTAAGAATGAAAAGGCTGCAGCTTTTTCGTGAGAGGGCAAACCTAGAAGCATTCCTGGGTTAAGAGTTGAGCCAGCTATGTCTTGTAGTCCAAATGTTTTGAACATTCTAGTAGGTATAAAGGTTCCAAGCCCACACTGACCCAAACTCAATCCTCTTGATGTTGTAGCCATGAGCGATGAAGCGATGGCATTGTATTCTTTGATTTGTTTTCGAGTAATTGGTGTACCTGCAGATTTTTGTAGTTGTAAATGAAAGAGTGAAAGTAGTTTTTCTTCAATCTCTTCAAACGAAAGAGTGGTGATTGACGTATCTTTTTTTCTTAACAACTGCCCCAGAAGTGATTGTTGTTTATTTTCGTCTTTTTCTGCCACCCATTTAGTAAGCGGTTGATAGGCTAATATGCCGAAAGCAACATCTAATTTTTGAATGAGCATTTTATATGCTGGTGAGGAGATAAACGCCAGCCACTCCGTACTATTTGCATCTTGGGTTTCGGGCACTTCAGTAAGAAGAGCGGGTACAACCACACGCACATACAGGCTTAGTAAAAAGTCTCTAAGTTGGGCATATTCAGCATCGGGAACTTTGGGCATTTCTTGTGGTTTCGTCTTCCAGGTTTGCTCTGTTTGGTAGGCACTTTCAGTTAGTTTTGCAACTACTTCTGCTGCGGAAGTGCATCCCACATCTTTGGGTTCAAAGACTGAAATGTTATTAATGATGCGATAGGAATGTTCTACTGCATTTACAGCGGATGAGATGTTTTGGGTATGAGAAGAGATCTGATTTTGAAACTCAGCATGTTGTGAGAGTGACATCCAGGTTCTGAGTTGATGCAATACCACTGTGTTTGCAGTTGTTTTGTGATAGATAAAAATGAATGAATGCGAATTGAGTCCTGCATATCCTTCAGATATCTTTCCTGGCGGACTATTCCAGACAAAAAAGGAATCAACCGGAGCCGTTTTTGACCACTCGTTTAGTTTGTCGATATTGTTGGTTTCCGCCTCTGCTCGAGCAGTTTGCTTTTTTTGTCCTGCAATTTTAGTTTCAAAGTGCTCACCCATGCCTTCCATACCTTCGTTGTATGAAGAGGACATTCCCAACAGGCCTTTTTGAGGATCAACATTCATTGTAAAGTTAGAAATGAGTTCACCTCGAGTATACTCGGCTGCAAAAGCAAAAAAATTGGCTGCAAAAAGAGTTCGTAATGCTTCCTCCGTGCGAAAAGCAGGATTGGCCATTAGTGCAATGTAATCAGTTGCGTCCCATTGTTCAAATTGGGATGTAGGTGGGTTTTTTTCTTGTCTGCTCAACATACTCCTCCTGAGAGGAGCAACAAGGCTTGCTGGTGTGGAAAGTAGTACGATGGGCGCAAGCCCGATGCTCGTCGGTATACTTTGGTTGTACAAAGTTTCTTTACAGATCGGACTTCTGTTTGTAACAGTCACCGTTGCGGCACAGCTCTGGATTTTCACCAGATTCCGTAAAGTTTCACCACTGTAGCGAAAAAAATAAGGTAATGCAAGTACGATAGTACCCAGACAGTGGGTGGGCATTAGTTGTCGTAAATCTTCTTTGACAGTTTTATGAGGAAAAATGATATAATATTACCCATGGCTAGACCAGATAGTGAATCAAGACCACAACAAGAAAAAATTGCTCTTCAAGGTGAGTATAATCGCTTAATTGCTGCTCTCACTGCTTCAATTGCCAACCGTGATGTTGGTGCAATAAACGAACACCTTAATACGTTAGAAAGTTTTATTTTTAAATCAGGTTTTAAACTAAGCGATGTATCTAGGACTCAAGCTGATTATTACCTTACTAACAGAGAAGAGATCGTTCGGGCTGCACAAGAATCTGACCAAATTGTTGCGCAAAGAAGGCTTGCTGCTCTTAATGATAGATTGAATAAAATCAAAAGTGGTGGTGCTGGCTTGCTTGATAGAGCCCGAAGAGTTGCACAGGAACGCATGGCTAAATCTCAAACACCCGAGCAACCTCTTGAAGAAGTAGTAAATCAGGCAGACGCAGCACCTGTTCAAGACATTGAAGAAGATACAGCACAAAGATTGGAGTCGTTTACTACTGAAAAAAAGGCACTACTAGCAAAACTCCGCCCATTTTTAACAGAAGTACAGCGTGCTGTGGCAGATTCCGATTTTACAGCAGCTGAAGCTCTCGAGGCACTGAGGGTTGGTTTTTACATGGAGATGTCAGATCTTGATTTAAGTTATGACCTAGAGTTTACTAATCAGCTTGCAGAAATTAATGGATTATTACACAATATTTCAACTATTTTAGGTCAACTTAAAGATAAGGCACCAACTCAAGAAATAAGCTGGCAAAGTGTTGACACCTCTCACCCCGACGAGTTAAGAATACTAGCCTTATTTGTTGCCGAGGCTAATCAATATTTAGCAGACCCAGATTGGGATCCTAGACAAGTGGTGGGTCATAGTGGTTCACTCACAGCAGATTTAGATCAACTCATAGATAATGCAGAAGAAATTAGAGAGGCCTTGGCTCGCTCTGACGATGCTGTGGTTAGTGTCAGAAGAAACAGGCAAATACTCATTTTATACATTAATCCAGCAAAGGAAATGCGCAAGAAATTAAACGATCGTATTGTTGAAATTGATACAAAATTGTTTGAAACTTGGAAAGCAACGCTAGATCAATATCCAATGTTGCAAGATTTAGTTGCTCAAACAGCTCGAGTGTCGCCGGCACCTCCGTATACTCCTGGCGATACTCCTCAAGATAGAATTACAGCACTTCAGTCAAAGGTGGCTGATGCAACAGCTGAAAAAAAAGCAAACGAGTGGCTTACTCCAGCAAACCACTTTGGAGATCTTAAGAACGACTACATACAAAGTTTGTTCGATGCTGCGACAGCAAAACTAGCCGAGTTAAACGAGCTTATAGAACAAGATGCTGCAGCAAAAGAGCTTAATGACTTTAATAGCAACCCAATTATCATTGAAATTAAAAGATTACTTGCTCAAGTACCGGCAAAAAGACAAGATTTACCAAGAAAAGCACTTAAGCAACTCAAAATAGATTTGACAGATGAGGTTGCTAAAGCTTCCGTGAAAGGGCTTTTGAATCCTTCAGGAAAAAAGGCATCGGTTGTTCAAGCAATTGAGCAACTTGTTCCCAGAATTAGAGACTTGTTGGATGCTGGAGGAATTCTTGAAACAATGCTTAAACCAGAAGTGAGCACTATGTCGTTGGCTGAACTAGCCGATGAAATTGGTGATTCTCGTATGGACCCATTCTTGTGGAAAGAGTGGAAAGGTCCTACAGGCGGAAATAGAGAACGTGAAGTCATTAATGAATTCATGAAAAAAGCCAATACAAACATTGAGGGTGATCCAAAAGCAGAAATCGACAGAATTGTTTATAAAGTTAAAGTCCAGCTGAAGACAATGGATAATCAGAATCAGCATGAAAATGAGAAAGCTTCCACTGATAGATCGCAACTGTACGCTGAGATGCAGAAAAGAATTATTACTCGTAGAGAGTTGCTGATTGCCACCACCTATCACCCAGAATATGGTGCTCAATTATCAGAAATATTAGAACATGTAGTCAAAACTGCGTCACTCCGGCCAGACCAGTGTGTAGTTCTTAGAGATGGAAAAGAACTTTCAATTCTCGTTAACGACTTGAGGCCTGGAGAAACTCCACTATATGAGTTTGATGGTGAAATGAATTTTTTTCTCCTCATTGGTGAAACCGGCCGTACAGTTTTAGATAGGTATATCAATAAGGTTTTCGGAGAAGGTGGCAAACGGTATGATCCTCGCGCTCTAGAGTTTGCACAACTTATTTATACAAACTTCGACTACCTCACGCTCTCACTTAGAGAATTACAAAAAACAACTCAAACACGCGGACATAATGGTGCTGTTAAAGATCCAGATAGAATTATGTTCTCCGACCCGCTGGCAGCTGCAGTACACCGTATGTTTAGGTATGGTGGAAATGACGAAGATTGGTCGATGTGGATACTTTTTTATCATGAAGATTTGAGAAAAAGCAAATTTAAATATGGAAAGAAGGAACCTCTCAAGCCAGAGGCGATTGCAAGAGGTGTTACAAAAGAAACAGCAAAAAGTGAAGACTGGACTTGGCCAGATCACGAGGCAATGATTAAATTACAACAACAAATGTGGCGACATGAACGAATGTTTTTTGAAATTGATAATTTTACTGCGCACAGAGATGAAAAAACAAAGCGAAAATCAGGTTACAAAGAGAATCATGGAATTCCCCTAGCAGGATATTGTGAGTCAATTGGTCTGGCTACAGATGCATTTTTAAGACTTCATCCAGATGAAACACTCTGGCTTTTTGACCACATGATTGACAGCAATAGAACAAAAATGGTTGGAGAGGGTTTGCGAGAAAGACTTGCTGCTAACGACCCAATTAATAAAGAAGAAGAAGAGAGGGCTTGGAGAAGGTATTTGTTGGATCCAAAAGATAATCAGAGCTACCAGGAGGCGCTTGCGAAAGAAGGTTTGGCATCAGCCGATGTGATTGAGATTACCAATCATAGGAAAACAAAAATTGAAGAAGAGCGATGGACGGCCTACACTCAGTCTCCAGAATACATAGCAAATCGAGCTTTGGAGTTAGCCAAAAAATTTGATGGCAACAGGGAATCTGTTAGCTCAATTGAGTTGTATCAGTTGGCAGAAGAAAACGGATTTGGCGAATTGCTTGAGATGGCATACAAGGACATACCAGCGCCCCTAACCTTTGAGCAAATCATGGAGCACTATGAAGAGGCCGGTAAGGGTGGGTTGTTGGGTAAGTGGCTACAAACCGCAGGAAAAGTTAAAATGTTCCCGGGGAACCATCTAACACTCTTTTTGGAACCATTATTAACTCATTACTGTTTGCGATTAGCTCAGGCATTCGACGATTATGATGATCCAAAAGAAAGAGAAAGACTATATCACGCAATGGTTGAGGCCCTCAGTGATTCGAGAAACGGAGGTCTTAGTTCTTATAAAGCAGAAATGACAGCGGTTATTAATAATTTGTCATTAAACCCAATAGAAAAAATTGAAAAAGGAAATGTGGTGCGGATTAAAGGTGTGAAAGCTCAGCGCTCTCATGACTTTGCACCACCAAAACTACGTAGAAATAAAAACCTGTATGAATATGTAGATAGTTGGTATCGAAAAGTGTATCACGAAGATCCACCGCAACAAATCATGGGAAAAAGTCTTGAGGTATGGCTAAAAAGTCAAGTTTTACCAACAGAAAAGAGGCATAAAATTTACTTAGAGATGTTGAAAAGACATAAACATACGAAGTTTCCGTTGACACGACAGGGTACGTTGTTAAAACTTGCAGAAAAAGATCACTAGCTTAATAGTGGTAAGCGAGTTTGATATTTGCATTTAAAATGTATTGAAGAGCGAACTTCGCTTATGAGATAACGCGAGTGGGTTTTCAATAAGAATGAGGATTGAAAACAACCAAGGGGTTTATTTAGAACCCCTAACTTCTTCTTTGATTGTTTTGCCGTCCTTATCTTTACCCTCGGCGATTCTTCTTAGCAAGTCTTCAGTATTGTGTGGGTCGAAAGCTTGTCCGCTTCTTAATCTATCCAAGAAAACTCGAGCATTTCTTCCTTTTTTGAAACCTGTTGAGAGACCAGGGCCAATTCCTCCAAATTTATTTCCTTTTGGACCAACTCCATTCCACATGCCATCTCTGAGGAATGATCCGAGTGTTGCATCACTATCTTGTTTGTGAGCACTATAAGCTTGCCCCAGACCCTTTGCTCCCGACATAGCTGCTCCAGTGTATGGTAGAGAATAGTCGCCAGCTACTTTTGCACCCTTGCTCAGTCTGGCGCTTGCTGCTTGTTGAATCATTGTTCCAAATCCTTCGCTTGCACCCGCTTTCTTCTTTACATCTTTGACAATTTCTGGGAGAGCGAGGATTAATGCTAAGCCCATGAGTGTGGCGATGGCGCCTGATTGTCCACGGCCAAGTAGAAAGGGCGGCATAAACCCACCATCTGTTCTATCTCCCAAATCGGTGAATTGGTAAAACAGGATAACTATAAATAAAACAGTAGGGAAAGCTATAAGATTGCCAAAAATATTTTTTATCCAGGGCTTAAAGGCATTATTACCAGGAATTGCGCCCAACATTAATTTGAGTGGTGCAACAACAACTTCAATAATGACAGAAGAGTAAGAGCGAAGTAGTTCAAAGAAGAGTTTAAAAGTACCTATCAATACCGCAACAGCAAGTACGAGTGAAAGTGTAAGACCGCCAACTACGCCAAGAGCTCCAGCAATTGCTTCAGTCTCAACCATACCAGCAAGTAAATTGGTGACAATATCAATATTTCCAGCAAAATTTCCCGCAGTTGGTTTGTAGAGTTGTCCCATGAGTGAGAGAATGTCGTAGTCAATAATTTGGCCAATGTTAGAGCCGCTAGCATCGAAAATACCAACCATTAAGTACATGGTAATATACATCATGTCGATCATAAAGCCGGCTATTGCATATGAGAAGGTTACAAAAATCAGACTGACAATAATGCTGGGAATGGCTTGTTGAGCAGTGACTGCAGCCTGACCACCAACTTTTTGTCTAAACATAATCATGAATCCAATAACAATAAATATCACCACAAAGAACATGTATGCTATATTTCTAAACACTTTCCATAGCTCTAAAATTGGATCAAGAGAGGCAAAACCTAAACCTTGCGCATAAGCGGGTGTGGCAATATTGGCGCTTTCCAAAAGATCTGCAACATAGGTGTGAGTACTTGCGGCAGGATTCTGATACATTTGACCAATCAAGTACATAAAACCATATGATGCGCCACCACCTCCAACTCGAGCTAGTCTTTGTTCCTCCGTGAGTGGTGCGCCACTAATCGGTATTGGAGGAGATTGCGAAGGTGTGTTGGCAATCTCAATTTGAATGTATTTAAACACATGATGAACTAAACACTCTAATGAGGGAGCTCCACAATCTTGAATAGCTTGATTGTAGCTGTCACGTAGACTTGTCTCATACCGCGCACCAAAGCCTTCGCCCTGAGCGCTAACTTCGCCCACTCTTACAAAAAGAAATGAAAAAAATAGTACTAGTAATAATCCGGCTTTTTTGGCCATATAGGCAATTATACCAAAAAACGAGGAGGGGAAGTAAGGGGATTTAGATTTGAGCCAGAAAAAATTGCTTATTTGATATATACTATGATCTAGTTATGATCGAACAGACACAGTTGAACACGCTTTCTGGCTACATTCAGTCTTCACAAAGTGTGGTGGTTTTCTTCAAAGCAGGTGCATCTCAGGATGAGTTGGCATGCGTTGGAGCACTTACAGATGCGCTCAGAATTTCCGGTAAAGAAGTTATCATGGCTTCATCAAGAAAAATACCAGGATTAGATCAGGTTGTTACTGAGCTCGGAAACCAAAATTTATGTGTGAGTTTTGAATATAACGAACAGGCCGTAGATAAAGTCAGTTATCATATTTCCGAAGATTCAACAAAATTTTTTCTCACAATCAAACCAAAAAAAGGTGCGCAGCCTCTAGATGCTCGTACTGTTGAATATTCATACACTGGTTTTGAAACCGATTTAATTATTTTGGTTGGCATCACATCGCTCGATATGCTTGAGCAGTTGTATTATGGATATGAAGATGTCTTTAAAAACACAGCAACAGTAACGTTGACAACTTCGCCAACAAGCATTGGTCATTTATCCCTTAGTTCAGTAGGAACATCTTCTTTAAGTGAGTTCGCCGCAGATTTACTCCAGTCTTTAAATATGGATATTACTCCTAATACTGCTACGGAGCTTTTGGCAGGAATTGAGCAGGAAACAGAAAATCTCCAGTCGCTCAGGGCTACTGCTACAACTTTTGAAGTAGTTGCAAGACTCTTACGCTTAGGTGCTCGTAGAACCAGAGCATCACAACCGCAAGTAATCCAACCAGTGCCAACTGTAGAACAACCCGGTATTATAGAGGTCGAACCTGAGTTTGATGCCGAGACAGAGTCGACTGATGAGGGAGAGCCACTTGCAAAACAAAAGAAAAAACCGTTGCAAAGATTGCAGGTTACAACTAAGCGTCCTCAGGTTCGGCAGTCCCAGCAGCATTCTGAGTTAGGGCAACCGCACCAACAACAGCGAGTGGGAAGTTTAAAGTACACTCCTTCAAAAAACCAATCGAGAAATAGTTAAAACAGACGTTTTATCATGGCCCGAGGAAGTCGTAGAAGGTTTTGAGACGACCTACAAATGCGGGATTGTTGCAAAAGACATTACTACCTCGAACTTCACCAGAATATGCTTCTAAGAAATTGATGAGTGTTGAATAACTATTTGCCGTTCTGACAAAGCTCCCAACTTGAGCGCCCATGTCTTGTGCTGGTTGAGAAATGACGCCAAAATCTGGAACTCGATAGCTACTAAATCCCGACTCTTCACCCCACATGGCAAGTGCAAACCGAGGACTTATTCCTGCAGCTCGTGCTTGCGCAACGACGTATTCGCAAGCAGTGGTGCTACTAGTTGTGTTAAATTGGCCACTGCTACTCACGCCATTCTGTATTAAGGTATTGGGGTAGGTGCAGGCAACATACGAGTATAAATTGGCACAGTCTTTAGCTGGATCATTGGGATTTTTCCACTCTGGTATGTTATGTATGTTCGAAACGAAGGTGGTGCAGGTGTTGGTGGCATCCGTATAAATATGAGTAGCAGTTTCTCCAGACGTGATGCGAGGGCTGTTGGGGAGACATTGTGCTACTGCGACAAGATTGTTTCCCGTGCCGGTGCCTGTGCCCGGACCAGTCCCGGTTCCTGAGCCAGATGAACCTTTGCCACAGCGCCCAGTGAAAAATTGCTCCAAGCTTTGACAATTTGATAGATAATTTTGTGTACTACTCACACTGCTGTTGAGTGATTTTTGAATCTGACGCAGCCAATATCCAAGTCGAGCTCCATACACACCATACTCAGCACTTTCTTGCGACAGTGTAATATCAACGCTTTTTGTACAGGGTCCCGGGGTTGCAGTGCCATTATCACAAGTTTCTTCTGGATCGACAAAATCCCAAGATACCCCACCTCCAGAGAGTCCACTGCGATCTCCCTTCAGTGGGAAGCGATCCTTAATTGCTGGATCAGTTTCGAGTGTTGCTAATTGATCTTTGGTGAAAAAGGTATTTTTGAGTACGTTTTCAATTTGGTCAATCTCGTAGCCAAAAGGGTAGACGAGGTAAAATGAAACCTTGGTTTCATTAGTAGCTGCGGGCCAAGTATTAGAATTAATGGTCCAGCGTGATTTAATTTTTTCGTACCACGGAGTATCAATTTTTGCCTTTTGCGGATCCATGTAATTATTGTCTACAACATGTGTTCTGTCTGGGTAGGAGCCGGCGCCAAACATGTTTAGCAAGATTTGTTGACCCCATTCATTAATGTAAAAACGTCCATATGGATCGAGTACATCTCCAAAACCAGCTGCACTAAACAGTTGCATCACTGGCTCAATTCTTTCGCTACATCCCTGAGCACTACCATTAATAAGATCTACCACTGCTTTGCCAACTTCATTTTCACAAGCTTCAACACCAATCCCACCTGGAAATGTGCCGTCATAGCAATAAATTTTACTTCCATCGTTTTGCACTGCCGCACTTACTGCTGCATCTAAAATTTGTTGCCTTCGGGCAGGACGTTCCACATCTTCAATTTCCGCCACTCTTTTTCTGGGAATAAGTACATTACGGGTAAGATATGAAGGGTCATTCCAATACTGACTTCCGGAATCATCACCTCCACCCTTGTTGGTGGCAATGTCTGGTACTTTAAAAGCAGTTACGAGCACCTCATGTTTTGGTTGCTGATCTTCAGTTCTGCCGGTAAAAAAATTAAAGATGCTGGTGGCAACACTACTATTGCCAGGGGGTTTCATTTCTATTGCAGCAACTAAAAATGCAAAGCGATATGCTGTATTAATTTCAAGGGGCATGTTTTGCAAACCTTTTTTAAACTCAAGCGCGGTGTCTTGGTCTTCGTAAAGTTCTCTGCATCCTTCCCCAATACCACCATCTCTATATTTTGGAATGAAGTCGTGTAGGTCTGCCCTCAAGCTATCAACGCTGTAGTTGGTGCCTGGAACAGGTTGGGCGAGTGGTGCGCATTCACCAGGATTGAGTAGTTTTTCGCACATAAGTTCTGTAGCAAGAAGTACTTTTGCACTTTGGACGCAACGTTGTTCAACGCTCAATAGTGAGTTGATGGGTGCAGAATTGAGTTCTGCTGTAGAAGGAATTTGGGTATATACATCTTTAAAACTGAAGTACTCCTCTATTGAGGTTGTCAAAAATTTTTTAGCATCCAACTCTCTCCAGATGGGGAATTGAGCTGTGGAAACATCAAGAGTTTCTACTGATTCACCCAATAAATTGATGCCACCGGGATTCAGTTCTAAGTAGCGCCTAACGAGTTCTGCTGTGTTAATTTCAGGTTTTATTTTGACATTATCAGCTGCGCAATATGCTTCATATCCAGAAAGCGCCAGGTCTTTTCTGATTTTTTCCACACTTCTACCTGGGGATAACATACCAGAAATTGGATGCAGATAGTATGTATCCTCCGTTGCGGTGTATTCTGGAAAGCCTGATGTGTCATACCCAGTCATAGTTTCTACGTCACTGTCGCTGCATTGTAAATTGGGCTCGCTAGTACTCACGCCATCCTTATAGAAAGAACTCCAGAAAAAAACATTACCACTGGCATCAACTGCTCTAAACGCAGTGAGGCCATACCCTTTGGTATAATATTTTGATTCGCCCGCACCAGCGCCACTCGCATTTGTGAGCACGATGGTATCCTCTGGAAGACTACCTGGAATGGTGGGTGAGTAAGGATTATTTGCACCCGATTGAACGATTTGGGAAACGGTTGTGGGTTGGTAACCGTTATTACATACAGTGCCAGCATCTCCTCGGTTGTATCCAGCTTCACTGTAGCCAACGACATACTGTTGAGAAGACATGGCTGTTCCAATATTCACACATCGTTGAATAGGTCCACCCGCTGCTCCACCAGGCCGAAAAACACGGTAGAACGCTTCTTCTCCATTTGGACATGTTTCATCCCAAGAAGTATCTTCATATAAATAGATGTTTTGATTGTCATAAAAGTAAGCTTCATAATTTCCGCCTTTATTGAGGTAGAAGCCGGGCTTTGGGCCTTCAACAGTAAGAATTGTATCTCGATTTACTTGGATTGGTTCGGATCCACTACCTGCCGGGCCACAGTATCGCAAATCGTAGCTTTGGCCATTTTCTGGTCCCATGTATTCCAAGAGATCGATTTGTCCAGCCGCACACTGAGCTTGCACGCCCGCAGCAAAAGCAAAAAAACATGCTGCTACCACAGTTACAACAGATTGGATCTTAGGTGTGTGCACAAAATTTATTATACCTTACAGGAAGAGATGCTACATCTCTGAAGTAGGAATTCTGAATTGAGTAATGATGCTAATGCCGGTGAAGGCAGAGATTAGGTTAAGAACAATAAATGCGCTGAGGGTTACCACTATTCCAATAACCGCATAGGTCATAGTTTGTCTGGCTGTAGCAGTGTTTTTGCTATCATTTCCTGAAAACATCCAGATAATTCCGCCAGCACAAAACATCACAAAGCCAGCAAGGCCAACGAGAGTGATAATAACAATGAACACATTAGCGATTAAGCATTCAAGACCTTGGATAGTTGCCACATCTGCTGATCCTTCGGTTGGGCCTAAACAAACACCGCCCCATTCTCTCGTCTGAGCGTGAACAGGCTGAGCGCTCACTATCGTTGAAACTGCCACTACAAAAAGCAAAGTGGCGATTTTTTTAATGCTAGCTGTACTATTTTTCCATCGGCTGGTGATTGTCATACTAGTTAGTATAGCAAGGTTTTTAAATACGGTCATCTCGGTGTTTATAAACGAAGCTATTCACCAGTTATAGTGCGTGTGTTTTGAAACACTTCTTCGATTGAAGCAAATCCTATGAAGTTAAGTGCAAGTGAAAAAACTGCAAAACTGGCTGAAAGCACGATTAGACCAAGTAGCGCAGAAAGTATGCGTTGGCGAGCTGCCTCAGTTTTTCCTTTATCTCCGCCCGCAGTTATCCAGAACAGTCCTCCTAAAATAAGTTGCAGAAATACCAACAAAGCTCCAAACAACATCACTAAGCTGAGTAGCGCATTGATGATAGAGCCAATATCCTTGGCAAATCCTTGAGGAATTTCAATTTGAACATTGGGGAAGATAGTATATCGAGTCATTGATAATCCCGCTGAACTGGTTGCAGATTTTGTAGTGCTTGCTGAGCGAGTTGCAGAGTTTTTAGCAGTGAGCGTCTTGCCAAGATAGAGAACATCACCATTTTTTATAAGAGCAGTGTTATTTGTACCTGTATCTGCGAAAATCTGAGTGGTTGACATGCTGCCTGCTAATAAAACTACTGCAAATACTAAAAGTGTTGCTAATAGGGTTGAATGCAGAAATGTTCTCATATGGGTATTATATATCAAAATACATCAAAACACCCCGCTGTTAACGGGGTGTTTCTTAGTTACGTTGTAGATAACTGTATCAATTTAGTCGTTGATACTCTTCACGTTGCTGAATGCTTCACCAAGGTTTGCGAAACCGATGAAGTTAAGAGCAATGAGAAGAATTGCATATGAAGCAGCGAGAACGATAAGACCGAGAATAGCGCCAGTAATTTTGTTACGAGCAGACTCAGTTTTACCTTTGTCACCACCAGCAGTAATCCATTCAATACCACCCCAAATGAGGTACATAAATACGAGCAAAGCTGCGATAACCATCACGAATGATAGTACTGCATTAATGAGCGTACCGATGTCTGTTGCGAAACCGTTACCAGGGTCGATTTCTGCGGCATTAATTTGAGCAAACACTGGAGAAACTGCAGTGAGCAGTGCTGCTCCTGTAGTTAAGCCAGAGGCTACATATTTTTTAAGTGATTTTGTCATAGTCTCCTTATTTTTTTTCACTTTTACTATTATTAGTTTTCTTTGACCTTGAGTCAAGTGTCTATCTTGTATATATTCTACTACACATCGGCATTTTTACGATTTCAATAATTTTGGTTAGAAGCTGAACACTTCAATGCCCAAGAATTGTTGCACCACGCTAAAGATTGCAAGTACGCCTGACAGTACCACAATGCCGAGAATTGCGCTGGTGATGCGTTGTCTTGCTTTTTCGAGCTTACCCTTATCTCCTCCAGAGGTAATCCATTCGACTCCACCCCAAATTAAGTAGAAGAGAACTAGAATAGCTGCGATGAGAATAACAAACGATAAGATACTGCTTACTAAACTTCCAAAGCCAACAGTACCATCGGTAGGATCGAGATTTGCGGTGCCAGGCGCGCCTCTGCTAATTGCTTCGTCTGCGATATTAAGTTCAACTTGAGCAATTTTCATAAATGCCTTTATGGTCCGTCATTACCTGGTGTCGGGAACGATAGATTGAGAATTGAGAAGTCTTCGCCGAAGAGTGCTGTGCTGACATAACCAAGGATCACAAAACTTGAAACTAAAATCAGTAAACCAATAACTGCGTGCATCATTCGACCACGAGCCTTTTCTAGTTTTCCAGCGTCACCGCCAGAAGTAACCCACTCCATAGAACCCCAAATGAAGTACATGAGAACGAGTAAGCCGCCAATATTAATGGCTGCTTCCCAGAGAGAAACGAGGTAACTGACAAATATGGCTCCAGATGTTGCAGCTTCTGAGTCAGTGGCGCTTCCGCCGAGATCTTCAGATAAGGCTGGGTTGTTAATGGCTGCCAAAACTCGCACGGGACTCAATGCAAGACTACTGAGTGCGAGTAAAAATGAGAGCGTTTTTTTGAGATGTTTTGTATGCATAGTCATTATGGAGTTGGAGCAAGTTCTAATAATTTTTCTGCAGGATTGAGTAGGTCGAATCCGACAATTGAACCGATGAGGCCAACTATTCCGTATGCTGCTACGACAATAACCAGACCTAGAACGCCATGCAACATTCTTTCTCGAGCATTTTGAAGTTTCCCCGTGTCACCACCAGACGTAACCCAAGTTAGAGCTGCCATGACGAAATAAACAATAAAGAAAAGGCCTGCAAAGACGGTGAGAACACCAATCATGTTGGAAATGAAAAGTTCGAGACTAGCTGTTGCTCCCTCATTTGTAGTGAGGTCTTCAGCAAACGGAGCATCCGAAGTGTCAAATCCATTGCCAAATTGTGCAAGTAACGTCAACATGGCTCAATTATATACTAATTTTTATTGTACAGCACCCCCCAAGGATGGATTGAGTGCAAATCCAGCATCGCCAAAGAATAGGAGTCCGAAGATGCCGGCGAGTGTATAAGCACTGACAATCAATGCTAGTCCCATGAATCCATAGGTGAGTTTATCTTTTACCTGGGCATGCACTTGTGGATTTCCTGCTGAACCAACATAGGTAAAGCCCGCAGTAATGAAGTTATAGCCCACAAAAAGTCCTGCAATGACAGATAATAATTGTATGACTCGAGATGCAAACAATAATAATCCTACCTCACCACCCGATTCTTCATTATATTCTGCAACTCCTTTTGGTGGTTCGACATCACCAATTATCGCTGAGCCACAGGGTGATTGGGTAATTGCGCAGTAACCATAAATACAAAAGCATCGTTGATTGTTAATACATTGATTATTGTATGAGCAGGTTTGAGCAAACGCAGGTTCAGCTTGGGTAAAAAAAGGAACAAGTAGAAAAAAAGCAAAGAGTAACAGTTTAGAAAAACGGAGTGTGGCAGTGGTTGCAAAAGACTTCATAGTTAGATTGCTGCTGGCCCTTCAATAACTGGGTTTAATAAGTAGGTCGCATTACCAAAGAAAATGACACCAATCAAGCCAGAAACGGTGTATACGGTAACTATCAAAAGAATTCCTAGCACACTCATGGTAAGTTTGTCGCGCACCAGAGTGTGAGATTGTGCATTTCCACTTGAAGTAACATAGGTAAATCCTGCCATCAGGACATTAAAGAATGTCCAAATTCCAGCAAAAATAGTTACGATTGCAATTACTCTTGAAGCGAAAAAGAGGATGCCGATGTCACCTTCAGCAATACCGCCCGCCTCATCAAATTCAGCAACACCAGGTGGTTTATCAATGGTGCCAACTGCGTCAAGTATGTCAGTTTGTGCAAAAACTGGATTTGCCACACGCACACCTAGTAATACAGCCAAAAAAAGTGCGGTTAGAGTAAAAAAAAGATATTTTCTCATAATGGTATTATAATAGTATATCTGCTCCGGTTATCAGGGCGATAATTTGTACAATCCAGTATGCTGAAAACATAAGAATAAAGCCAAGCAATGCGTTGGTGAGAATCTGTTGTGCTTCTTGCACACCCTCTTTACCTTTGGTGATGAATTTATAGCCAGCGGTAATAATTAGACCAACCAAAAGCACGCCAGAGATAATAAAAAGGTTGCTGACGATGAGATTAACGAGAAAAGCGGGGCTAGTATAGACCATACTTACGGGAGTGTCGTCAGCAAGCCGAAGGCAGTTGCCGAGGTCAACTCCACCTTGTCCTGGCTGGCAGGCAGCAGTTTGAGCATACGCTTGGGGAACGATAGTCCATTGCATTACGTGGTATAGTATATCAGACTTTACTTATGCACATTTTATCAGAATCAACATTGCTTGAAAAACTGAAAACTGGTGACTCTAAAGCAGTCTCCCAGTGGTTTTCGAGCTATCATGACAGAATTTTTGCGGTAGCGTTACAAAAAATTTCCAACACCAAAGATGCGGAAGAATTAACACAACAGACATTTATTAATTGCCTGAGACAAATGCCCCTTTTTAGAGGTGCTTCCAGTCTGTGGACGTGGATGAATGCTGTTTTACGTCATGAGATTGCAGACTATTATCGAAAAAAATACGCCAAGAATGCCTTACGGGCACTACCGCTTTCAGAATTTTTTCTGGAGGAAAAGCTGGCAGATAGTCAAGAACTTTCAGACAAAGTAGCATTGGTATTAAGTCAAATGAGCGTTGGGTATAGTGAACTGTTGCAACGAAAATATATTGATAAAGCAAAAGTTAAGGAAATTGCAGTGCAGTTGGGTACCACTGTGAAAGCAGTTGAATCCGATCTTTTTAGAGCCAGAGAAGAGTTTAAGTTTTTGTGGCTTAAAAATTAATATGTCAAATACTTTTTTAGAAAAGCTTCAAGAAGAAGCACTATTTCAGGCGCAACTTACAAAAAGTCCACTTCTGCCTAAAAAATTGGATGTTTTCACGGCTTTTTTTGGTACTCATTCATGGCAAGTATTAGTAGGTGCGGCAGTGGTCACGGCATTGTTGTTAGAGATTGCAGAAAAACGCTAATGAGTAAAAAACAGTTAATTGCATCCAGTTTATATGCCGTTGTGAGTATCACCGCTGGGCTGCTGATTCATCCGTATCAGACCATGCAATCCTTAGTGAAGGAAAAACTTTTTATTTGGTTATCATTGACTCCACTCGGCATACTGGCTGTAGTAAATTTAGTGTGGAAGCTTTCTTTTGTTCCACTGTTAAGAATGATTTTGTCATGTTCAAATTCTCACTGGTTGTTGTGTGATAGTGTAACTTTTTTTTCAAATACCGTTACTTTCTTTTGTTTGTACTGGCAAATTGTGTTAGGGTATTTATTGCTTCGATTTCGATTAATCGTATTTGTTTCAGAGTATAAATAGGTTGTTTCATGAATGAACCGAAGATTAAGCTGTTGGATGAAGATAATTGCATCTTGGTAGATGGTGCAGATTGTGTGGTAGGTTTTGATGAAAAGTATGCAACTCATCAAAATCCAACAAGACGACATCGTGCTGTTTCAGTTTGGTTGTTTAATAGTAACAATGAGGTGTTGTTTCAGCAACGCAGTGAGCAAAAGATTGTAGGTGCGCTCTGGTGGGGCAATACAGTTTGCGGAAATGTGCAAAAAGGTGAGACCGTTGAGCAGTGTTGCCACCGTAGATTGTTACAGGAGCTTGCCATAATAGGGACAACCTTGCAAAAAAAAGGTGTGTTTGAGTATCGTGCTTACTGCAACGAAAAGTATTCTGAACACGAAGTTGACCATGTGTTTACGGGAGTGTATGAAACCGCCGAAATTACTCCAGTTTCTAGTGAAGTTGTCAAAACTGCTTGGATTCCACTTGTTGAGCTGCAACAATCGATACGAGAGGCAATCAAAAAGTCTAACTATCCAACTGCAGAGCAATCTCTGGAATATTCTTGGGAAGAATTACAAAAAAGAACTCATCCGTTAGATTGCGTACTGCAAGGTGAAACATATCTTTTGGTTCCGTGGACAGTCTTCATGCTGCAACTTTATTTTGCATGATTTTTGGGGTGCTTTACGACTAACTTTTCGTGACCAACAAACATTCATTTTTTATTAAAGAAACAGATTTGAGTGAAAAAAAGAAGATTTTAATTCGTCATGAGATGTTGCGTGATTTACATCCAGATGTTATTAATACTCTCAATCAATTTACTTTTGATCCAGAGATAGTAGGCAAACGAAACTGCGAAAACCTCATAGGTTCCATTGCAATTCCGCTAGGTATTGCTGGGCCGGTGTGTGTCAATATTAGTGTAGAACCTTCTTCACAAAATGCTGTACAAAAGCAACTGTTTTTTCCTTTAGCTACGACAGAAGGTGCCTTGGTGGCAAGTGTAAACAGAGGTGCGCGAGCACTTTCTTTGAGTGATGTGCGGGTATTTGTGACCAAATCAGGAATGACCAGAGCGCCGGTTTTTGCTTGCAGCAACTTTGCTATGGCAAAAAAGTTTGCTGAATGGCTGAAGAGTGATAAGTCAAAATTAATTGATTCATCAATTAAGTCAAGTAGTCATCTCTCATACTTAGGAGTCGAAGTCTTTATTCGTGGCAAACGTGTTTTTGCCAGATTTCGCTTTGACACTGGTGAAGCAATGGGTATGAATATGGTGAGTATTGCACTTGATTCTTGGTGGTCTGATGCTGGTGCAAGTTGGCCAGAGGTGCGGATGGTTGCACTTTCAAGCAACGTTTGCACCGATAAAAAAGATGCAGCAATTAACCGACTATTAGGTAGAGGCTATCAAGTGCATGTGGAAACAGTACTTTCTGCAAAAGTATTGGAAGGTTTGAGAGTAACTCCCACAAGTTTGGTGGAAGCACATGTCGCCAAGAACTTGGTTGGTAGTGCTGTAGCTGGTTCTTTTTCTCAAAACATGCAAGTTGCCAATGTAGTAGCCGCACTGTACATTGCGACCGGACAAGACCCTGCGCATGTTGTCGACGCATCCAGCGCAGCGGTAACTTTTGAAGTTGAGGGTGATGGTGTCTATGCCAGTATCGATTTTTCTTCACTAGCGGTAGGTACTGTTGGTGGGGGAACAGCTCTTCCACAGCAGACAGCTGCAAGATCATGTATTTGTGAGGGTCAAGTGCAATCTATAGATGTAGCAGCAGCAGTTGCAACAGCAGCCTTGTGTGCTGAAATTTCTGGGCTAGCATCCCTCACCGAACAAACGTTAGCAAAGGCTCATCACAAACATGCAAGGGGTTAACACTCGATTTCCAGTGGGTATTGTTGGGTATGGTGCGTACATTCCAACTGCTCGGTTATTGACTACAGAAATTGATATGCATCGAGGTGCAACTCCGGGAACCGGCGAAAAATCACTGGGGGTGATTTCAAAATCGGTGCCAAATTTGGATGAAGATGCCGCCACGCTGGCGGTTGAGGCGGCACAACAGGCAGTGGATCGAGTTGCAGCTGCTGTCAAAATGAATATCAAAAAAAAGGTCAAAACTACAAAATCTGAACAAGATATTGGAGCAGTATTTGTAGGTAGTGAAAGTCATCCCTACGCAGTTAAACCAACTGGCACAATTGTCGCTCAAGCATTGGGACTGTCAGAGAATATTTCGTTGGCAGATTTAGAGTTTGCCTGTAAAGCTGGAACACAAGCGCTCCAGATTGGAGCAGCCTATGTTGCAAGCGGCATGTGCAAGCAAGTGTTGGCTGTAGGTACTGATACTGCGCAATCTCAGCCGGGTGATGCTCTCGAGTATACAGCTGGTGCTGGTGCAGCTGCGTTTATTGTTGGTTGTGAAAACGTATTGGTTGAAATCATAGATACAGCCTCCATTGCTACTGACACACCAGATTTTTGGCGTGGTGCTTTAAATTCATATCCTAGCCATGCGGGTAGGTTTAGTGCTCAACCAGCATACTTTGCTCACCTTACAAAAAGTGTGACGCTTTTGCTTGAAAAAACCAAGCTTTCACCAAAAGATATCGACTACTGCGTGTTTCATACGCCAAACTATAATTTTCCCGTTTCGATAGCTAAAAAATTAGGATTTACTCAGGCTCAATTAGCTCCATCATTATTAGTAGATACTGTTGGCAATACGTACTCTGCTGCGTCACTGTTAGCGTTAGTCAAGTTGCTGGATGAAGCAGAAGCAGATAAAACAATTCTGCTTGCCTCGTATGGATCGGGAGCGGGGTCAGATGCTTTTTTACTCAAAACCACAAAAGCATTGATTACTCAAAGAAAGCTGTGGAGAAACACTATTGCCCATCAACTAAAAACTACCAAGCACATTAGTTACGGCGAGTATCAAAAACGCATGGAATTTATTAAACCACTATGAATATTGTCATTGCGGGTGGATATATTACTCAGTTTGGGGAACTCTGGCACAAGAGTTTGCATGCGTTGATGACAGAAGCTGTTGAAGGTGCGCTCAAATCAGCGGCCGTTGATCCTAAGCAAGTTGATGCAGTTATAGTGGCGAATATGGCTGCCACTCAGTTTGAGGGTCAGGCACATTTGGGAGCCTTAGCTTCAGAGTTATTTTCGCATTTTCCTCCTGCAGTTCGCGTTGAAGCAGCATGTGCGTCTGGTGGGGTGGCGTTATTGCAAGCAGAACTTGGCTTGCTCTCTGGTCAATACCAAACTGTGGTAGTAGTAGGTGTTGAGAAAATGACAGATAAAGCGGCTGAAGTGACTGAAATTCTGTCTTCAGCAGCGAACATTGATACAGAATATGGCAGCACCTTCCCAGGGTTATACGCATTGCTGGCTCGCGCGCACATGCAGCAGTTTGGCACTACTAGAGAAGCTTTAAGCACTGTTGCAAGCAAAAATCACCAGCATGCAATGGGGAATAAAAAGGCTCAGTTTAGAAAAACAATTTCTGTTGCAGCGGTCGAGAAAAGTCCGCTTGTTGCCGATCCACTCCACATGTTGGACTGTTCGCCGGTATCAGATGGGGCAGCAGCTGTGGTTTTAACGACAAAGATGCATTCTTCAAAAGTGAGAGTAGTGGGATTTGGTCAAGGTCAGGATAGTTTGGATTTGGCTGGTAGAAAATCATTCACCGAGTTGCAAGCTACCAAAACAGCTGCAAAGCAAGCATTCGCTCGGGCAGGTCTTGCTCCAGCAGCGATTCCACTAGCAGAAGTGCATGACTGTTTCACTATTGCTGAACTATTTGCTATCGAAGATTTGGGATTTTTTACCAAGGGTGATGCGGGTAGAGCAACTATAGCAGGTGAGACAACATTTGGGGGCAAAATAGTGATTAACCACTCGGGCGGACTTAAGGCCTGTGGGCATCCAGTTGGTGCAACAGGCATAAAACAAGTTGCCTATCTTTGGGAGTTGTTGATGCAAAAGCAGTATCAAAGAGGCTTGGCTCACAATGTTGGTGGCAGTGGCGCAACAGCTGTAGTGCATATCTTGGAGCAACATTCATGAAACCAGCACAGTATTGGCGAAAAAATAAATCCTGGGCTGCACTTTTGGGAAGAACGGGAAAAGTTGTGGTGGCTACGGTTATTAGGGTCCCTGCTACAGAGACTGCCTATTTTGGCAGCTACCCTTTTGTGGTTGTGAAGGTAGGTACAAAGCAGTTTGAATGTATGGGGGTCCCTGGAGAAGAACTACAAGCAGGTGATCAGGTACGATTTGTGCTCAGAAAACTTAAAAAAGCAGTTGGTATAGAGCCTATTCCCTATGGCTTGAAAGTAGTCAAACATGGGTAATGTACTTGGAAAATCATTTTTCTCTCCTGGAAAGTTTATTTTAAGTGGTGAACACAGCGTGGTGTATGGTTATCCTGCACTTGTTTCACCATTATCAGTTGGAGTGACTGTCGCAGTAGTTAATGATTCTTCCTCAAACCAGAGAGAATATATTGCGGAAATTTTACAACTGTTTGCTGCAACATTTTCAAAGGACGCTACTGGTTTAGTGGTACAGATAAATTCAGAATTGCCAGAAAAATCTGGGTTCGGATCATCTGCAGCTGTTGCTAATGCTGTACTTCAAGCGCTGTGTGATCACTTTGCTGTGGAGTTAAGCAAAGATCAACATTTTTCCTTCGTACTTGAGGCAGAAAAAATGATCCATGGTAATCCGAGTGGGGCGGATGTTGCTGCAGTGGTGCATGGCCAAACATTGTTGTACACAAAAGCTCCGATTCCCCAGTGGAAAAATGTAGTTGTTAAAAAACCTCGCACTGTTTTATTAATTCAGTCTGGTGCAGCTCAAGAGAGTACCGGAGAGATGGTGGCGCTTGTTGCAGACAAAAAAGCACAAGAGAAAGAGGTGACACAACAGTTAGAACAGATGGCAGAACAAACAAAGCGGTGGTATACCGAACTAACAACAGGCAGTGATTCAGTATTTCCAAATGAGTTAGTAAGCGAGAATAACAAACTCTTGACTAAGTTAGGAGTAGTTGGTCAGAGAGCGCAACAAATGATTGCGGAAATTGAAGCAATTGGTGGCGCTGCAAAAGTAACGGGAGCGGGCGGAGTGGCAGCAGGATCTGGTTGGTTATTGGCAACGCATCCCGTGATAGACACCCTTGCACAGTTTGCAATCAACCATGGTTGGGAAACACAGGCGAGTACGGTACAATAGTGTTCTTGTAAAGGATTTATGTTAGATTCACACGCAGTGGATTCAGTAACCGCATCAGCGCCAGGAAAGCTCATGCTTTCAGTTGGGTACGCAGTGGTACACGGCTATCCTACCGTCGTGACTGCAGTTGATCAGCGATTATACGCAACGGTAAAGAAGAACGGTGTTGATGTTTTCCATTTAGATGCCCCAGATCTTGGACTAACGGCATATACCAAACATACCGACGAACTTGGTACCAAAGAACTTCCAAATGCGGTGAGATTCATTGAAATTCTCTACAAAAATTTCTTAAATACCTACCCACAAAAAGAAGGAATTATTGTTACCACTAAAAGTGATTTTTCTTCATCCTATGGTTTTGGTTCGAGCAGTGCTGTGACTGTGGCTTTTGCCAAAGCTCTTACCACACTCTATGGCGTTTTACTTACAAATGAAGAACTATTTAAGCTTTGCTATCAAGCTGTATTAGAAGTGCAAGGTGTTGGTTCTGGTTTCGATCTTGCTGCAGCCATTTGGGGTGGAACACTTTATTACGTAAGTCCTGCAAAAGTGGTAAAGGCTGTGTGGGTTGAAAAATTGCCACTCATCATTGCTTATTCTGGTGCTAAAGCTGATACACCAACGCTGATTCGTATGGTAGATAATTTGTATCGAGAAAATCCTGCTTCAGTAAGAAAAGTTTTTGAGGATATTGGCGAAATTGCTGACGATTTTGTTGGATTCGCTGAAAAGAATGATTGGCGCGCTGTCGGCAAGCTCTTTAATCGTTCACAAGAAAATGCTCGAAAATTATTAGTGAGTACTGCTCGTCTTGACGAATTAGTGGAGGCAGCACTCGATGCTGGTGCCTATGGGGCAACTGTTTCTGGAGCAGCGGGGGGCGATTGTGTATTGGCGTTAGCTTCAGAAGATAATAAAGCTGGTGTATCTAAAGCTCTGCAACGTGTGGGTGGCAACATCATCAATGTGGGTGTAAATGCTCAGGGCGTTCGTATTGAGTGATGTATCGAGTAAAATCAAGTAAGAAGTGAGAATTATGCAAAAAAGTACTGTTACCGCATCTGCAGATATTGCTCTGGTTAAATACTGGGGAAAAAAGGACGCTGTTCTGAGACTACCTGAAAATGGAAGTCTTTCAATCATTCTGAATGGTTTAGATACCACCACAACAGTTGCCTTTCAAGATGAGTTTGAAAGTGATAGTGTTACCATTGGATCGGTAGAATTGGCAGCAGGCGGCGTTGAAGCTGGTCGTGTTTCCAAGCAACTGGATAGAGTTCGAAAGATTGTTGGTGTCACAACCAGAGCTAAAGTTGTTTCTCATAACTCATTTCCTAAAGCGACTGGGCTTTCAAGTTCGGGTTCTGGGATGGCAGCCCTAACTGTTGCTGCTGTGAACGTAATTGGCTTGCAGCTCTCCCAAAAAGAGTTGAGCATTTTAGCTAGACAGGGTTCTGGAACTGCCTGCCGATGCATTTGCGACGGATTTGTTGAATGGCTTGACGGCGATTTTTCAGACACTTCCTATTCTCAAACAATTTTTCCTACAAATCATTGGGATATTCGTGACGTTATTGCCGTTGTTAGTGAAGATATGAAAAAAGTGAGTTCGACCGAGGGGCATGCAACTGCTGGCTCAAGTCCCTTTTTCTTAGTTCGCCAACAGCGCATTGCAAAGAAAATTGACGCCGTTAAAGAAGCATTGGCCGCAAAAGATTTTACCGCGCTTGGATCAATCGTTGAAGCTGAAGCGCTGGAATTCCACACCATTCTGCTAACAAGTACGCCGCCGTTGGTGTTGTGGTACCCAGGTACTATGCAAGTCATGCAAGCCGTCGAGCAGCTCCGACGTGAGGGCATAGAATGTTATTACACCATCAACACTGGGTTTAATATTCATGTTTTAACCCTGCCCGAGTTTGAGAAATCAGTGAGAGAGCGATTGAATAGCCTGTCATTAGTTACTAACACACTTTTGGCAAAAGTGGGCGATGGTCCGCGAGAAATCAGTGAACACTTATTTTAAAGTGATAGGATGCATGTATGTCACAACAAACAATTCCTCAACATATAGCAATAATTTGTGATGGTAACAGACGTTGGGCAAAAGCACGTGGGCTGGAAGTGTTTATGGGCCATAAAAAAGCTACCGATGAAGTTTTTGAAAGCTTAGTTATTCACTGTATCTCTCGAGGCGTCAAGTATCTCACTTTTTGGATATTTAGTACTGAAAATTGGAAGCGTGACAAACGAGAAGTTGATTTCCTAATGAATCTTTTTAGAGATTTTTTTGATACTCGAATAACTGACATGGACAAAAAAGGTGTGCGCGTTAAAGTAATTGGCGACATAACTCAGTTCGCATCAGATATCCAGGAGAGAATTGTTCGCGGAACCAAAGATACCGAGAACAATACCTCCCTGACTTTAGTGCTTGCTATGAATTATGGTGGACGCGATGAACTACGTAGGGCTGTCCAAGCAATTGCTGCAAAAGTAGAAGATGGCGAGTTGCAGTCTAGTGATATTTCCGAAAAAGAAATTTCCTCACATCTTGATACCAATTTTATGCCAGAGCCCGAGATTATTGTTAGAACTGGTGGTGAGCAGCGGCTATCTGGTTTTATGTTGTGGCAATGCAATTACACCGAATTTATGTTTCCAGAGTGGACATTTCCAGAATTTTCACCAGAAAGACTCGATGAGGTTATTGCTGAATTCAATCATCGCCAGAGACGTTTTGGGGGCTAGCTGAGAGCAAAAAATTAGATCTTAGTGATCTAATTTAGAGAACTACGATTCCAAACACAACTTCAACTATTTGTGTCAGCCAGTAAGATGAATAGAGAATTAGGAAGCCAACAATTGCCGAAGTAATTCTGGTTTTTCCTGCCTGAATTTTGTTTTTATCGGCAGCACCACTCATTATTTCAAAGCCACCCCAAACAATCATCACAAACAACAGTAATCCTGCGAGTGGAAAAATAAATTGGAGCAATCTTGAAACAATACCTCCGGGACTTGAAAGTTGATCGGCAAACTCTGACGGAGTTACTTCATCGAGGGTTTCACCTCCAGCAATTTTGAGGGGATTGAATGTGTCGAGTGTTTCGTTGGTTACAGGTTCGACTGCATTAAGAATGCCGTCGTCATCTTGGGCAAATGTTAGATTCGGCTGAGTTGCAAATGATGCAAATAATCCAAAGACGATTATAAGGATTACTGCAGAAAAAACTTGTTTATTTTTCATTATTAACCTCCAAATCCAGGGATTTTGAGTACAGTGAAACCAATAAATTGCAAGAGTGTGACTGAAAAGATGATAAAGAGTAGGCCGGTAACTGCTGCAGTAACCATTTCTTTTGCTTGGCCAGTTTTTTGTGGATTGCCTTGCGAGACAGTGAGCATAAAGCCAGCTGAGAGAATCATGAGCAGTGCAACACCTCCGCCAATACCAAGTCCCAATCTAATGAATTTACCCACTATTTCTTCCGGTTCTTTACTGATGCAGCCAATTGCAGTCCACACCCCTTCTTCACCATCTTCTCCTCCAGCACAATCAAGACACTGCTGTTTTTGTAATGCATCGTTAATTTGGTTGCAGAGCTTGAATTCATCTGGTCCTACAGAGGTTGGATTTGGAGTGATGACTGTTCGTGGTTCACACTGATCAGCATTGCAGCCATTTTGAATTTCTAGCGTAAAATCACATCCAGGAAAGTCAATATCGTCTAATATACCTCTTGATTCAACCCATACATCCATTGACTTTGGTGGGTTGCTTACGCCCGGATTGAAACTGAGGGTTACGGTTCCATTTACAGCATTGACTGCGGGACCTCCGTACTCAGGTCCTCCATCCTGACTAATGCGCAAGCCAACTGCGCTACTCCAGGGGGTGCCGTTTACGCTAACGAGGTCGGTTACTAAAACGCTGATTGGGACGTTGTTTTGAAAGCAGGCATTCATAGTCTGGTTTTGATAGCAGGTTCCTCCAGACCTATTCTGGTAAATCTCAACCGAGCATCCAGCTCCAGGTCTGTCAATTGCGGTGACTTGATAATCACCAACGTCACAGTCTCCAAAACCTCCTGCCACTTTCACTGTCCAATTGCTTACACCAGTGAGAGTTGGTCCCATTGACAATGCTATTGGGCTGGTAATTTCCCAGGTTACTACTTTATTTTCAACAGAAATACAACCAGAAGCATTGCACGCGTTAGAAATATCCTGATCGATGGGGAAGCGAGCACTCTGGACGACTGTGCTCACTCCTACTGAAGTTAAATAATATTCTGCTGTATCATCAAAATTGCTTGATAGGTCAACGGTAATTGTGTGAGAAGTTGTGTCTGGATGTTCTGGAAAAGAAACGCTGACTCCAGTTGCAGGAACACCACATTGCGCTGCCTGCGCAACACCAATAGCGGGTTTGAAAAAAAGGAACCCAGCAAGGCCTATTAAAATCACTGACGATTTTATGATGGTTTTTTTCATTACTTGTACTTAGTGTATATCAATTCCACCAGGTGTGTATATTGTACCTTACTAGTCTATACTGTGCTACCCCGCAGATGCTAATCGCATCTTGAGTTGGCAAAATAGTTGCAAGTTGGTTAGAATGGGTTTGTTATACAATGTCATACTGCCTGTGAAAAAAACACGATTTTTATTCTTTTTTTGTGCATTTAGTGCTTTTCTAAGTATAATTATTAGCTTGCGTTCTCCGATACATATTTTGGCGGTCAGTGAGGTCGATGAGCTTCAAAACCAAATTAATGATTTAGAACATCTCAAACAACTTTCTGAAAATGCTACAAAACCTCTGGAGAGCGAGGTGAAAACTCTAGAATCACGAATTAATTCTGCAAGGACTAGTATTAAAAAGGCCCAGATAGATGCACAAGCAGTGGCAGGCAAAATTGAAACACGTGAACAGGATTTGGCTGTGCAATATCAGATTTTATCTAAGCGGGTTCATGAGCAATATAAAAAAACACGAGCTTTTTCACCTTTGCTCTTGGTGATACAAAGCGCGAGTGCTGCAGAGTTAACCAAAGACTTGGCGTATCGTAGTTCAGTGAGAGCTCAGGACAACAAGCTGATTACTGCCATTGGAACAGAACTTGCTTCATTAGAACAAGATAAAAAACAACTTGAATCAGATCAAGTGTTATTGGCTTCACTGGAAAAGCAGCTTGATTCTCAGGCAGACTTTTTTAAAGGCGAAATTAACAAAGCTAAAGCATACCAAAGTGAACTATCTGGGAAGATTGCAGCGTTGAGTGCTCGACAAAAGTCTATTATCGATGCTCGCAGCGGCTCGTTTACTACCAGTGCTGGAGCAGTTCCAACGGGTTCAGACTATAACGCATCGATAGCGGGATTTAATGAGAATGCACCATCAGGCTCTTTCGCAGTATTTTCTTTTGGAGCATATACCCATCGCAAAGGTATGAGCCAGTATGGAGCTAAAGCGCGTTCGGATGCGGGGCAGGATTATAAAGCTATTCTCAAGGCATACTATGGCAAAGACCCAGTGCAAAAAGATACAGGTGGTTCGATATTAGTAACTGGTGTGGGGAATATTGAGTTCGAAGGGCAGTATTTGTATGGAATTGCAGAAATGCCATCAGATTGGCCAATGGAAGCGTTAAAAGCTCAGGCAGTTGCTGCTCGTACGTATGCTTATCGCTATAAGACTGAGGGCAAATCTATTTGTATTACCGAAGCTTGTCAGGTGTACAACGCTGGGAAAGCAAGTAATCCTCCAGATAGGTGGAAACAAGCGGTTGCAGAAACAAAAGGAATGATATTGGAAGATGTCACCACCTTTTATTCATCAACTGCGGGTGGTTATTTGACTACTAGCGGTTGGGATACGACTAACGGCAGTGGTGACGGTGCATGGACGAGCAACGCTTGGGAAAGTAAGGCTGGCTCACCCTGGTTTTACAAAGCTTGGTATAGACAGGGATACACAAATAGTTCGAGTGATTGTGGTCGTAAGCCATGGCTTTCTGAGGAAGAAATGGCCGACATTTTAAATGCTTGGTTGCTTCGCAAAGAGCCAAATGGGGCAGACACCGATCGAATTTTGCCAGTTACCCTCAATTCGTGTGCCGTAGGCGGCTCGGGTGGGAATCCATACAGCATGGCTGAGTTACGCAGTAAAGTGAATAATCCAGTGACCAGTATTAGTGGCAAACCATCGGTAACACACAACAATAGTGGTACAACTACTCAAGTTTCTTTCCAGACAAACCGAGGCACTATCAGCATGTCTGGCGCAGAATTTAAGGAAACATTTAACACTCGTGCGCCTGGATATATCTCAATTCCTCAAAGTGGTTTTGCTTTTTTCAACATCGAACGTAAATAAGTACTTTATAATGCTGCCAAGATGCATCTTACTGGAATCGCACTACAGTCTCTTCGTCAACACAAATCAGTAGTGTTGCAATTTCCCAAGCAAGTAATTGTGATTATTGGTCCAAACGCTAGTGGAAAGACCTCACTTATTGAAGCAGTCTGGTTGCTTTCAACAGGTGATAGTTTTAGAGCCACACACATTTCTGAACTCATTTCGTTTGAATACGAGATTGCCCGGGTAAAAGGTTTGGTGGCGCTAGAAGATGATAAAACAGAGGTTGAAATCTTGCTAACTAGAGGAGAAGTGCAAGGAAAAAAAACTCAGCTACGACTTTTTTCGGTTAACGGCGTGCGGAAACGTAAAAAAGATGCAATAGCCAAGTTTAGAGCGGTGTTGTTTAGGCCGGAGGACATGCGTTTGGTGGAGGGCTCACCTGCTCGTCGTCGTGGATTTTTGGATACCGCACTGAGTACTTTGTATTATAAGTATGCCGTTTCACTCAAAACCTACGAACAAACCATTGTTCGCAGAAACAAGCTACTACAACAGGTCCGTGACAGAGAACAGCCAGCTTCTGTGCTGCAGTACTGGAATATGAGTTTGCTTACCCATGGCACCGTGTTGCAGGAGTATCGACAAAAATTTATGGGGCACTTCAGTAGTGTTGTGTTTCCTGTTCCATTTACTATTGAGTATCGTCCATCACTCATTTCTGAAAGTCGTATGGAGCAGTATAAAGATAAGGAATTGGCAGCGGGGCACACCTTGATTGGTCCACATAAGGATGACTTTGGAGTGTTGCTTGATCAAAAAGGTAGATCACTAGACATCGCAATCTTTGGCTCGCGAGGGCAGCAACGGTTAGCAGTGTTGTGGCTGAAATGGTGTGAGTTAGCTTACATTGAGGAGGTAAGTGGTAGTAAACCGCTGCTTTTGCTCGATGATAGTATGTCTGAACTTGACGACACTAGCCAACAGATGGTGTTAGAACTTCTGAAAAAACATCAAGCAATTGTCACATCCACAGATAGCCATGTCTATGAAATAATTACTTCTGCATTAGGAGATGCACTTGTTGCTAAACATGAAACAATCACTTGAAACAACCACAGCATTAAACGTCGCCTTCAGCAAAGTAGCTGCACCAAAACCCAACTCACACAAAGGTGAAAATGGTAAGCTACTTTTTATTGGTGGATCTCAGCTTTTTCATGCACCAGTGCGATGGTCTCTGATGACTGCCTCACGGTTTGTCGACATGCTATTTTATGCTGCGGTGCCACAAACAGAGCGATTGTTGGAGGAAGCTCGAGGCCAGTTTTGGGATGGTATTGTGATTCCAAGAATTCACCTTGAGGCTTACTTGGTTGAAGCAGACTGTATTTTGATCGGTCCAGGAATGGAGCGACAAAACTATCGCGCAGCAGCAGATCTCCAGCTGAGAACGGAGCCTACTGAGCAAGAATGGAATGAAGATACAGGTAAAGTGGTGAACTATTTACTTTCAAAGTATCCAAACAAAAAATGGGTTGTTGATGCAGGTGCGCTGCAAATGGTTGATCCAACAGTATTAACCTCAAGTTGTATTGTCACGCCACATAGTCGAGAGCTGGAGCAGTTGGCCGCCCATGAGGGCAGTTCAGTAGCAGATTTACAGCAGGATTTACAGAAGCGTGGCGTCACACAGTTTCTAAAAGGCCAGGTTGATTCCGTTACGACAGCAACTGGCACCATTAGTATTGAAGGGGGAAGCCCAGGTATGACTAAAGGTGGAACAGGTGACGTGTTGGCAGGCTTGGTTGCTGGTCTCTTTACTACAAATACTGCCGAAGTTGCTGCTCTAGTCGCAAGTCAGGTGAGTAAGCAGGCAGGAGAAGATCTAGCCACAACAATGGGAACCTTTTTTAATGCCAGCGACATTGCTGAGCAAATACCAAAAACATTTTTTAGAATTCTCGAAGAACGAGCGGGGCGTTGGAGCTAACCAACTACTTTTTCTTAGCTTTTTTCTTCTTAGTGATCACTTTTTCTTGAAGCTGCTCGAATTTTTTTTCAATTGATGATAGTTGCATTATTACTACAACCGCAAGAAATGTTACCACTAGTGCATAAATTAATAATGAAAGTAAACTGCTGCCAGCAAAATAGGGAGAAATAAATTCATCAATGGTTGTTTTGATAAATTCATTCCAGGCCAATGCTACCACAACGCCAAATCCGCTCGTTGCAAGTACGACCATATTTTTAATGAGTGCTGCTGGAAATTCACTTAAAGAGTCTGGTGGTTTGATATCTGGCATAGTGCATATAGTATACAACACTTTGGGTTAGGCGCCTTCTTCTTTGCACAAAATGCAAAAATTACGCTATACTAAACTGACCTTTCTTGGATCAAAAAGTATCAAAAGTATGTTTCAACCAAAATTCACTATCACTAATAATTTGCTTACCTATATAACGCGGATTGAGTCGGCAAAAGCTTTAATTGATAACGCACCATTGGTGCCAGCCTGGGAGACCAAGTTTCGACAGGATGCTCTAAGCAGAACTGTTCATTACGGTACAAAAATAGAGGGAAATGATTTAACTGAAGAACAGGCCAGCCGAGTTGTTCGTCTTGAAGGCGTGACAGAGCCTGGTGATGTGTTTGCAAAGACCGGCATTATGGCCCGTGAGCGAGATGTTCGTGAGGTCATCAATTATCGTGCGGTTATTTCGTGGATTGATAACCAAGTCGCTCCCGATTTTGCTCGAGTTTTTACTGATGATACCCTCAAGACCATTCATACCTTTACCATGCAACATTTGATAGAAAATGAATCGGTTGGTACCTATCGAGACAAACAAGTTATTGTTAAAAGTGCTTCTCAGGGAGGTGTTGTGTTTAGGCCGCCAGTCTCAGTTGAGATTCCCTTCTTAATTAAAGATTTCTTCACCTGGATTCATACTTCACAGGCAGCACAGATGCATCCTATTTTGCTTGCCGGAGTAGCTCATTACCAGCTAGTGTATATTCATCCATTCATCGAGGGCAATGGCAGAACCGCCCGGGCAATGGCAATGTTAGCACTCTATTCATTGGGCTATGATTTTAAACGCTTTTTTTCAATCGAACCGTACTTCGACCAAGATGTTGAGGCATACTACCAAGCCTTACTTTCGGTTCAGCAAGATTCACTGCATGACATGACGTATTGGCTGGAGTATTTTTGTTATGGCATTGCCATGGGCATAGACAAGGTAAGAGAGCAGGTTACCAAGTTATCCAAAGATTTGAAGCTTAAAAAGCAGTTGGGCAAGCAAGTGGCACTATCTGAGCGACAAATTTTGTTGCTCGAACTATTCCAAAACCAAGAGACCGTTTCCTCAGATGATGCGCAAAAAGTGTTACCAAATGTTTCCGTCGATACCATTTTGCGTGACATGAAAGATCTCATTACCAAAGGTGTCATTGAGAAACAGGGTGTGACTAAAGGTGTTACCTATAGTTTGATTGAATAGTACACGATAGACTAGAGCATATGATTTTTTCAACGTTTGCTCACTATCTGCAAATTCTGGAGTCAACAGCATCTCGGATTGAGATGACAAAACAGTTGTCGGAACTTTTCTTAGCACTGGATACGTCTGAGCTTCGAGTAGCGTCCTATCTATTGCAGGGTTCTCTGGTACCTCCATACCAATCTAAAGAATTTCAGCTGTCCTCAAAAATGTTATTGAAAGCCTTGGCGCGCGTTACCAAAACGACAACGTTGCAGGGACATGAGCAATCACTATTTGGTGATATGGACACAACCACGGTCGAGTTGAAACTCACTAAGCTCTATAAACAAAAAGGGGATTTAGGATTGGTAACTGCTCAGTGGGTAGCAAACACCCAAACAACCCTTACTGTGTCACAAGTTTTTGAGAAACTTTGGAACATTGCGGGGTACTCTGGGGCAGGTTCGCAAGATCAAAAAGTGGTTGGTGTTGCTGCGCTTCTCGATGAATTAGACAGCTTATCGGCAAAATTTGTAGTCCGGATTATTCTAGGTAAGCTGAGGCTTGGATTTAGTGTTATGACACTTCTTGATGCACTGTCATGGGCAGTAACTGGCGGTAAAGATCATCATTCAATTCTTGAAGATGCCTATCAAAAAAAAGCAGACATTGGTGCTTTGGCAGAAGTATATTTAGAAAACAAAACAGAATCCAAAGCAGATCCCGAATCAACGTTGTCAGCTTACAGTGTGGCTGTGGGTATTCCGGTTGTTCCAGCATTGTGCAATCGGCTTAATTCTTCAAAAGAAATTATTGAAAAAATGGGTGAGGTGCTTGCAGAGCCAAAGTACGATGGACTGCGAGTTCAAGTTCACTATTCTAAACACGGATTTCCTGATAATCCAACTCAAAAAATTAGAGCGTTTACACGGAATTTAGAAAATGTTTCTGAAATGTTTCCAGAATTGTTTCAGCTGGAAAACTATGTTACAGCTGATGAACTTATTCTAGATTGTGAAGCAATTGGGTACGACACAACCACCGGAAAGTTGTTACCCTTCCAAGAAACAATTACCAGAAAACGGAAGCATGGCATTGAGCAAGCAGCTGAAGATGTGCCAATGCGGTTTTATGTTTTCGATGTTCTGTTTCGTGATTCCGTCGGTTTAATTAATGATCCGCTGCGTGAGAGAAAAGAAGTATTGGATAATATTTTTAGCAATAATGAGATATTTATTTTGGCTCCAGTTCTGCAGACAAAAGACCCAATAGTATTACGTGAATATCATGAGCAATTGTTAGCTGAAGGTTTAGAAGGTGCGGTGATTAAGAAGATTGATTCAGTCTACCAAAGTGGTAGAAAAGGTTGGCACTGGGTGAAAATAAAAGAAGTTGAAGGTAGCAGCGGAAAGCTGAAAGATACGTTAGATGTGGTGGTAATGGGCTACTATTTTGGCAGAGGCAAGCGTTCTCAGTTTGGATTGGGTGCGCTGCTGGTTGGAGTGTTGGGGCAAAATGATGCAGTGCTAACCATTGCAAAAATTGGTACCGGTTTGTCCGAAGTCCAGTTGGGAGATTTTAAACAGAAGTGTGATGAGTTGTTGATGGCTAAAAAACCTGCGAACTATGTAGTGCATCAAATGTTGGTGCCCGACGTTTGGGTTACGCCAAAATTAGTTATTGAAGTTGCCGCTGATGAAATTACTCAGTCACCAACGCACACGGCAAAAGTGGCTCTCAGATTTCCACGACTTATTTCACAGCGCACCGACAAGAATTGGACTGATGCAACAACCGTTGAAGAACTTGGCGCGTTATAGCTTGATTGCTGTGGGTTGATTTACTCTGGCTTGGTGATGAGGTGTTTGACTGCTTGTGCAAGTCCGGCGGCATTGAAAGAGAATGAGGCATGTGTGGTAGATGAAAGGATGGCTACTGTTTCTGCAAGTTCTTCATCAGATTCAATTTCGAGCAACACTTTTAATTCATCAAGGGTGTATATAGCATCAAACTCTGGGAACACCGCTTTAATCGATGTTCCTTTTGATCTGACGCGTCTAATTGCATTAAATACTTCACCATGTATCACATTACTGATCATGCCATTTAAGCCAAGTTGCGCTTGAGCCAAGGTTTTATACATTTCACTCATTGATTGCTCAGGAACTTCGACCCCACCCTTATATGCTTCATCCATTTCAGGTGCTAACAGGCGACCACGCTCCTTGAGTAGTCTCTCAAAAATAAACCAATTTTTTTGTGCAATACAATCGGCTAAGCGTTTATCGACGCTGGCAACTTTTTGTGTTATTTCATCTTGTTTTGTCTGGTCTAAGCGTGAAAAAAAACTGGTATCTGTGGTGGAACTACTAAAAGATGCCACTGTTTGTGCAGCTAATGGGTAGTAGTTTGATTGGTCTTTAAACACTTCCGTGAGTGCGGTTTCTAATATGGTTGTGTCTACAGTTTTTGGTGCCAAGTAGTTAATGGATTCCACACCTTGTCTAAAGCTGTTTAGCGGTCCTAATGCCACCTGTGAACGTGCAATTTCAACAACTCTGAGTAAATTAAAGACGCTTGAAACACTTTCAACGACACCATAGGGGGCTACCAAGACGACCATGAGTTTTTTTGCAAGAGATTCAAAATCTGGATGAACTTCCAATTTCTCAATTAATTTGCGTAGTTCTTGCGCGCCAAAAGAATGCACAGCAACTACCACTTCTTGATTATTCTGAAGTCTGCTCAATATTTCTGTGCTAGATTGGGTATACCGATTTGTTTCTGATTCACTAAGGTCAACGATATCTACAGAAGCTGCAGAGTGAAAATAGGTGACATTTTCTTCGCCATTGGTGTTAAATGTTTGTTCCAACTGCTCTCTGATTATATTTCCACCTTGTTTTGTACCAAGTGCGCCTGCAATCCAGTACACATGAGGAGATTTTTTCTCTGTTTGTTGTTTTTCAACAACTACTGGTGGAGTTTCAATAGGCATTTCGCCTTTTATACATCAACATAGTCTCGAATTTTTTTGAGAACATCTTGTATTTGTTTAAGCTGGTGTTCGGGAGCGCGTTTTAAAAAGTTTTGTAGTGATTTGAATAGGGTTACAGATTCATTTGCATGAGCGTAGTAAGAACCGCCCTTCATAACATAGCCATAATCATTTTTTTCGAAAGATTTGCCCTGAATATACTGAATGCTCATTACTGCAACCATTCTGGCCATTTTTAGCTTGCCTTCAGTTCGCAGTCTGCGCAGAGAAAAGTAATATCTTGGCTCTTTAATTACCTCAAAGTTATACCCTTTTTTTGAAGCTTGTTGAACAAAATACGCATCTTCATACACCTTCTGTGTTTCATCAAACCGTAATTCTTTAGCAACCATTGTGCGAGCTCCTATCAAAGCGCCGAGCGCAGCCTCCCTACCGAGTTGTTTGTAGAGTTCAAAACCTAGATTAATAAAGTGGCAGATTGCACTGTCAAGCGCTTCTTCCTCTTCGACCATTATCCAAGTTGTAAACACATCTAAATTTGGTTTTTTTGCTAGCTGATATCGAACGCCGTCCAAGAAGTAGGTTGGTAGTCTATTATCAGAGTCCATGAAGATAATCCACTCGCCTTTGGCTGCATCAATGCCGAGGTTCCGTTGGTGACTCACATTTCGCACCTCTGTTGAAATAGTTGTGAGTGAAAGCTTATTTTTAAACACTGAGACAACTTCAACCGTTTTATCTTCCGAATTACCATCAACATGAATAACCTCAAAATCGGTATATGATTGTGCGGCTAGATCTTCCAAGAGATTTGGAATATATTTTTCCTCATTTAGCGAAGGAATGACAATAGAAAAAAAGGGAATGTTTCTCACCCACATAGTATACAGCACTGCTACAATAGCGCTATGTACATGATTGTAGGTTTAGGTAATCCTGGCTTTGAGTACGAGCGTAGCAGACACAATGCTGGCTTTATGTTTCTTGACGCCTTAGTTGAAAAAATTGCAGCACCGGCATTTGCCTTGCAAAAAAATGTTGAAGCCCAGCTATCTAAGCATTCAAACTACGTATTGGTCAAGCCAATGACATTTATGAATGATTCTGGCAAGGCAGCGCGAGCAGTTTTAGAGTTTTATAAAGATTCCATTAAGGAGGGATTTCCAAATAATACAATAGCGGTGTATGACGATTTAGACATCGAATTTGGTTCATATCAAATTAAGCAAGCAACTGCACCAAAAGCGCATAATGGTGTTTTATCACTAACTGCTTATTTAAAGACGAATGCTTTTTGGCATGTGCGAATTGGCGTAGATAATAGAACGGGCGACAGAACTATTCCAGGGAGCAACTATGTTTTACAGCATTTTACTATCGAGGAGCAGCAACAATTGAAGCTACTCTTTAGCACCCAGTTACTGCCCGACTTTCTGACTCGTTTCGCACAGTAGTTTTTGTTACGATTGAACTATGCCAAGAACCAGTGAACATAGCCTCCATTTACCTCATGTATTAATTGAGTCAAAAGGCGGACATAATTTAAGTTACTTGTTTGCATTAAGAGTAGTTCGCGATCTTGTTAACAAGCTAGCATTGTTTTTTCTCCCAATATTTTTGTTTCAGTTTGGTATCAGAAGTGGATTACTAGCAGATTTACCACTCTCCGATTTGCAGAGAGGTGTACTGGCAAACGCACTTTATTATTTAGTATCACGATTTGTGGTGTTGGTAACTGCAGTGCCTCTTGGTAATTGGTTGCAGAGAGTGGGTCATCAAAAGATGATGCAGTACTCATATTTACTTCATATGATTGGATTTGTGTGCTTATACCTTAGTACGGGGGTGCCACTATTGATTATTCCTGCAGCAATTTTGGATGGTTTTCAGGCAAACATGTTTTGGACGAGTTATCACACGGTGTTGTCTCAAAGCTCACTCAAGCAACATATGGGTAGAAATTTGGGTGCCTTGCAGGTAATCTTGCAATTGGTGGGTGTTATTAGCCCAGCTCTCAGCGGAATTATTGCGGTTACTTCAGGCTTGTCATCACTTTTTTTAGTTGCATTGGCGGGGACAATTCTTGGTTATATTTTCACATTGCAAATTACAGTTTCATATAAATTTGACAAAGTGAGTTGGAAAGAATTTTTTACTTGGCTCAAAGAGTCAGAATTCAGAAAATTAACTGTTTCAGTCGCAGGAAGATACATTAATGATGCGGCGATATTTCTATGGCCATTGTATGTGTATATTGCGCTAGGAGCGGTCGACAAAGTGGGATACTTGTATACCACCTCTTTGTTTTTAGCGATGCTGTTTAGTTTCTTTCTTGGTGCTTATATTGATAAAGCAGCCACAAAACGCCCGTACCTTTTTTCAGGTAGCTTGCTATCTGCAATGTGGTTGGTGAGAACACAACTGTTTGGTCCGTTGGGAATTGCTCTGGTAGACTTCTTCGATCGCCTCACGTCTAATTTCCATTGGTTGTTTTTCGATATGATTCTAATGAGAAGAAGCAAGGGAAGAAATGCGTTATCATATTTTGTGTATAGAGAAATGGTGATGAGCATTACGGCATTCTTTTTTTGGACCATCTTTGCCTTATTTTTTATTATTGACTTGGGTTGGAGCCCACTGTTTATTTTTGCTGCGGTGAGCGTGATGATGTCACTACTTATTAACGAGAGAACACCGAGAGATGTCTGATACAAAAAAAACTGGTTTTAGCGGCATTGCAGATTTGTTCACAGAATATCAAGTTGAACAAAATAAATACATCAGTAGAGAATTTCAAGATTTTGGTTATCAACTCGCTGTAAAATTGAATGATATAACACACAAATCGCTCTATATTAAGCTAGCAAAGACAGTTGATCGTGGAATATTAGAGCGCGCACTTTCGTTTGTGACCGATGCAGAGTCGGCAAAGAGTAAAGCTCGATTATTTATGTGGAAAGTGCAACAACTTAAAAAGGGTAAAAAGTGATGAATTCCCAGACAGCCAAAAAACGTTCAGCAATTACAACAAATATGGTTATAGCTGTGTTGGTTTTGTTGGCGATAGTCACTGGGTATAATTATTTTTTTGCTCCATTTAGTGAATTACCACAAAGTTTGGTCGAAACTGAACAGCCCACCATTGCGCCAAGTCCAGAAGCAACTGTTCAGGATTACCGTTACATGGTTGAGTCGATGACAGCTGAAGAAAAAATCTCTCAACTGCTAGCACTTCCAATAGATCTCGATGCGTATGATGCAAGTGCTGCCGCAGTTGCGAGTGATAGTAGTAAACCTGTTGCAGAAACTGCGGGACTCATCGATTTTATTGTTGGAGGCGGAGCCCCACAAGAAGAAAAATCTGCATGGGGATTTGTAACTCTGTTTGGGACAAAAGTTGATTATGAGCTGGCACAACAAGCAATCATGGCATACACCAATACTCAGGAAGATGATCTTCCCATTTGGACATTGGTGGATCATGAGGGGGGCACAGTTCAGCGGCTTTCTGGAGAAGGATTTACTACATTACCAAGTTGGAGAGAGGCGTGTAGTATGGATTCTGAACAACGAGGTGAGTTGTGGCAAAAATCTGCTAATGAATTGCAAAAAGTAGGGGTTGATGTAGTGTTAGCACCGATGCTGGACATTGCAGCAAATCATCCAGTTCTCAAAACCAGAATTTGTTCTGATGATCCAGAAACAACTGCAGTTGCTGCGGGTGAGTTTGTGGCAACGATGCAGTCATTTGGCATCATGAGTGTGATTAAACATTTTCCTGGCATTGGTCAAACAAAAAAAGATCTACACAAATCATTTGATACGGTTACGGTGACGCAAGATGATGTTGAGTTGTACAAGTTTATTTTGGGAGCCTATCCACAAACGGGTGTGATGGTTTCACATGTGGGTGTGGATAACCAAGATGAATCTATTCCATGTTCGCTCAGTGTTAGTTGTGTTGGTCAAATCCACCAACTATTTGCAGATACCATCTTGTATTCTGATGCGTTGAATATGAAAGCTGCGGGAGTAGATGGTGGTGTGGCAGCAACTGCTCAAAAAGCGCTCGAGGCTGGCCTAACAGTGCTAGTTTTTGAACCAGGCGTTAGTGAGTCAGATTTACGAGAAGTACAAACACAGCTTGTGGGCAGATATAATGATTCATATGAATTTAGAGAACTGGTAAACACTGCAGTTGAGTTGGTGTTACAACATAAATTGGCAAAATGAAATCAAAAAAAGTACTTGCACTAAAATTCTTCTCTCCGCTTGCATTTGGAATGCTGTATTACATTTTTCCGGCCCAGTTTGTTAATCAAGCAGTGTTTGATTCAGCGTTATTTACGGCAGGCGGATTATTAGGGCATCTGATATTGCATCTTGATGAGAATGTATTTGCTGAAAAATATCAAGAGCAAGGTATTCAAAAGCGAGTTCTTATTACTCGATCAATACTTTTTATGCTCGTCCTCATACCCTTAAGTATTTATTTGTTAACGTCTACCGGAAGCAAGCTAGGAATTGGGTTGCTGCTTGGTTTAGTAACAGGTTTGTTAATTGAAATGGTGATCATTCGCAACGATATCGATGCATTTCAGATGCGATTTCTTTCTCAATTAAAAAATACCGCAACTGCGCAACAAATTGGCATGTTGGTCAAGGGATTTGGTGCATTTTGGTCAATATTGTTGCTTAGCATTTTTCTGGTTGGTAATGCATTTTCTGGAAATGCATATCAACTTCCTTTTTAATATGCCAGTTCAGGTTGTGTTATTTGGAATTGTTTTTCACACCTATGGTTTTATCTTAGGAATTGGAGTGGTTATGGCACTTTGGCTGATAGAAAAAAGACTTGCGCTGTCAAAGCTCCAACTTCATTCATTCTGGTCTCTTGCATATAGTGCGATCGCTGGTGGAATAGTTGGAGCCAGATTGTGGCATGTAGCAACTGATTTTTACTTGTATCGTCATGACTTGTGGTCTGTGTTTTTTATCTGGAATGGTGGTCTCAGCATTTTAGGTGGATTGGTTGGTGGAGTTGGTGCCATACTCCTGTTTTTGAAGCTGTTTCCCAAGTCTATTTCTACTGAAAATACCAATTTGTTTCAGGTTTTTGATGCTGCGGTATTTGGACTGCCATTTGCCCAAGCAATTGGGCGATGTGCTAATTGGGTGAATCAAGAATTGTATGGTTTGCCAAGTGATGGTTTGCTTAAAATATATATTCGACCAGAAAACAGATTACCTAACTACCGAGATGTTGCCTATTATCATCCGCTTTTTTTGTATGAAGCGTTAGCAATGACTGTGTTTGGCGTTGGACTGTGGAGTTGGGATGTCCATTTTAGGAAAGTGGCAAAGAAAAAATCATCCTTTGGATTAGGCAAATATGCAGTTGCCTACTTGTCCTATTACGGAGTTGTACGATTCTTATTAGATTTTTTGCGCATAGATAAACCACTCATTTTCGCTGGAATGGGAGTTAATCAACTGGTTATACTTGTTTGCATTGTAGGTGTAGGAGGTGCTATGTTGCTGAAAAGTAAAAAGGTCAAACATGTTGCATAAAAAAGGAAGTAAGTGGGTACTGCTGCTTTTTATACTGTTTGCTGGCATAGTACTGCTGAATAGATTTGGAATAAACAATCAATCTATCCTGGTGGCAAAACCAACTCAATCTCAATCGGTTAGTTCACTGCCTCGCTTTTTTGATAGACAGAACACAATTGTTACCGTTGGTGAAAAAGAGATAACTGTTGAAGTGGTCAATTCGCCAGAAAGCACCACCCAAGGATTGAGCGGTAGAGAGAGCATTGGTGCGGATGGTATGCTGTTTATTTTTCCCAAGAAAGGGGAGTTGAGATTCTGGATGAAGGATATGCGTTTTGATTTAGATATGATTTGGATAGAGAATCAAACGGTTGTTGACATTTCTCCAAATGTGCCTAAGCCAGAGACAACTGATTTGACGCTATTACCCACCTATTCACCAAAAGTTCCGGCGAGTATGGTTTTGGAAGTCATGGCTGGAAAGGCTGCAGAATGGGGAGTTGTTGATGGCTCGCAGGTGCGATTTTCTCAACTCTAGTACTTCGCTCGTTTCATTAGCAGTGATATTATGGATAGCAGATGATAGACCCGGCAAAAATGTCAACCATGTTTACTGGGGCTCAGCCTGTTCAGACGCCTGAGCCTCAGAATGTACAACAAACAGCACCAGTTGCGCAGCAGGTTCAGCCTGTCGTAAGCTCTACTGCTGTTGCTTCTGATGCAATTGTTTCTCCGGCTCCCGGTTCTGTAATAGATGATCTGGAGATGCTAGATTCAATAGTTTCTGAAGTCGCCCAGTCAGGTGTAGCGCCAGTTGTGCCTCAGCCCGATGAGCTTTCAGTCCAGACTGAACCAGTACCGCAAGATTCAGTTATTGCGCCAACATTTCAACAAGATCCGCTCCATGGCGTAATGCCGCAGGCAATGGTGCAATCTGTCATTTCAGCAGACACCCTTAATCCACCAAATCCAGCTCCTGCAACGGCAAAAGAGGTCTTCGAACGACCCATTTCTCCAGATGCAGTAGTGGATGCCAACGCAGCAGTTGTTCATGTTGAAACAGAAATCAACCCAGAGATTCCAGTTGAAGTTGAGGCATTTTTGCAGCGTGCCGAACACCATACAGATAAATTACCCCAAGAAGTGGTAATAGCTGATGGTACGAACGAACAAGCAACTACCAACTACCCAACTCGACCAGTCATTGTGTTGCCAATTACAGAGGCAGACGAAAAAGCTGGTATGAGCAAAAGTCCTCGATATAGCATTAGATGGCTGGTGGAGTGGAGTCATAAAATCATAAAAATGTTTGCTGGCAAAGTAGTGTATAGACAAGAAGAAGAGTAACAACTTATGAATACTTTTTCGCCCGATTTATTGCTTCAACAACTAATTGCTGTTGTGGTTACTCTGTTTATGATTCTTGTTATCTGGATAATTTTGGGAGTATTTGCCTACATGGCATTTCAGTGGTTTAAACATCGCAAAAGAGAAGAATATGCACTCGATTTTGTAACATTATTAGTTCGTTTGCCAAAAGATAATGAAATAAAGATTGATGCAGCAGAGCAAATGTTTTCTTCGTTGTATTCACTTAAAAATGTTGGTATTGGCTCTTTTCTCAAAACAGAAGATATTGTTTCTTTCGAAATTGTGGCTCTCAAAGAAGAAATTGCGTTTTACGTGAGCTGTAGCAAAAAAATTAGAGATTTCGTGGAAAAGCAGGTGCACGGCGCTTATCCCAATGCTGATATTACCGAAGTCGATGAAATTAACATCTTCAGTGAAAAAGGTAAGGTTGCCTTTTCAACTATTGTTTTCGAACGTTCAAACTACTATCCCATAAAGCCATATAAAGATTTGCCCACAGATGGATTATCGCTCATTACTTCTGCACTTTCAAAAATGTCTGCTGGAGAAGGTTCACATGTGCAAATTCTTTTACAGCCAATGAGCAAAAAATGGCAAGACAGCGGTCGTTCGTACATGCAAAAGCAAAAGAAGAAGGAAGCTGATCCAGAAAAAGCGAGTTATACCCATGATCCAAAAGAGATGGAGTCCATTTCATCTAAGGCAGAAAAAGTTGGGTTCAGGGTGTGTGTCCGGATCGTGGTGTCTGCACAAGCGGATCATACAGCAGATTCTCATGTTAGTAATATCAGTGGTGCATTTGCGCAGTTCAGCTCGGCTTACAACTCATTTAAACGTGGGCGAATTTTTCTTAAGCATTTGTTTATGATTGATTTTCTCTACAAGTATATGCCGCTTTTTAATCGTAACACCATGATTCTCAATTCTGAAGAGTTGGCAACCATCTTTCATTTTCCCAACAAAATGGTAGAAACCCACCACATTAGATGGTTGAACGCTAAACACGCGCCCGCTCCTCACAACATTCCTTCGACTGGACTTTATCTGGGTAAGTCTAAGTACCGTGGCGAATCTCGCGACGTGTACATAGGAGATGATGACCGCCGCCGCCACATGTACATCATTGGAAAAACGGGTACGGGCAAATCTGAATTTTTGAAAGAGATGATCTTGCAGGACATTGAAAATGGCAAGGGCGTGTGTGCCATTGACCCCCACGGTGAGTTTATTGAAGATATTTTGCAACTCATGCCTCCAGAGCGCGCTGAGGATGTTATTTACTTCAACCCCTCCGATCTTGAACGACCAATGGGACTCAATATGATGGAAGCAGATACTGAAGAACAACGTCACTTTGTGGTGGGCTCAATTATTGGTTTGATGTACAAACTATACGATCCACATCGCACTGGTATTATTGGTCCACGTTTTGAACATGCTATTCGCAACGCCATGCTTACCATCATGTACAAAAAGGGGAGCACCTTTATTGAACTGGTGCGTATTATGACTGACACCAAGTATCTCGATGAAATGCTGCCACTGGTTAAAGATCCGGTGGTGAAGCGGTATTGGACGGATCAGATGGCACAGACTTCAGATTTCCATAAGTCAGAAGTGTTGGATTATATCGTGTCTAAGTTTGGTCGGTTTATTACTAACAAAACTATGCGTAATATTATTGGCCAGCCAGAAAGTTCGTTCAATGTTCGCAAGGCAATGGATGAGCAAAAAATTATTCTCTGCAATCTTTCCAAAGGTGTATTGGGTGAAGAAGACGCTAAGTTTTTAGGTCTGATTTTGGTGCCAAAAGTACTAACCGCAGCAATGAGTCGTCAGGATATTCCAATGGCAGAGCGTAAAGACTTTTTCTTGTATGTTGACGAGTTCCAGAACTACGCTACCGAAGACTTTGCGGTGATCTTGTCTGAAGCACGTAAATATAGACTTAATTTGATTGTTGCTAATCAGTTTGTTAGTCAGATTGATGAAGAAGTTAAAAATGCTGTTTTTGGTAACGTAGGTACCATGGTGTCTTTCCGCGTTGGTGTACCTGATGCCAACTTCTTACAACATGAGTTTGCACCGACATTTAATGAAGGTGATCTTACTAACATCGAAAAATTCCACGTTTACATTAAGACCATTGTTAAGAACGAACCAGTGCCACCTTTCAGTATGTCTTTGATGAAAGATATGAGTTCAATTGAGGCTCGTATGAATCCAAAACAGGCAGATATGATCAAGCAGTTGTCTCGACTAAAGTATGGAAACGATAAAGATACGGTACAGACTGAAATTCAAACAAGATCTAATTTATAGGATTATTTTTCTCGAATTCTTTTACCACCTCTTGGCAGTATAAGTATCTGCCATATTCCACGGCTTTGGTGTAGAGTGGCTTTTCTGTTTCGCCACCACTACTGGCTTCAGAAATCGCTACACCAAGCACTTTGGTAGCTTGGCTGGTCACTTCTTGGCCACGCTGGGTGATGGTATTGAGTTCTTTGGGATCAAACTGCGCGTATTGAGTGATCTTTGCGGTATCAATGGTTTTTGTTCTTTCAAACACGCTGGTTGCGATAGGTAGTATTTTTTCCCGCTGATAGACAGCTAGCGCAATCCCACCAACAATGGTGCCAAGAATGAACAATGACTGTAGAGACATTTTATGCAGCTTCATACCAAGAGTATAGCAAAGATACTTGAAAGATTGTTATTCGTAGCGGAGCGCTTCAATTGGAGAGAGATTTGCAGCGCGGCGGGCTGGAGCTACACCAAAAACTAGTCCCACGGCGGTAGAGACACCAAAAGCAAGTGCGACTGCCTCCATGGTAACGCGAGCAGGGAAATATGGCTGTAAGAGCAATGAGCCTAGGTAGGCAATGACAAGGCCAATCAGACCACCAATGACTGAGAGCAATGCCGCTTCGATCAAAAATTGCAGCAGAATGAGATTGGGGGTTGCTCCTAGAGCTTTGCGTAGGCCAATTTCGCGGGTGCGCTCGGTTACTGAGACTAGCATTATATTCATAATGCCAATACCGCCAACGAGCAAAGAAATCGCTGCGATACCACCAAGTCCAGCGGTAAGCACTCCTAGAATGCTGTTAATGGTTTCGAGTAGATCGGACTGGTCAAAAACTGAGAACTGATCTTCATCAAGCTCTTTGAGCATTGTTTCTTCAATTGCCGTGATTGTTTGCGGCAAGAGTTCTTTATCCTTTGCTTCAAATATAAAGGAGTCAACCAGTTCGGAGTCAAAGTATTTAAACAGCGTTTCTAGAGGTACATACACATAGTTATCAAAACTTGGGCCACCAAAACCACCACCTTTTTCTTCGAGCACTCCTAAAACAGTATAGGCTTGGCCATTCAGCTGAATTTTTTTGTTAACAGGATCAATTTTTCCAAAAAGTTCTGTGGCAATACCTGGTCCAAGGAGAATAACCCGCTCCGCTTTTTCTTCCTCAGTTTTGGAAAACCATCTACCAGTCTCGGCAATGGTAGATCGAACTGTTTCATATGAAGGTGTGACGCCATAGAGTGTAACTTTTTTTGTTGTAGAAGCATATTTTGCCTCGGCAACATTTACAGCTGTCACCACACCATCTTTTATAACATCACGATTATCTCTAATAATTTTGTTGTATTGTCTGCGTTTAAGAACTGGCTTAACACTTTCCAGCATGGCTTGTTCACCACCAAAGCCTCCATTTTCACCAAATGGATCACCTGGCACAACATAGAGTGTATTGGTGCCCAGACTGGCAAATTGGTCGGAAACATAGACCTGTAACCCAGTACCAATACTGGTGAGAAGCACTACAGAACCAACACCAATAATGACGCCCAGCATTGTTAAAAAAGAACGAACTTTATTTAACATGATGGCTTTAAGTGCTAGTGTGAAAATGCTCGAAAAGTTCATTTGCGATTTTTTTTGTCGGTTAGTACGGTTCCATCTTTAAACACAATTTTGCGTTTAGCAATGGCGGCGACGTCGTCTTCGTGAGTAACCATGATGATTGTTTTGCCGTCTTTGTGCAATTTGGTAAGCAAGGCTTTGATGTCGTCGCCGCTTTTTGAGTCCAAATTTCCGGTTGGTTCATCCGCGAAAATGATGGCTGGGTCATTAATGAGTGCCCTAGCTATGGCAACTCTTTGCTGTTGGCCACCTGATAATTGAGCAGGAGTATTGTACATACGGTCTCCGAGTCCAACGAGTTCGAGCATCTCTTTTGCTCTGGTGTTTCTTGCTGCTTGATTTACGCCAGCGTATACCAACGGTAGTGACACATTATCTATGGCTGTTGTTCGAGCGAGTAGGTTGAATTGTTGAAAGACAAAACCAATCTCCTTGTTACGAAGTCGAGCTCTTTGCTTTTCATCGTACTTAGTGACATCTATATTCTTGAGAAGAATGATGCCGCTTGTTGGTTCAGCTAAGATACTGGCTACTTGTAAGAAAGTTGATTTTCCAGATCCAGATGGGCCCATGACAGCCACAAACTCACCTTCATCAACACTTAGGGAAACGTTATCGAGTGCATTAATAGTAGTATCACCAATGGTGTACTGTTTAGAGACTGTTTTAAGTTCTAAAAGCATAGCTTACTGTTCTGGCAGCAACACTTCGTCAGTTTCTGTGAGGCCTGAAAGTATTTCTACGTCATCATTTGCTTCAATACCAAGAGTAATCTCACGCTCTGCTACTTCTTTTTCATTTACTTTCACATCTACAAATGCTTTATCATCTCGTTCGCGAATTGCTATAAGTGGGATAACAAGGGCATTTTCTTTTTTAGCTAAGGTAATGGCGACGTCACCATTCATACCAATGCGATATTTTGATAAATCGGGGTTGGGGATTGGTAATTCAATAAGAAAAACGGTGCCACTCGAGGATTCATTGCTGGTGTAAGAAATATACGAAACGGTACTTTCAACAGCGACTTCGTCGTATGCATCAAAACGAATACTACTTGCTTGCTGAAGGCTCACTTTACTGATGTCGATTTCATCTACAGCTGCACGGAAAATGAGGGTTTCTGGATTTACCACTTCAAAATAATCGGTTGAAAGCAGTGTTACACCAGGAACAGTTGCGGGGCTTGTGGTTAATACTCCTGCAAATGGGGCAGTCAATCGAGTGTTTTGAATAGCAATATCTCTTATTTCCACATCTAGAACTTCATTTGTTAAATCGTATTGCTCTTTTGCAACTAATCTCGTTTCTGTGGTATCAAGTGCTCGGTCTTTGTTGTAATCTCTGGTTTCTTCCCAATCTAAACGTTCTTTCATGTAGAAATTGAGGTCTTGCTGAAGTTGTTTTTGTAAACTTGCTGCATCTACAGTGGCAAGTGTTTGCCATTTTTTAACCCAGTCACCGGTTTGTGCACCAATAAAGGTGGCTTTTCCGCCAGCAATAAAGCGAAGGCGAGCTTTTTCTTTGGCATCTACAACACCAGATACTTCTAGGGTTTGTACTATATCTTTACGTTCAGGTTTGATAAATGTTTGGGTTGGCGTGCCGTTGGCTTTGACGTTAACAAAGTAAAAGCCTGCTGTGATGAGCAAAATTAAGGCTAAGCCAATAATCTTCCAGCGCTTTTTTGCAACAACAACAATACCAGATACATGGTTCTTCATGGCGCTAGTGTACCATTAAGCAACTACTTTAACTAGAACAAGAGCTGTAGTATATAATTGCAACGTTACTACCATTGTGAGAGCCGATAGCTCAGTTGGTAGAGCGGTAAGCTTATACCTTACTGGTCGGGGGTTCGAGTCCCTCTCGGCTCACAAACACAAAAATCATGCTATTTTTTTTGCAAGATATTGACATGTCCTTGGAATGCGGCTTCAGGGTCATCTGTTGTAATTTTAGCTTTTTTTCCTGCATAACCAAATTGTTCATCGTCATCTAAAGCTATGGTAGTTCTTTCACCAAATTGGTCTTCTAAGCGCCATGTGAGATGTTCAATTCTAGAATCAGAAACGATATGTCCTCCTGCACGAACGCTTTCAATATAGCATTTATATTCATTAAATGATTTTTCTCCTGTTACCAAATTTTCGGTGCCTCTCAGATACAGCACATCAGAGTCTCTGTTTGAGAGTCTTACTTTAATAATATCTGGAAGCGAATCAAACTTGCATGAGTATTGTTCATGTTTTCTCTTGAGTTTGTCATTTGTTTGATATGAAATTCGTATTCCCACAGGTTGAGTGTCAGCGTTTAGATCTACAATCGAGTTACCATCGAGGTCTAAAAACTCAATTTTTTCAACAAATCCCTGTTGAATATCCTCTATGTCCCATAAAAGGGCAGCTCCTACAAATCCAATATCTTGAATAACTCCTGTGAATGAATGTGCTCGATCTAATTTATCTAAAAGGTATACTGCACGAGCATAGTCATTATTGTAGAGTTTCATAATCTGTGCTGGAGTACCAATTGGAAGCCTATCAATAGCTACTGTTGATTCAGTACCTGCGCAGATAGTTTCCGCTCCATTGTATGGAGAAAAGGTTTCTTTGGCATCAGGTGCGAGAGCGTGAAAAGCATGTAGTATTTTTTCGTTTGTTTTTAAAAATGCCAGTCGTTTTTCTATAAGAACATTTTCAAAGTCAGCTATGGGTATCTCTTGTCCGCGAAAAAAATGTTGCCATTTTGAGTATATTTTTGGTCATATCTATGAACAAAATCACTTACTTGTCCAATAGATTCAGTTACAGTTTTTTCTTGCTGTTTGAGAGTTTGAGCATATCCAGCCATGAGATCTGGACGAGAAAAAGGATTGGTCATTCTTAAATAGTATCATGTTAGAGAATTCTCTTCTTCTACTTGCAATTAGATATCGGAATTAGGTACTATGAGTGCAGTTGAAAAAAACTATGAAACAAAAGACCTGCGCCATTTTTCATTCGCTAGCCTTTCTATTGGTAGCTTCTTTGGCCGTTTTAGCATTTCCAGCCCGTGCTCAGGCAGCTCAATTTAACCAAGTGTTTGTTCGTCTTTCCAGATTGAGTGATGCAACTACTACTGGTGGCACAGTTTGTGCAAAAATGGCAACAATTGCCGGCACTGATGCAAAAATCAAAGTAACTTTTCCATCTGGTTTTACAGTCAACTCTACTGCTGGTAACTGGACAGTGACCACCTCAAATCTTCCTGCGGGCGCATCTGCAATGCCTGGTATTGCTACCGCTACTGTTGTAGCCACTCAAACAGTGACTTTTCCAATTTCAGATATTTCTTCAAACACTACTCTGTATTGCTTTAACTTTTCAGGAACATCAACACTCACTACACCAACTGCGGGTGATGATTTAACGGGAAGCGTATCAGTAACAACAAGTGCTGACTCTCAGATTGACGGTGGAAATTACGCCCTCTCTATCGTTGCGGATGATCAAGTTGTCATTACTGCAACCGTTCCTTCAACCTTTAGTTTTTCCTTAGGAGCAAACACGCAGGCTCTTGGAACTTTATCAACAAGCTCGGTCACTTCCGGCAGTGGTGTTGCAGTCACCATAGAGACAAATGCTGGTAATGGTTGGATTGGTTGGGTAATGAGTGCTAACGCCGCGCTCAACTCTGTATCAACAGGTGACGCGATCGCAACAACTGGTACGGTTAATGATACGCCAGACACCATTTCTGCTGGTACTGAAGGATATGTGTTGGACGCAGATCTTACCACAGATTCTGCTACTAGTGGTACAGGTGCGGTAACAATTGACGCTGAATACTTAGGAACCACAACCTCAATGGGTGGAGCACTTTCTGCAACATTTACCGAGTTCGCAACCGCAGATGGTCCAACTAACGGTGATGTTATTACCCTCATTCCACGTGTAGCAATCTCTGCGCTTACTCAAGCTGCAACAGATTACACTGACACACTCACCGTAGTTGCTGCAGGCCACTTCTAATTTTCTGTTTTCTGTCATACTATGCTTGTATGTTCTTTTCTTTCTATAAAAAATTAATACTTATTTTTACACTCGGATTTATTGGTTTGAATGTGGTTATTTCACCAGTGCATGCACAGACAAATGAAGTTGCACTTCCTACACCGGTAGTCAAAGCTCAGGTAGCGGCCTCACCTCAAGTCGCATCTTCTGCAGCAGATGTTTTTGTTCCCGAGCCCAACATCTCACCACTTTCTTTGACAGTATCACCCGTTTCATTGCTCATCGAAACAGACCCCGGCGTGCCAGTAACAACATCCTTCCAAGTTCTCAACACTGGAACCGAGACCGAGTACTTAAAGGTGACACTCCTCAAATTTGAGTCTGATGAAACTGGCAGTAGTCCGGTGATTGTGCCGTTTGATGCCACCGACCAACAACAACAGTGGTTAGCTGTATCTCCAGATCGCTTTGATGTTGCTCCAAATATATGGAAAACACTCACTGTATCATTTTTACCTCCACAAGATGCTGCATTGTCCTATTACTACGCTCTGATGGTCTCACGTCAGGTAGACCAGAAGCCAGCAAACGGGGAGACTGGAGTGGTGGGAGCTCCAGCGTTACTTGCATTAACAACGGTTCGTTCGCCTTTGGCTAAACAAGAATTGCAACTAAAACAATTTGCGGTTACGAAGCGTATATTTGAGTTTTTACCAGTGGAGTTTGAGATTACTGTACAAAATACTGGAAACATTCATCTAGCTCCCATTGGAAACATTTTTATCAATGATGCTGAGGGTGCAGATTTGGGTCAGCTGTATTTGAATAAGGCAAATGGTTTAATTTTGCCTGGTTCAACAAGAACGTACACCTTAACCTGGGATGCAGGTTTTCCTTTTTTCGAAGTTGAAAAATTGAATGGGCAAGTTGTAGTGGATGAAAATGGCCAGCCCAAACGCAAACTGACTTGGGATTTCTCAAAAGCTAATTTACTCAGATTCGGACAGTTTGAGGGGCATCTAGTCTTTATTTATGATGATGGAGAGCGAGACGTTCCAACAGAAGCAACTGTGTCTTTTTGGGTGATGCCATGGAGAATTATTGCTGTCGTAGTTTTAGTTGGATTACTCGTGTTACTAGGAGTATTTTTTCCACTGTTTGCACTACTAAAAAGAATGAACAGCAATGCTAAAAATAAAAGCAAGACAAACTCTTAATTTCCCGGCTTTACTGTTGTGGACACTGGCTTTCCTGACTGTGCACACACGTATTTTTGCACAAACTCACGCAGGTTATACCATTGATCCTTCGCATCAGGAGGTTGTGATTTCTGCTGAAGATGAAGCAAATGAAGCTCAAGAAACAACCGCAAAGCTAGTTGTAGAAAATACCACAACAACTGCAGCAACTTTTGAGGTATTTGCTATTGAGTTTTCTGACACTGCTCATTTCGGCTCATTTCGGAATACTGATTTTTCCAATATTGCCGCTCGTCAAGAGCTGTTAGCTGTGCATTTTGATGCAGATCGGTTTGTTGTCGATTCAGGTAGCAAACACACAATAACTATGACTATTCAGAATAGAGCAGACCTGCGTCCAGGCGGCACTTATGCATCAATTATTGTCAGACAAATAATTCAACCCCAAGCAGGGCAACAGCCAGTAGTTCCAGCACTTGCTTCACAGTTGTTGATTAGAAAAAGAGGTGGTGAAATCCATAATATTTCGTTGACTCAAGTTGATGGCGCAGCCAAAAACATTTTGAGTACGGTGCCAAAGTCACTACAACTTACATTTACTAACAACGGCAATGTACATCTAATTCCCAGGGGCACAATAGAAGTTACCGATGTTTTTGGCAGAGTGGTGGCGCAAGGTTTAGTAAATGACTCATCGTTTTATGTGCTTCCTAGCACTAAGAGAGTCATTCCAGTAGTGTTAGCGAAATCTTTAGCGCTTATACCATTGGTACCTCATTTTTTAACGATAAAAGGTTCTGCAGAGACGATTGGATACACCTATGAAAAAAGTTTTATTATTATTCAACCTTGGCTGATTGAAGTAGGAATACTGTTAGTGTGTGCGGGATTTTTGAAGTGGTACTTTAAAAGAAGAAGTAAGTTAAGGTTGGCGAAGGAGCTTCCCCGTGTTAAAGAACTCTAATCCCTGGGTTTTCTTGATACGATTTGTAGGTTTAGCAGTGATTGGTGTGGTGGTGGCCGTATATATCTGGAGTACGCAGCCACAAACAGGCACTATTGTTCCAAGCACTGTGCAAATTCAGCCAAAACAAAGTGAAAGTAAATCGACTGTAGAAAATGACTGCTTTGTTTTGCGAGATATTGTTGGAGTTGATTTGGTGAAACAAGAAACAACCGCAACAGGTTGTGTCGTCCGTGCTGCGGTGGTAAGACCACCTGCTCAGTTGATGGTATCATTTATAAACAAACCGCAAGCTCAATTATTGGAAGAAACAGGGATTACCTTGCGCCTCAATGACTCAAAGTACACAAAAATTGATACTATTTTGGCACAACCAGCTGGCGTGACACAGAGCATGGTGTTTGGGACAGATACGGAAATCACCGGCATGTATATCAAATCCGGTGTGGGAGTACTTGTTGTTTCATTGCATAGTTTTGCACGAAGAAATCCAGAGATAGAGCAGCAGTTTGAGCAATTTGTTGCTGGTGTGCTGTGGGAATGACATAATGAAGATAATGAAGATGATACAAAGCCGGCGATTATTCTCAGTGCTGTTTTTTTTATTGGTTTTCCCTGCCAGTGACACCTATAGTTTAAAGTCATTTAGTTTTGGTGCTGGTGGTGGCACTGCAGCCTCAGATACCTATCAAGCAGAGGTTCTTGCTGGTGAAGTTGCTGGAAGCACACAAGATGGAGTTTCCTATGATTTTTGGCCAGGAATGGCATTTACTCAGTTTGCAAATGTTCCGCCGGCACCAACATTTACGAATTCTGGAGATTTTAACAATAAGTTGCTCATTGTGATTAACGCAGGGGGTAATTCCAGCAATACAAAGTTTGCAATTGCAATTTCTACCGATAATTTTTCGACAACTAACTATGTACAGTCGGATAACACAGTTGGAGCAACTCTGGGTGCCGAAGATTGGCAGACATACTCTGGTTGGGGCAGTGGCGGTGGTGAATTTATTGTTGGCTTAGATCCGGGTACAACCTACTATGTAAAAGTTAAATCTGAACAAGGTTTATATACTGAAGGCCCTTGGGGGCCAACAGCGTCTGCTGCAACTTCGGGTTCAACACTGTCATTTGATATCGATGTGAGTGCTTCAGACGAAGAAACTGGGGCACCGTATTCCCTTAGTTTGGGCACGTTGACTTCTGGTTCAGTAGTAACCAGTACCAGCAGTATTTGGATTGACCTGAGCACTAATGCTGCAGCTGGAGGATCGGTGTATGTGTATGGTAGTTCAGGTGGTCTGTATAGTGCTAGTTCAGGCTATACCATCTCTGGAGTATCTGCAGATTTATCAGCTACCAGTGAAGGGTTTGGGTTGCGGTCTACCTCAGTGACGCAAGGTGCTGGAGGTCCTCTTGCCGCAGTGTCACCATATAACGGTGCCTCTGATAACGTAGGGACAGTAGCAACAACAGCTCAACCAATCTATACTTCAACAGCCGCACCAATCACTAGCGGGAGAGCATCATTTGTGGTTAAAGCAAAAGCTCAGGCCGTGACGCCAGCGGCAGGTGATTACACAGAAATTTTGACATTGATTGCTGCCGGAACTTTCTAACCCATTATTCACTAGTACTTTCGCCTTTTATTCGCCTGGGTTTTCAGGCGTAGATTTGCTACGCTAACAAGGACAAAATGATCACAAAAAGCCACTCATTACGAGCTTGGTTCTTGTTTGCATGCAGTAAGTTTCTACTTGGTGTACTTGTTTTTGCGCTTGCTACTGGTCCCGTTTTTGCTGCAGAGGGAATTAATGAACAAATTCACTTTCAGGGAAAAATCGTTAACACTGATGGCACCAATGTTACCGATGGCACGTATTCCTTTGAGTTTAAAATTTATACTGTTGATACAGCTGGCACAGCAATTTGGACTGAGACAAGGAGCGGCGGCAATGTAGTTGCAGTTGACGATGGTGTGTTTAGTGTTGACTTAGGTTCGGTTACCGCTCTTCCTGGTTCGGTAGATTTTAACAGCGACACACTGTATCTGGGAGTAAATTTTAATGGTGATGGTGAAATGGCGCCAAGAATTAGGTTAACTGCAGTTCCGTATGCGCATAATGCTGCAAAAGTAAGTGGACTGACAGTTACGAATACTACTGGGACACTCACTATTCCTAATGGTACAATCATTGCATTTTCCGGTGCAAATAACCTTACGTTTACCACAACCGGTGCAACTGGTGTGACACTTCCCACTACCGGTACGCTAGCTACACTGGCAGGAACAGAAGAATTTACCAACAAGACCATAGGGTCAACAGGCTTAACATTTTCTGGTGCAACAAATGATATTGTCACTGCTACCGACCAACATTTTTCTATTATGCCAAATGGTGTGGGTAATGTTGGAATTGGTACGACAGATCCAACATATATGCTAGATATTAGAAGAGATCAAAATGCTCTAACTGGATTTAGAGTATATAACAATACCAATAATTCCGCTGCCACTGCAGCATTTGGGTTAAGAAGTAGTAGTTCTGCTGGCGCTTTGATTTTATTTTCCGATTCTTATACAGCTGGCGGACTGTTGCCGCATTTTGCAGGCAGAATGAATTTGCTTGGTGATTTGGCAAATCCACCAGATGGTATTGATTTTGTTTCTCCAGATGCTACTGGCGATTTTCGTTTTTATGCAGGTGGCTATACTACTGCGCACGAACGTCTCAGAATTGGCAGCACTGGTGATTTAACCTGGATGGCAGCTACACCATCAATAACAATTAATTCTGCAGAGACATTTACAGTTGGTCCATCTGGCGGTGATACGTTTACAGTAAATACTTCAGGTTCTCTTTTTAGCTTTTTGGATGGTAGTGGCAATGGGTTTACGTTTGACGCAGATACAGGCCCCGTCTTTGCTGGCACTGCTCGTGTTGCTCGCAAAAGCATGATTGTTCCAGAATACCAAGGTGCAGTTTTGACAGGTGATGGAGGAAATAATACTGGCACTATGACCTCTGATTTTTGCGAGCAAGGTGTACATGCCAATATACCCGACACAAATACCTCAGTTTGTAATACTTCTGGCGATATTCATAACTATTATAGTTGGACAACTAATCAAGGAACTGCCCAAGACTATGATATTTGGGTACGCTGGCGCGTGCCAGAAAATTTTGCTGCCTGGGATACCAATCCAGTGCAGGTGTATGGCAAGCGCACTGATGCAACCAACAACGCTATTACTGTTTTTGTACATGACTCTGCTGGCGCTCTCAATAACTCGGGTGGAACGCAAGTTGCAGGTACTAACTGGACTCAAACTGCCATTGCGCTCTCTGGAGGTACGTGGACGGCAGGTTCATACGTGACGTTTAGGATAACGCTAACCGCAGATACTGGTGGCGACCAAGTGCAAGTAGGAGAAATTAACCTAAATTACTTGAGTAATAATTAAAATATGAAAAAAATCTTTTCCTTACTTTTCATAGCAGTATTGATTATTCATGTAATATCTAGTCCAAAAATTGCCTCCGCAGCAGAAATGCCAATTGATATTACCATTCTCGATGCCACGGATGAATTTGCGCCATCACCATCAATGGTATTTACCAGTAGTACAGTTGGCTATGTGTTTTATATCGACGCTACAAGTCAAGATCTGGCGTACAGTAAAACAACAAACGGAGGAGCCACATGGAATGCGGCGGTTGTAATTAATACTGCCGTAACTGGCTGGACAAGTGTGGCTGTATGGTATGACCAGTGGACACCAGGGGATACAACGGGAACTAAAATTCATATTGCAGCGTCTGATGATGCTGCAGACGATATTTTCTACACCTTTTTAGACACCAGTACAGATACTCTCAAAGGTAGCATGATTACTGCGGTTTCTGGTACGACAACGCTTACTGAAGCCAGTGATGGTCCACCTAGTATTACCAAGGGTGGCGGAGGAGATTTGTTTATCACTGGAAACTTTACGAGTACTGCAGGAGGAAAAGTTTCCAAATCCAGTGATGGTGCAGGAGACACTTGGACAGATGCAACACCAGCATCCTGGAGTACAGTAGCTATCGACCAAATTCAGCTACTTCCGCTTTCAACCGATAACGACATTATTGCCATTAAAGCTCAAACAGCAGATAACACTATTAGATCGAGAATTTATGATGAGGTAGGAAATAGTTGGGATGGAGCTTGGTCTGCAAGTATTACAACACTGACGGAAAATACTACCTATGATCAATGGTTTGCAGCAACCATTAAAAAATCAACGGGAAATGTCTATCTTTCACTTGCAAATCAAACTGCCAATGCAGCCAATGATATAGAGTTTTGGAGTTTTACCGATAGTGGTAGAACTTGGTCACAGCAAACAAATTTATTTACCAACGATACCACCGTGATGATGCCTGCTCCGATCATGGATGAAACAACTGGAGATATTTATGTTGCCTATTTGCGAGGAACGCTTAATGCCGACATGGGAGTCTACTTCAAGAAAACAACTGATGGTGGAACTACTTGGAGTGATGAGTCGGTGCAATTACAAGGGTTTGCAGATGACTATAAAAGTTTAAGAACAAATCTTTTGAGCACGCACAAACTGGGAGTTTTGTACTATGATGACGACGACAACGATATTTTATTTAGTCCAGTTCGAGATGATTTGGAAGTTACTATCAATGACAGTATGCTTGATGGTACCGATGAATATGCGCCTTCACCAAACACTGTTTTTACCACAGAATCGATAGGGTATACTTTTTTTATAGATTTGACCAGTCAAGATTTGGCCTATTCTAAAACTACAGATGGTGGAAAAAACTGGAGCAATGTTCCCATCGTTATCAATACTGCCGTAACTGGCTGGACAAGTGTGGCTGTATGGTATGACCAGTGGACACCAGGGGATACAACGGGAACTAAAATTCATATTGCAGCGTCTGATGATGCTGCAGACGATATTTTCTACACCTTTTTAGACACCAGTACAGATACTCTCAAAGGTAGCATGATTACTGCGGTTTCTGGTACGACAACGCTTACTGAAGCCAGTGATGGTCCACCTAGTATTACCAAGGGTGGCGGAGGAGATTTGTTTATCACTGGAAACTTTACGAGTACTGCAGGAGGAAAAGTTTCCAAATCCAGTGATGGTGCAGGAGACACTTGGACAGATGCAACACCAGCATCCTGGAGTACAGTAGCTATCGACCAAATTCAGCTACTTCCGCTTTCAACCGATAACGACATTATTGCCATTAAAGCTCAAACAGCAGATAACACTATTAGATCGAGAATTTATGATGAGGTAGGAAATAGTTGGGATGGAGCTTGGTCTGCAAGTATTACAACACTGACGGAAAATACTACCTATGATCAATGGTTTGCAGCAACCATTAAAAAATCAACGGGAAATGTCTATCTTTCACTTGCAAATCAAACTGCCAATGCAGCCAATGATATAGAGTTTTGGAGTTTTACCGATAGTGGTAGAACTTGGTCACAGCAAACAAATTTATTTACCAACGATACCACCGTGATGATGCCTGCTCCGATCATGGATGAAACAACTGGAGATATTTATGTTGCCTATTTGCGAGGAACGCTCAATTCAGATATGAGCGTGTACACTAAGAAATCCACTGATGGTGGAACCACCTGGAGTACTGAATCCACCGCTTTAAATCTGGGATATATTGATGACTTTAAAACACTCAGAACAAATTTATTAAGTTCTACGAGAATGTATGTTACTTGGATGAATGATGATATGAATCAAGTAATGGGAAAAACAGTGCCGTTTATTGCATCAGGTGCACCAGATGTAGATCAAAAACATTTTCGGTGGCGCAATGATGATGGTGCAGAAGATGATGTGTCAGGTGGCTCTTGGTACTCAGAAGATTGGTTATATAGGAAAAAACTAACAATTGATGCGGCATTAGTTTCGGGTTCTGGAGATCTAACGAATTATCCAACTCTTATTTCGTTTACCGATTCTGATTTACAGACGAATGCATTATCGAGTGGAGATGATATTCTATTTACTTCTGCAGATGGAACAACAAAATTGAACCACGAAATTGAAAATTATAATACTTCTACAGGCGCGATTGTGTCATGGGTAAATGTTCCAACATTAAGTGGAACAACTGATACAGAAATATATATTTACTATGGTAATACTGATGCATCAAACCAAGAGTCTGTTGTTTCAACCTGGAATTCTGATTATGAACTAGTTTGGCATCTCAATGAGGATCCTTCTGGATCTGCACCACAAGCAATTGATCAAACGAGCAATTCAAATGATGGCATAGCTGTGGGATTAGTAAGTGGAGATTCAATCACTGGATTAATAGATAAGGCAACCTCATTTGCTGCTTATTCAGAAAGATATTATACAGCTGATAATGCAACAATTTCTGGAATGAGTAACATTACACTCTCACTATGGTTCAGAGCGGCCTCCTGGGAAACATGGGGATATAGATTCTTGGCAGGAAAATCAAATTGGTCGAGTAATAGAGAGTATCGTATGCGTATTGATTCAGGATACCTGAATTGGCATGTATCACCAGATGGTTCTAATACAAGTGAAATTGGTTCGTTAGATATAACGGGATTGGCAACTAACACTTGGCATCAAGTTGTTGGCACTTATGATTCGACAACAGATGCCCAAGCTATCTATGTCGATGGTGTGTTAATTACCTCAACAACGTATGCTACATCGGGATTATTTGATGGCCCTGCCAATTTTGCTATTGCTACATCTGGAGATGATGGAGGAGGGAGCGATGATGATTTTAATGGAGACTTGGATGAAGTTAGAATTGCTTCTAAGGCATTATCATCTGATTGGGTAACTACCGAGTATAACAATTTCACTAATCAAGGAACTGGAACTGGAAAGTTTATAAAAGCTATAACTGCACAAGAAGATTATGATCCAGATTCTGGAGTTGATGCAGCAACTTGGAAGGCAGATGAGGATGTAGCAATTACAAATGTGGCAAAATTAGAAAATATCCGGCTACGTTTTTTGCTTTCAAATGAAGGCACCACAACATCAGGCGCCCGCACATATCAACTAGAAGCTGCAGAAACTGGCAGTTGTGGATCTGGTTCATATGCTGCTGTTCCAACAGATAGCAGCGGCGATTGGAAAATTTCCGCATCAACGCATTTTACTGATGGAAGTGAGACACTTAATATAGCGGGTGGTCTCACAGACGAAAATAGTGCCTTTGTTGCTGGAGAGCTTAAAGATACCGGCAATACAACTGGGAATATCACGCTAGAGACAACCAACTTTACAGAAATTGAGTTTTCAATCCAGGCAACAAGTTCAGCTACAGATGCAGGTTCATATTGCTTTAGATTAAATGGTGCTGATAGCTATACAACGTATGCGCAAGCAACAATTGCTGCAGGTGGAGGCTCGCCAACATTTGCTCTGAGTTCTTATCGATTCTATGTCGACACAGATAGCGAAAACGTCACTGATCCCTGGGGTAATCCAAACATCGCAGAGGACACGATGCTCGCACTTTTGCCAGCAACTAATGATGCTCCTAAAGATTCAACTGAACTACGACTGCGCATAGGCATTACTGTTTCTACAGCAACACTTGGTGCTTCTTCGCAACAATTCAAATTACAGTATAAAGCCGGTACAGATGCTAGTTGTACGACTGGTTCTTGGACAGATGTTGATGCTGGCGGTGGTGGGGGCGTGTGGAGATTTGCCACATCTTCAGTCACTGATGGCACAGCCTTAACAGCATTGAAACTTGGAGTTTCTGATGTGTTGCAATCCTATTCCAAAGTAAATCCGACTGCTACCAATGTAAATGCTGCAACAGCTGGACAAGCAATTGAGTACGATTTCCATTTACAACAAAATGGCGCTGCACCGGCAAGTTCTTATAGTTTTAAAGTGGTAGAAAGTGATGGTACGGCTCTTTCCAGTTATACCTACTGTCCCACGCTAACAACAGCACATGCAACCAGCCAAGAACTGAGACATGGAAATGTATTTTCTGATGGTATCGAGCAGGGATTCACTCGGGTAAATTAAGCATGAGAACTAAAAAAAAACAAAAAAAATCCGTAGTTTTTCTGCTACTATTTGTGTTTTTGATTGCTACTGTAGCGTTGGTGTGGCGCTACTTTAATCCAGATCGTACTAAATCGGAGGGGTCAGAAACTAAGATTTTTAGTGATGGATCAAAAACTGATGTAATTCTGAGTGACACTTCTAAAGAAGAAGTGAAAATTTCTACTGCCAGTGCCAATCATAATCAACCATTTTCTAGAGGCGACTTTATTGTATGGGTAGAAGAAGCGCAAGGTAAAAGCGAAAAGCACATTGTTCGCTATCACGTCCCTACAAAAACCACCTATTACATAACGACAACAGGCGTAGCACAAAGCCCCAAGGTAAATACAGAGGGTCAGGTAGTTTGGCAAGAATGGACAAATGAGACTTGGCAAATCTTTTACTTTGATGCAACTCAGGTTCAGCAAATTTCTACTGAACAAACCAGCTGTATCAACCCTGACATTTCAGGACGTACAATTGTTTACGCAAAAAAAGATGCCAAAAATGTTTGGCAAACAATTCGGTACTCGGTTGAATCAAAAACATTTGAAGTTATCAAAGAGGGTATTGAAGCCAAGCATCCCTCTTTTTATGGCACAAAACTTTTTTTCCAGGAGTGAGGTATCATTTGACTGTTGCAGCGTGCAGTAGCGCACTAAGTTGTGAGTGCACGTACAAAAGCGTATTTAAACCGCTGAGTACTAAAAATGGTAGTGCTTCCGTGCTGTTGAAAAAGATAGTAAATATAATGCTTAAAATGAGTGATGCAACAAGGTTTATTTCAAGTGCTTCGGTTAGTACATGTGCAAATGTTCGTTTAAACAGTTGTAGGGCTGTTCCACTTGCAGATTTTTGGGATAGTTGAATGTTTAGTTGCTCCGTTGTGTCATCTAGTGTCAGACTATGTGCGGAAAATCCTGGAGCATACACAGTTACTATAATGTCTGGTTGTACATATTTTTGTGGAAGAGCAAAAGCACCGGATTTATGTGTTTGTAGTACTGCCAGCGTATCTCCAGCGGGATCAACCACGGTGATAACAGCATTAGCAACTGCTCTATTTTGTTCATTCACCACCCTGCCAAGTTTAAAAAACTGTGATTTGGCTTTATTGGTAATAAAGTGGGTTCTGCTATGAAACGATTTTATGAGCGTTTGCAGTGAAAAGTGTGACTGAGCCAAGATGCCAAGTAAGGTCAAAGGAGTTGTAATCATAATGCTGAGGAGTGTGAGCAACCTAATGGTGGCAGAAGACTGCGCTTCTTCTTGCAGCGTTGTAAAAATGGTTTGAAGTCTGATTATTGCTGTCTCAATATGGTAGTAGACACTGTTGATATAGGGAAATGCTTCTGGCTGAAGATGTATCTGTGGTAGAGCTTCTAACTCTCGAGTGTCAAACACAATTGTTTGAGAGTGGTGGCCTAAAGCTTCAATCATCATTTTATATTTACCAAGATTAAGCACTGGCGAAATGAATCCCTGGGCATTAGTGAAAAAATATGAATCACTTGAATTAGGTGGCTGCAATTTTGTATACAACTGAGTGCTGTCGTTAAAACTCCACAGATGAACTCGTGCTCTTTCTAATGGTTTTAGTCTTTGTGCATCAAGCACTGTAATGGGATTTGAGATGATAAGTGTGCTCATTGGTAAGGTTTGAATGCTTCCAAGTGCAGATTTCCACTCAACAGAGAGGGTATAAAGGCCAACAGTGTTTGGTGTTTGCAACTTACCAGTCCAAAAACCCGGTTGGCTTTCATATAAAATGTTGCCAAATATCATTGACTTATCAATGCTTTCAAATCTGAGCGAAAGAGTGCTCCCTGCTTTTTGACTTGTAAAACTAAGGGTATATTCCAATGGTGTGTCTATTGGGATCAGTAGGGTTGGTTGTTGTCCTGCAGCATGGGTATATAAGTGTATTCCCTGATTAAAAAGCGTAACTGAAGTGAGGTCGAAGCTTTCACTTTGTGAAGTAGTGGTGGTGGTTAGAATATCTGAATACACTGTTTCACCAGCACTGGATTTAGTAATAAACTGCAGATAATAGGTGGTACCAGGCGAAAGTCCAGGGAGGGTTGCCAGATGTTGAAAGTGAGCACCTTGAAAATCTAATGTGCTAGTAAGTGCGGTAGGTGAAATTCCGTAGCTAACAGACAGTGTGCCTGGTTTTGAAAGTGAAACCAGGTACTCAGCCAGTGTATCTGTGAGAGTACGTTGCGTGTAGCCGGTAAAGCTTAGTGGAATAGTTGTTGGCTGCGGTGCAGCAGGACTAGAAGTTGAGGTATCGCTGCTACTTGAACCCCCCGAGCTTGTAGTCGTGCCTCCTCCGCCTGATCCTGATGTTGGTGCCCGGTAGTAGCTATAACTAATGTCACTTGTCGAGTTGGTGGTGCTTACAGGGTTAGTGATTCGAGCTGCCGTGGTGCCAGTGACTGTAAGACTACCCGTATATTCACCTGAGGTTTTGAGCGAAAATGAGACTGTTTGATTGGCAGTGTTGCCGGGGAAAGCTGCGATTGTCCAAGTAATAGTGCGGCTGCTGATATCAACTACGGGTATGGTGCCATTATATGCGGTGGTTGCGCTGCCAGCTACATAGTCAAGGAGTTCAACACTTGGGCTGCCAGCTCCGGCTATGGTGCCAAGTGACCACTGCGCAACAATGGTGACAGGTTGTGAAGAATGATACGAGGAGCCATAGGTAATCAGATATTCAATTGTCGTATCTTGAGGAATATCTGTGATGTCACTTTCAGTAGTAAGCAGAGCGGAAAAGTCACTCAGTGGTGGCAAAATTTGTGCGCTAATTACAATTTGATCGTTCGAGACAATTGGGACATCAACAATAGTTGTGTCAATGGCGCTCCCTCCAGACTTGGTGTTCAGCACTATCTGATAGGCAGCATGCGAGCCGGCAGTAGTTGGATTTGTCGGAATTCCACCAGTGATATAGAAGCCATAGTTGGTTCCTACATCCAGATCTCCACTGGGGAAGGTTACGGTTTGACCGCTCACAGCAGATGCCGTTATCATGCCGGGAAGTGCTGTAACACCTGAAGGCAGGTTACTTGTTGAGGTGGTGAATGCAGCTGCGGAATTTTGAATTGACCAGCCAGAACCAAAAGTTACTTGAAAAGCATCTTCAATAGTAGTAGTTGCGGGTGTGACTGTAACAAGTATTGCACCGGGGTTTGTTGAGACTGTATGTCGATCAAGCCTGATGGTTGCAGGAGAAAGCTCTGCAGCAGTTGCAGGAATCGCTCCAGCACAACTCAGTGCACAAAGCGCAAATGCTGCAAAGAGAGCATAAAAAAAAATACGTGAATGATGCATAACGTACACTCATAATGACATACTCTCGACTTGCATGTCACTATTAAACACAGTAGTATGAAACTGAAAGTACAAGGCTTTTGAACTATGACCCAGCTCAAAATCGATCCATTTAATAATAAACCAAAAAAGAAAAATAACTTGGTGTTTAAGGTAGTGGGTGGTTTGTTTGTTACGTCACTCATGGCGGGTTCTGGGTACTTTTATTGGCAGTATCGTGAAGCTGTTAATAGTAATCCGATCTATGAAACCGAGCAAGTAACAGCAGCAGTCAGAAGGCTCATGGATTTGCCTCAAGACTCTTTGCCAACTTTGGCAACCGTTACAGAAAAAGAGAAACTACAAGGTCAAGACTTTTTCAAAAATGCTGAAAATGGTGATAAAGTGCTGATTTACGTTGATGAAGGAAAGGCAATTTTATACCGACCCTCAATCAATAAAATTATTGATATTGCTCCAATTCAGCCAACCGAACCTGCGGTTGCAGGAGCCGCTGATCAAATACCAGTGGGTTCGGTCGAAAGTGAGATCATGCCCGAGAATATTTCAATCTCTTTTTTAAATGGCACAAATATTACAGGAATTACTAGAACTGTCGAAAAACAACTTACAACGCTTTCATACGATTTTACTGTTGGTAAAAGAGAAAATGCAAAAAAATCTAATTATCAAGAAACGATAATTGTAGATTTAACTGGCGGAGCGCTCAAATCTCAAGCGGCAGAGCTTGCCAAGATATTATCAGCTCGTGTTGATGAATTGCCAGAGGGGGAGACAGATCCAGAGACAAACGGCCTGTTGGTAATTGTCGGCAGTTCGTCAGCGCCAGCAACCGCATCTACAGCATCTCCTACTACTTCTGATACAACCTCTCCACAAGAATAACGTACACCTTTTTAAATCTGTATCTTGAGAAGTTAGTCTTCCTAAGTATTTTTCGTATAACCCAAAATAAAACCTAACCCATAAAGAAGACCTCGGTTGTGAGCCGAGGTCATTTGGATTGCATCTATACGTATGAAGCTGCCACTTTTTGTAGTGGCAGCTTCACTAATTTCTAGAGTAGCAGTAGTAAGATTGCTCCTACACCTAGGGTTACAAGCCCTGTTTTAAGCCAACCAAGCCATTCGGCAGGACCAGTTTGTGGTAGTTCTACTGGCAAACTTGGTTGAGCAACACTGGTCGTCTGAGTTGCAGGTGAAGTGCAGGTATCACTATTGAGGTAGTTAGCTAGTCTACATCGGTTTGTACCATCTTGCGTTGTGTAGCAGATATGATTACTGTTTGAACAATCTGCATTAGTTGCACACACTTCATTACATCCTATTGCAGGAGGTGGAGTTGGCTGAGCAGGGTTGTTGCAACTCTGGTTATCAGGATTTGCAGCCAAGCGACAGGTGTTGAGGTCATCATGACAGATGTAATTGGCATTTGCAGTCTGACACTGGGCATCTGTAGAGCAAGTTGAGTTGCAGGCAAACTTGGCTTCAGCAGGCTGACACGTGTCAGAATCACGATTGCTGTCAAGTCTGCAGGTATTACCATGATTAACTGAGCATACATACTCTGCATTCGCAGTTTGACATTGAGCATCAGTTGTACAAGTGCTTTTACATGCATACTTTTCTGGCTGAGGCTCAATTTCTACTGAAACTGTTGAAGCACACTCACTTTCAACACTACCAGTAATTACATCAAAGGCGATTTTAGCATTATTTACGATGCTGACGGGCTCAGCGATGCTAGTAGGTACTTCAACTTGAAATTGAATGATTTCAACTGAACTAGCAGCCATAGATGCAAATGTTTTGCTTACTAATCTAGTAGTTGCATCATAGGTCAAGCCGGCAGTATTAGCACTGTTTTCTACAAAGTTGAGCTGAGAAGGCAAAGCATCAGTTACGATTACATTGTTGACTGCGCCTCCACTTCCAGCGGCAACTCTGATGCGGTAGACAAATTTGTCGCCCGGGTTGACTGTAGTAACTTGCGTAACATCAGTGCCGCCCTGATAGCCGGTATATGCTCTTTTCCACTGACAAGCTGCAGTTCCTGGAGCAGGGGTTGGAGTCGGTGTTGGAGAAGGAGTTACTCTTGGAGTTGGAGAAGGAGTAACCCCAGGTGTTGGCGTTGGAGAAGGAGTAACCCCAGGTGTTGGACTTGGAGAAGGAGTAACCCCAGGTGTTGGACTTGGAGAAGGAGTTACTCTTGGAGTTGGAGAAGGAGTAACCCCAGGTGTTGGACTTGGAGAAGGAGTAACCCGAGGTGTTGGCGTTGGAGACTCTTGACTCCCACAATCTAAATTCAAGAAAGTATATCCGCAGTAAGAACCCCAGTTAGAACCTGATGGCTCAGCACTGTAGATATCTACTTGGCCACAGCCAGACGCTGGATTTGGACAACTTCTACCTACACCAGTCGTGTAACTCGCACCACTGTCGTCAACGTTACATTCTCCGTCACCGGTGGTATCACCTTGAGGACAGTTGAAAGTGGCACACCAAACAGCTGGTAAGTTTGGCGGATTTGGACATAAACCAATAATGGTATCTCCGCAGCCAGATGATCGAGGAGCAGAAGGATTGCCGCCACAAGCAGCACTATTTCCAGCAGCTTCCCATTTCCATCTAGCTTGACCATTACACCAGGTATTTGTAAAGAGCGTTTGAACAGAACAACTACTTTCAGTGATACTTCCACAAACCCAAGGTGTGCAGTCATACACTGAAGCTTGCTGGCGTAAATCTTGACTCTTTTGACTTAAATACAAACCAACGCCACTTCCAACAACTAAGAGGAAGAGCAAGATGGCGCCTAGTATCATTTTGGCAGAGAGTTTGCCTTTATTAATGCCTCTTTGAGGAGGTAGTGGTGGGGTTGTCATGCTTGAATCTGGAAACTTTGGTCCAGTTGGTCCACCACCCATTGCTGAAGGTGCTGTTAATACAGAGTCCATTGTTGGTACCGTGCCAATAACTGCCGGTTTTGCAATTGGCGCAAGAGACTCATGTGGAATAGCTGGGAGAGATCCAAGACTAGCTACATTCGCTGCTCCTGGTAAAGAGGGCATTCCAGGTGGTGTTGCATTAGTGCTTGTTCCAGGATGTGCGGGTGCGGCGTTTATCATATATTCATTCTAATACTATTAGCTTTATAAAAGTAGTAATAATGCAGCTCCAAGTCCTAAAGTGATTAAGCCAGCCTTAATCCAATTAGCAAGTTCAAATGCGCCTGTTTTTGGCAATTCAGCCGGTAGCTCTGGTTGAACTTGTTGTACCTGTTGAGATGGCGCAGATGCAATGTAGGTTGTGACAGCAGCTGGTGGTGGGTTACAAGTGCTACTGTTCAAGTAGTCTTGGTGTCTACATCTGTTAGTGCCGTCAGCTGTGGTGTAGCAGACGTGCTGTGGCTCGGAACAGTCGGCATTGGTTTGACATAGATCTCCACAGCCTACAGTAGGTGCTGGAGGTACGTAGGCAATTGGAAGACAGTTGGAGGCCTCATTGTTACTTGCTAACCTACAGGCATTATTGTGGCAAGAGTAGTTTGGATTGACAGTTTGACATTCGGCATCATCGCTGCAGTAACTGTTACAAGCATAGCTATTAGCCTGTGGCTGACAATCCTTATTAGATGGATTGCTATAGAGTCTACAGGTGTTTTTGGCTTCTTGTGAGCAAAAATGGCTCGCACTACCGGTTTGGCATTGCTCGTCTGTGTCACATGGACTTCCGCAGGTATACACAATTGGAGTAGGTGTTGGAGTAACTCCGGGTGTAGGAGTTGGAGATGGTGTTGGAGTAACGCCAGGTGTAGGTGTTGGAGATGGTGTGGGAGTTACTCCTGGTGTTGGACTTGGAGTTACTCTTGGCGTTGGCGTGGGGCTAGGCGTTGGTGAAACCCTTGGAGTAGAACTAGGAGAAGGAGATGGCGATGAAGCTGGAAGGAAATGAGATACCGAACATTCACTTCTAACATCTTGAGTTGGTGCATTTCGATCGATGGTGATGACTGTTGCTAGGTTTCGTATGTCGTTTATATCAATGCCTTCAACAATTGCTTTTTCTTCTGAAATAACTTCAACCATGAACTGTAGAATTTTAACCTGTTCAGTCTGACTATTCAGAACACCCAGATCTGCTATAACGGTATTTCCGTCAGCTACCCATTCTGGACTATTACCTGCATTTTCTACGAAATGCACCGCATCTGGTAACTCATCAAGAACAGTTACGGGACCGGTTGTTGTGCCGTTACTGCTAACAAATACTCTATAGTTAAATCGTTGACCATATCTAAGTGGTGTTTCTGGAAGAATCTCTTGACCATTAAGCGCGAAAGCAGATTTTTGTTGACAAGTTGCAGCTCCGGCAATTGGACTTGGTGAAGGAGAAGGTGAAACAAAGGGTACATTAAAGTACAGTGTGCAAGTATTTTGTGTAAAGTCTGCTTTTGGTCGTGACTCTGGTGCGTTTGGCGAAACTGGTCCTGATATCAGTCGTTGTCTTTGGGCAACTAAGATACCAGCAACACCAACGATAACAAACAAGAAAACACCGAACATGGCCAAGAGATGCTTGGGTTTTGCTTTAAGACCCTTTGACATCTGAGGTGTAGCACTAACTGGAGTGTTGCCAGACACATCTGGAGTTTTTGTGTAAAAAGCTTGGACTTGGTTGTTTGCGTCTACCATTTTGTTATATATCTTGTCTATCTACTTATACTGATGCGTGTATCACCTTATTCATCTTGGATCCATAGTTGGAATAGGAATGATGGTTGCTGATGGCGGCTCTTCTATAGATAGTAGTGGTTCCCATGGTTGGCATTGTCCTGCTATACAGATTCTACATTGAGCTGCAAAGCCACCATATTGATTGATTGTATAGGGAACAGAAGTTCTGTTAGTTGCTGCGAGTGTTTGAAATCTTTGATCTGGGGTTTGGATTCCAAACTCGTAGGTTATTTCGGAACCATTTACTTGTCCGCACGTGAATTGTACTGTGTCGCCAAACATTGGGGGAGTTTCAGGTGTGGTGAGTTGTATCATTGAGATGCTTAAACACATTGGCCCGACTGGACTTGGGGTTGGAGTTACTCTTGGCGTTGGAGAAGGAGTAACCCTAGGTGTTGGCGTTGGAGTTGGAGAAGGAGTAACCCTAGGTGTTGGCGTTGGAGTAATACTTGGTGTTGGAGATGGAGTAACCCTAGGTGTTGGAGTTGGAGATGGAGTAACCCTAGGAGTTGGAGTTGGAGAAGGAGTTACTCTTGGAGTTGGAGAAGGAGTAACCCGAGGTGTTGGAGTTGGAGACTCTTGACTCCCACAATCTAAATTCAAGAAAGTATATCCGCAGTAAGAACCCCAGTTAGAACCTGATGGCTCAGCACTGTAGATATCTACTTGGCCACAGCCAGACGCTGGATTTGGACAACTTCTACCTACACCAGTCGTGTAACTCGCACCACTGTCGTCAACGTTACATTCTCCGTCACCGGTGGTATCACCTTGAGGACAGTTGAAAGTGGCACACCAAACAGCTGGTAAGTTTGGCGGATTTGGACATAAACCAATAATGGTATCTCCGCAGCCAGATGATCGAGGAGCAGAAGGATTGCCGCCACAAGCAGCACTATTTCCAGCAGCTTCCCATTTCCATCTAGCTTGACCATTACACCAGGTATTTGTAAAGAGCGTTTGAACAGAACAACTACTTTCAGTGATACTTCCACAAACCCAAGGTGTGCAGTCATACACTGAAGCTTGCTGGCGTAAATCTTGACTCTTTTGACTTAAATACAAACCAACGCCACTTCCAACAACTAATAAAACGAGCAGAATTCCACCCAAGACGAATTTTGCTGAAATTTTAGTTTTGTTTGCGCCATCTGAAGGTGCAGTAGATGGCGATGAAGAAGCAGTTGCGGTAGCGACAGGAGAAACACTATCTACTGAGTGTGATAGAACTGATTGTGGTGAATTGTTAGTAGCGCTTATCATAATGTGTTGCAACAAAAAGCCTGTCAAATTGGTGACTCTATCTAGAATACAGAGTTTGCTTATCGAGAGTCAATAAGGAGTTTTTGGCTTTTTCTATTACTTTCTATATAACGGCAGCAGTCCAGGTAGTTGTGAGCCCCCTAAGAATTCAAGTGATGCCCCTCCTGCTCCCGAAATATAACTAAATTGTTTTTCTAATCCTAAATGATGCGCAGCTGAAATGGTGTCACCACCACCAATAATCGTGTGTGCAACTTTGCCAATGGCTTTGCCAATACGTCGCGTACCCTCAGTAAAAAGCGGATTTTCCCATACTCCCATGGGACCGTTCCAAAAGACAGTTTTGGCTTGCTTGAGTATTTCAGTATACAAATGAATTGTCTGCGGACCGATGTCTAAGTACAAGAGATTGCGGTCATTAGGTGTGTCTGCCATGTCTTTTGTCAGATTGATGAGTTCAACTTGGTTGGCTTTGGTTGTTTCTAGGCTTGGCGCGGCCAGCACATCAATTGGATACACGATTTTTGGAAGGGGAATGTAGCCAGACAGCAACATTTTTTCAGTACGATGCTCACGGATGAGCTGCTCGGCAACCATAGTGTAGTTGATGTTTTTCTTGGCTAAATCTGCAGGCGCATCTTCAATAAAGGATTTATGAATCTCAAGTCCTTCTGCCTGGAGAAAGCTATTTGCAACAGCTCCACCAACCAGCACAATGTCTGCAATTTTGGATAAATTGGTTACAGCTGCGACTTTGTCGGAGATTTTGGCACCGCCCAGTACTACAACAAGTGGTTTTTGTGGATTTTGAGTGAGTTCCAACAACGTTTCTACTTCTTTTTGCAGCGAAAATCCAGCAAATGCAGGCAAGAACTCAGGAATCCCAGTTGTAGAAGTGTGTGCTCGGTGTGCGGTAGAAAAGGCGTCGTTAATATAGACATCGGTAAAAAGTGCAAGTTCCTTTGCAAGAGATAGATCACATCTCTTTTCTCGAGAATCAAACCGAAGATTTTCTAGCAATAGAATACTACCAGGTTGTTGGTTTGCACGAGCTTGTCGGGCAACATCGCCAGTGAGTGCTGGTACAAAAGTAACAGGAAGGCGTTCATGCAACTTAAGATAGTTGGCAACTGGTTCAAGGCTATAGCGGGAGTCAACTTCTTTTGGTCTGCCTAAGTGTGAAACGAGAATCACTTTTGCCTTTTGTTCCAGTAGAAAGCGAATGGTTTTAAGTGAGAGTCGAATGCGAGTATCGTCAGCAATAGTGGTTTTGTTCCCTTTTCTCGTTAGCGGAACATTATAGTCAACACGGACGATAACCGTTTTGCCAGCGACAGTTCGTTCGGTAAGGGTTTTTAGTTTCATCACTCATTCTCCAGAGAAAATATGCTGAATTCATGGTATACTCCCTGACATCTTAATGAAAGGGGATTTTTTGTATATGCCTAGAGCAAAAGCAAAAGCAAAAGAAGAAGCTATTCCGGTAGCAACTCCAGTCGATTCTGCGGAGGAACAAAAAGCAGAATCCAAATCCGAAAAGAAAGGAACAGCTCCTAAAACCATGGAGGAGCTTCTAGCTTCTTCTGAGCATGCGTTTAACGTGCCTAAAAAAGGTGCTTTGGTAACCGGTATTATTACTGATAAAACCAAGAAAATGCTGCTGGTTGATATAGGATCAAAAACAGAAGGTATTGTGTGCGACAAAGAATTTGACGCTGCTGCCGACTATATTGATGAACTTACTATTGGCTCACAGATAGATGCAATTGTTGCTTCTACCGAAAATAATCTCGGTCAAGTGATGCTTTCACTTAAGAAAGCAGCATCAGATGCAAAATGGGATTACTTTATTAAAGCTCTCGAAGACGAAACAGTTCTTGAAGCAAAAGGTGTTGATGTTAACAAGGGTGGGCTCATCGTTGTTGTTAATGGCACCCGTGGATTTGTGCCATCCAGTCAGTTTGGTAAAGACTTGGTTGGAACCTTCACTACCCTTAAGGGTAAAAAGGTGATGGTCAAGGCAATTGAAGTTGATCGTGAAAAGAATAGACTTATTTTTTCTGAAAGACATGTTTCGGAAGAGCAGGAAATCGCTCAAAAAGCTGAAGCGTTAGAACAAGTTGAAATCAACAAGATTTACTCTGGTGTGGTTTCAGGCGTTATGCACTTCGGTTTGTTCATAACTGTTGAAGTGCCAATTGTTGGCTCTGAGATAGTTGGACATGTTGAAGGGTTGGTTCATATTTCTGAAATTTCTTGGGAAAAAGTCACGCATCCAAAGGAATACCACAAAGTTGGTGATAGAGTTGATGTAAAAGTGCTTGGTGTTGACGAAAGAACCGGCAAACTCAATCTCTCTATTAAGCAGCTTGGTGATGATCCATGGAAGGGAGTTGAGGAAAGATATCAGGCAGGAACTACTGTTACTGGAACCGTTTCTCGAGTTGAACAGTTTGGCGTGTTTGTGAATGTTGAAGCAGGTATTGATGGGCTTATTCATTCAAGCAAGCTTGAAGCTGGACACAATCTCAATAAGGGTGATGAAATTACTGTGCATGTTGAGTCTGTTGACTCTGTACAGCGCAGAATGAGCCTGAGTTTAGTACTTACCGAAATGCCTGTTGAGTATCGGTAACCAAACATTTGTTTGAAAATAGTGTTTGAAAAATGGATGGCGCAGGCAGTAAAATGCCTGCGCCATTATGTGCTACGCATAAAACTATGCCAATACATGAAGCTATAAAACCAATTGCAACTAGTGAAATAGAAAAAAGTTCACAGATTTTTTTGTCTCAACAAGAAGTGATGGATGTTGGTGGCTATGAGGGAGAGAAGCAGAGAGTACGTGTTGCTGTAATATCCAAAAGTGAGGAAAGAACTAGAGATGCGGGTATGTATGTAACCAAAACTCCGGTTTCTAATGGTATTGATAACTTACATTTATTAGCAGAGTCATACCAGTTTTTGAGAAAAAAGGGTTATCCTGTGCCTAGAACTGCGCGGTACATGCTTAATAAATCGAATATGTATAAATCGAGTTTATTACTGTCTGACATGACTGAAAATGGTGCATATCAAATTTGGGGGTATAACGATGATGTCGAAGATAGACACTATCAAGCGCTCAGAGACATGAAGCTTTCGGACGAAGATATGAGTGAAATTAGAAAGCTGTCATACGCACTTGCTCGCAAAGCAGATGATGATAATATTTTACTTTTTTTTCATTACTATCACGTTAAAAAAAATGCTACGACTGGAAAGATTGATATATGTCTACTCGACGTAGATAAGGACATGTATCCAGCGGTCGGTAATATGTTTGGCACCACTAATTTTGATGAAGTCATAGAATTCTTTGATCATATAAATAAGTACAGATAAAAGAGATTTCTCGTTAAATTTTAGTTGGTTAGAGTGTGCTTGGTTTTGCAAATTTGAGTCTTTGCTTTAAAATACAAATACCAAGCCTGAGATAATTCAGGCAGTTACTACAGAAAGTACGCTACTATGTCCAAACAACGCATGATTGTCACTGATGATCAATTACTTATAGATATGGATTTATTGTTCAATGCTATCCGCGAAGCGGGTGGGGATTGGGAAAAGGTTGAAGCAGAAATGCAAAATTATCTTCAGTCAATTCAAAACATGGTCACCGAAGAAGATGGTGACGATGCAGACGAAGATTAAGGTTTTTTCGTTTTATACGGGCATTTTTAGCCTTTTTGTGGTATACTACGTCTTCAGTAGCTGCCTGCTACAGCTTAAGGAGACAGAATATGTCGTACGTAATTGCATGTGGAGATGAGGGTGTTCAGATTAATGAGGGCACAAGACTTGGATTTGTTGGTGCTGGCTATAATCTTGAAGGCTTTTCTAAGGCAGTAGCCATTCTTAAAAAGTTATTCGGCTTAGATATTCGTATTGCAGCAAATGCTGAATGCGATTGGATTAAAGAACAACTAAATTTATCAAACTGGGAGCAAGTTGAAGCGAGTTCTCAACAATACATTGCCGCTTTAGCAGACAAGGAAAGTCTTTTGTACGCCGGCATTTTACCGTTTTCAGATCCTCGACCACTCAACCATGAAATTAAAGGCCATATGGTTCGACCAAAAGGTGTACATGTTGCCAATAAGGTCATGTTTACTCTTGGAGGTGGTGAGCAAAAATACAATTTAGGTTGCTTTGTCATCAGTGCCGACTGGGTTGCAGAGTCTGATAAAAAAACGGTGAAAGCAATGATGGAAACACAAATTGCTCACTACCAAAAATTTGCAGGCGCTTCACCACTTAAATTTGTTTTTGAAATGAATGGTGAGCTTGGTGAGTCAGTTGCATTAGCCAACAAAGCAATGTTGGAGAGTGTCGACATCACTGAAAGCAAATAATTTTAACTCTGCTTCTTCTTGAAATTTTAGCGGCGCGTTTTACAATAGTGCCTTCTACCAATTTATTATTATAATGGCCATTATGAGTGAATTTACTCAGCCAACACCAGACACTATGATGCACGACACTACGCCAAACAAAGAAATAACTTTAGAGGAAGTACAGGTTTTTGCGGAGCGAAACCGTATTGCTGCCAACAGTTCTATTTCAAAGTGTGTTGATGGTCGTTATCGCACGGGTGAAGCAGATGGCGCAATTGCGTTTGCTGGAGCTCACTTGGGTTTGTCCATGTCTTTACTTGCCTATGGTTTTACGCCTGAAGAATCGTTTTCATTAGTGTATGACTTTTTACAATCTCGAGGAGAAAGCTATTGTTGGCATACCGATGACCATGCTGATCCAAAAGAAGCAGACGTACATGAACATGCCCATCATGATGCGCCCAAAATTGGATGCGGTCACTGCAATGCAGCTATAGAAAATAGCACCTTTTATGGTGCCCAGTCAGGCGATGTTGATTCACTTCAACACATAGTTCGAACGGCTCAAGAAAGCCGCGAGGGAATGGAAACAATTACCTTAACTGGTGGTCATGCTGAAAAAGCAATATTACTTGTTACCAGCACTGATTACACCGTGAAGTCTTGGGACGAAGAAATGAATGAACAATTCTTTATTTATGACCGCACTAGACATTTAGAGTTAGTTGATGCATTAGTCGAGCACATCAATGCTTCTATCATGGATGAAACGAAAAAAGTTTCTGCAGATCGCTTGAAAGATATTGCGTGGAAGCAAACAGCATCGACTTTAGGTCTACTTAGTTCAAGCAAAGGTAAGCCAATTTTTTCCGTAGATGCTTCAGAAGTAAAGCCGGTTGTGACACCATTTGGCAAGGCGCCAACCAGTGCTGAAGTCTGGCAATAACTTTTCATTTTGACTTTTGTTGTGATCCTCTACTCTAGGATTGAAAGTCCTATATTGTTGGGGTATAATTCGCGTGTTCGTTAACAATACAGTTTTGCAGGAGGAAAAGGTTGACTGAGGTAGGTTTATTCTTACTTCGGTTTGCGCTTTCCTCCTGTTTTACATTTGAAATTTGAAATAGGAGGGGTGATCAAAAATCTACCTCTATTACAAAAGGAGAAGATAGATGCAAAATTGGATCTTTGATCTGATGTACGCAGGTTTTATGAATGGCATTCAAAATTTGCCATTGTTGTTTTTCCCGGCGTTTTTGTATGCGGCTGGATGCACTGTGCTCGCCCTATTAATTGGCTGGGGAACAATTCTCTATGAAGAAACCGACAACGGTGTTGTTCTCAAACTGCCTGGTGGCGCCATCTTGGTGTCGCCCCCCCTGGTTGAAACGTTGCTGTTGGGGTTGTGGCTGACACAACCGGCTGTAAGTACGCCAGATCTGATTGTTGGTCAGTTTTTGACCTTCTTTTTGGTGTTGCGGATGGTTCTGTGGATTCTCGCACACCTGTTGGTAATGGTGGGTTCTCTTATCCTTGCTAAGGGGAAACAGTTTTCTCTCGAGTGCATGGACGGCCGTTGTACACATGGGACGCGGCAGGGCATTTTTATGCACTACTGGGCGTGTGGCGGCTTTACGTTGCTATCAGCTCTAGGATTTGCACCCCTAGTTCCGTTGGCAATTTGGTTTGGCTTACCAGAAGGGGCCATGGGGATGATAGCTTTGGTTGTATTGCTTTTTCCGTACCCACTGGTTATTTCCAAGTTCGTCGTCAAGTTAATTCACAATGATATCCTGTTGGGCCTAATCAAAGGCGCAACAGACATCATTATGTTAAGCGAAGTTCCGGGTTTCTTCATTGCCACCTTTACTGCATCCGCAGCTTCGTTTCGTTTAATGCTGCCAGGTGTGAGTCCAACTCGGCTGCACTAACTTAAGTTTAAGTTAGAAGCGTAATTGAACCCGGACAGATCCTTCACTTACTAGTGGTCTGCTCCGAGTTCCAGAGGGTGTTACTCAGTTGTATTTTTAGTAGCAATATTGAGTAGCACGTTTTGGAACGGAGCAGACTAATTTAATTCAAACTTCATTCAAAAAAGTAAAACAGGAGCAAACACCTCTCTCACACTCTGGCTTTGCGCTATAGTTGCGGAGAGGTGTTTTGGCTTAGTGGTAGTGTTGGGAATAAGATGCCAAGGGGGGTAAGTTTTACTACAATAGCCTCATATTCAGAATGTAGATAATCTTGATCATCCGCGGAAAAGTTGGGTGTCTGTTGAGCAATTGTAAGTAGCCAGAAAATATCCCCAACTATGTTTGAAATTTGATTTTGATCTAGAAATGAAAAAGATACTCTAGATAATTTTCGCGCCATATAAATCAGCTTTTCAGGATCAAAATGCAAATCAGTTTGCGAGCTTGCATCAAGTGTTGCCAAAATGCTTGCTTTGGTTTGTTCCCAGTAGGTCAATAATTTACTCTGTGATTCTGGTGAATCTTTATCGATTTTGAAGTCAGCAAGTATCAGATAGCCAAATCTGTAATCATCCTGGTGCCTGTTAAAAAATTCTTTACGGAGTTTTTGTTTCAGCTCAATTATTTGATTCCATACAGAGTTTTGATTGTCGCCTGAAAAATCTAAATAGGTGCCACTGATTTCCGCTAGAAACTGCACAGCAATGGTAAAAAAATCTTGATTTGCTTTTGATTCAAGAATAGCAATGATTTTTTGAAAAATAGCATCTTTCTCAGGAGTTGATTGTAGCTTGATTAATTCTAAAACAATTGTATCAAAATGATAATCTCTCTCCATAAAATGCTCGGAGTAGATAGATATTGCACTTAGGAGATGGGTTTCATAGTCTTTTTCACCAGGATTACAAGTTATGAGTTTTGCTAGAGCAGTTTCAAACTCAATTCTCGCTAGCGTTTTTTTAATTTTTTCGAGCTCTGCCGTTGTTTGTTTATCAGCTTCATGCTTTAGTTTATGCCGTAAAATCAAAGCGTCAGTATCAAGATATAAATTGAGGTCTCCCAAATCGCGCGCTCTTTGCGCATCTGCAGGTAAGTGAGTTGACTGTAATTTTCGTTCTACTTCATCAGTATCTCTAAAAACATATTTTCCATGATAATGAGTTGAGTCATCAGATGCGCACGTTCCAGCACTTACCATCCTTATTGCTGCAAGCGATCCTTCTAATCCAAAACTGGACAGTAGTTGCATATAGATAGCATCAAAATTTGCATAAGTGACACTTAAACCATATTTCGTAAGTAAATCAACAAAATGAGGCGCCTTTTCAATAATAACCGAGAGTACCTTGCGTTGAGGCCTGTAGTACTCTGGATTCTGAGTTTGCATTTCCGTCCATCCCTCCATTAATCCTCGGCCGAGCGATCCATTCGAGCCAAAGTTGAATCCTGGTTGTTGAGAATGAATGTATTCATGCTCCACGATGTGAAGATCATAATCAGATCCTACACACAGTGAACCTTTTGAAAAAAAAGCGATAACGCCATTAAGCTCTGCCGCCATCTCTTCAGCTGTTTTCGTGAGCACCTTTACGGTAAAGGGTCTTTCGGTCTTTGTGATCTTTAGTTGCAATCTAATTTGATGCAAAAATGAAGCTTTATCATCTGGAGATGAAATTTGTTTTTGCAATTCTGCTGTTTTTTCATGATCGATATGTGCATTTGCATATTTGTCATTTTTTCCCCATTCATCTGCAGATTGTCCCTGTTTGTATCCCGACACGAATTCATACCCGAGTTTTTTATCTGCAGCTGCTTGTCTGAGCACTCTTTGGCTCGAGTGTGTTCTACCCTGCCATTCATCCGAAGTGAGAATCTTAATAGTATCGAATAGCCCTTTTTGAGCATCGAGATGTGGATTCTGCAGCCATTCATCAACTAAGCCAAGCAGTAAAAATGGTCTTGCATTTCCCTCACTGCTGAGAAAAAAAGCCTCATCAATCTCGAAGAAGGTAAGAACTCTCACCGTTTGATCTACTATTTTTTTCGAATCAGACTTAGTAGTAATGCCAACACTAGATAAAATATCGATTCTTTGTTGTACTAGAGTTGTAAAAAGCAACTTTTTTTGTTCGGTTTCTCTGGTATCGACCGTTTCAATGTGTGGCGAATCTGTTTCGGTCATAGCTAGTATTCTTGTAATGAGTTCAATATGCGTTTTTGATTGTCGCTCAATTCATCCAGTGACATTTTTTTGATGAATTGTGCTAATAACATACCCTTTTCTCCCTGGAGCACTACGCTTAGGGTACTACCATCACCTGTTGTACTTATTGCTACATATCCAGATAAGAGTGCGGTATTACTTGGGATCACAGCGGCAACACCAAATTGGTTGGCTAGGTCCGCAACTTGCTCGGCAGGTGTGGGAGTATCAGGTTGTTCTACTATAGCGACACCAGGAGCGGTAGATGCTGTACCAGCATAGTGCAGGCTTGAGATCAGCACTTCAGCACATTCCAGCTCTGGAATCGTAGCGGATTGTTGGCAGTTTGCAAAGTTTTCACTACTACTATCTATTAATGTAGTTAAAGTACCTTGTTGTGTTGTTGTCCATGTGGCAGGATATTCAAACTGATAGCCTTGTTCGGCATTCGCATACAAGGGGGTTTCTTCTATAGAGGGGGTTATTTCAACAGGGGTAGGTATTACCGCCTGAGGAGCATCAAAAGTTGTGGGTTCTATCACTACATGGTTGTCTATATTGTTCTGTTGCATAGCTAGGTATGCAAACACACCTACTACTATAGTGAGTAGAGCGATAGAGATACCGCCTATAATAACAAGTGGAGAGGTGTTTTTACTTTGTAGTGTAGGTTCTTGCGGAGCTGCTTGTGGGATGTCTGGATACTCAACCTTGATTTCTGCAGTTGTTTGCAGAGGTGCTACTGGCGCGGTTGGTTGTAGTATTGGCATATTTTCCATACATTTAATACTATCATGCTGTGTCATTTTACTTGCTTGCAAAATAGAAATTTGTCCTTTATAATCTAAATCCTGTTCGGGAGACAGAAATTCGACATTCTCTGTAGGGAATCCCTCAATTAGATTAAAAAGACAACTTAGATCATAAGGGCCCTTAGCTCAGTTGGCTAGAGCGCCTCATTTGCAATGAGGAGGTCAAGGGTTCGAGCCCCTTAGGGTCCACCATTCCTTAGAGTGGTGTGTGGTAGTGGTTAACTATTAGTTCTTGGTGTTTCTCATAAAGATTCGTCTAGGAGCTAATAGTTAGCAACTATTTTTAGTGCTATGCAAAGTTGTTCATTAACAAGTGAAGAAAACTGTCATGACATGCCAAATTTGGCAATGTCAGTGGCCGTATGGTGAATACATTGTATTCACACATATGACATTTTAATTTAACGTAATTAAACGAGTTTTAAATACTGAATTTTTTAAAATCTCATGCTAATAAAAATTTACAAAATATGTAAACTAATGCAAATAGTGGATGCCTAGGCTTGTTTGGCCGAAGAAGGACGCGTACCCCGCGAAAGTTACCGGGTAACTGGGAAAAAGTTTTGATCCGGTAGTGTCCGAATAGGGTAACCTTGCTACACGAAGGTGTAGTGGCCCTGCAGTTTACTGCAGGGGGGAAACGCGCTGAACTGAAATATCTAAGTAAGCGCTGGAATAGAAATCGTAAGAGATTCCCTTAGTAAGCGACGAGCGAACAGGGAATAGCCCAAACCTGGATTTATCCAGGGGTTGTAGGACTCCAATATCGTATTCTTAAAGATAGTAGAACACTGTGGAATAGGTGACCAAAGAAAGTGAAAGTCTTGTACACAAAATCTAAGAGAAACGTAGGAAGTTCCTGAGTAGGTTAGGAGACGGCAAACTCCTTTCTGAAGCTGGGGTGACCACACTCCAAGGCTAAATACCAAACAAGACCGATAGTGAACGAGTACCGTGAGGGAAAGGTGAAAAGAAGGGTTGAAGACCCCGTGAAATAGAATCTGAAACTATTTGCTAACAATCAGAGAGAGTCCACTTGTTGGATAATCTCGTGCCTATTGAAGAATGAGCCGGCGAGTATTCGATAACTGCTTTAGGTTAAGACATTCCGTGTCGAAGCCGTAGTGAAAGCGAGCCTGAATAGGGCGACTTTGTAGTTATTGAATGACCCGAAACCGGGTGAGCTTACCATGACCAGGATGAAACCCTGATAGTATCGGGGTGGAGGTCCGCACCGGTGTATGCTGCAAGATGCTCGGATGAGTTGTGGTAAGAGGTAATATGCCAATCGAACCCGGAGATAGCTGGT
>CAZKVV010000002.1:0-155346 GCA_964556485.1 uncultured Pseudomonadales bacterium | reverse complement strand
TGAGTGACATATCTAGAACCAGTGATACAATAGCACAGAGGGTTAAGCCAGGCGAAAAGTACAATATTGTCTTACTTTCTGAGACGGGAGACATCGATGCTCAGAATTATCGGTACTTTTTGACAGCTACAAACAACCCACCAGTTGAGACCCATCAGCGTGGAGAAGTTGAAACACTTTTTATTATTAATGAAGACAGAGTTCTAAAGAAAGTTGTTGATTCTCCAATATACGAAATAGTCGTATTTCCTAACAAATCTCCCAGTGAAGAATATGAAGTAGCAGATGGTCCTCAAATAACAGTATTAAGGAAAATGGAATAACTATATGAAACATGAAACGACACCTTACTTGTCAGTCGTTATACCTTCATATAATGAAATGTCTAACATCAAAAGAGGTGTGCTTGATGATGTTGTAAGTTACCTTCAGCAACAAATGTATACATGGGAAGTTGTACTCACTGATGATGGTTCAACTGATGGTACGGTAGATGCTCTTCGAGCATTTGCTGTCAAGCATGAGCAGGTGAGAGTGGTTGAAAATATTCATGCTGGAAAAGCTCCAACCGTTAAGTCTGGGATGCTAGCTGCTAAAGGTCAGTGGCGATTATTTACTGATTTCGATCAGTCCACTCCACTACCTGAAGTCAGAAAATTATTTGAATTTTCACAACACGGATATGATGTTGTTATTGGCTCAAGAGAGATGGTAGGCGCAAGAAGAGATGATGAACCATTCTACCGAAGAATAATGGGTAGAGGATTTAACATTATGGTTCAGATGTTGGCTGTACCAGGTATTTTGGACACTCAATGTGGATTCAAATTACTATCAGCCGTGGCAGCAGAAGATCTATTTAATCGTTTATATATTTATGGTTCACAACAGGAACGAAATGATGCGTTCACTGGAGCATTTGATGTGGAATTACTTTTTTTGGCATATAAATCGGGATACAAAATTAGAGAAGTGCCGATTATTTGGCACCATAATGCAACTGAACGGGTAAATCCGCTCAAAGATTCGCTCAGAATGTTTAGAGATATCGTATTTATTCGTTTAGCAAGAATTGCAGGAAAATATAAGAAGTGATGCTCATCACACTGCTGCTCATAAGTTTGCTAGGATATAGCATATTTACATATGCTTTTACTGATCCAAACTTAGTATTGTTTCAAGCATCTTGGTATCAGTATTTTCAACAAAATATTTGGCAAGTTTTTTTTCATAATCATCAATTGACAGCGATGGTTTTTGTATCCTTTTTGATTCTATTTTTTGGTTGCTATTTTTTGTTACTCAGAGCTGCTAAAGGTAGGAGAAAAATTCCACTTTTTGTATTCTTACTCTTTATTCCACTGATTTTTTCTTATAATGCGCTTTCTCATGATGTGTTTAACTATGCGTTTAACGCAAAAATGGTTGTGGTGTATGGTGCAAACCCGCATGAAAAAGCTGCATTACATTTTGCTGCCTTTGATGACTGGGTGAGATTTATGCATAACACGCATACACCTGCCCCCTACGGGTATGGATGGACAATGTTATCAGTCATTCCGTACTTTATTTCAGGCGGAAGCTTTTTTTTAACATGGCTTGGTTTTAAATTTTTTGCCTTGTTAAGTATGGTACTGCTCTATGTTAGTTTGCAGTATTATTCACAACAAAAATATGCAAGATCGCTCAAACCTTTTGAGATTATTTTGGTTTTTGGTAATCCCTTACTGTATTTGGAAGTGCTGTCAAATGCACATAATGACCTCTGGATGATGGCGCCCGCAATTGTATCTTTCGCATTGATGCATAGATTACTTACATTTAAAAAAAGTGAGAGTTATCTGATTATTGTCAGCTTACTGTTATTGCTTTTTTCAGTGACTATAAAGTTAGCTACCTTGCTTCTGCTTCCATTTTGGCTTTTACTTTGTTCACTTTACATCAGAGAAAAGACACTGCTTGATTTAACTCTGTTTGCCATCAAAAAAGTTCCAGCATGGATGAGAAATAGAAGTGAAACTGCAATCTATAAAATCCTTACATTTGTTACCAACTGGTTGCTGCAACATCTCGAAGATTTAATGGCAGTAACAACCGGGTTGTTGCTTATCACCTCAAGATCGCAGCGGTTCTTACCTTGGTACCTGATTTGGTTGTTAGTATGGTTCCCATTTATGAAGAGCGTGTTGGTTCGGCTGTCAGTTTTAACACTTTCAGTAAGTAGCATGTTTAGATATTTACCATGGATTTTAGAAGGTGGCTACGGGTCACAAACGCATACTCAGGAAATTGCTATAACTTGGATTCCACTGCTTGTTGTAGTATGTAGTTATCTGTTCATTCCATCAGTTAGAAACCAGTTGAGAAAATGGTTGCCATAGCCTAAGTCAATGAAATATAAAACACTTATTTTATTAGCAATACTACTCGTTATATATTTTGCAACTCACTTAATGGGATTAACAAAACTTCCCGTATTTGCTGATGAAGCTATTTACGTTCGATGGAGTCAACTCATTATTGATGATTGGCAACAGTATCTCTTTTTTCCATTAAACGATGGTAAAACGCCATTACTGATATGGTTGATGGTACCATTTCAATTCTTATTTTCGGATCAGTTATTTGCTGCAAGATTTGTATCAGTGCTAGTAGGGGGAATTCAAATACTTTTACTGTATGCTATTCTTAAGCGGCTCGGTTCAAAAACGGAAACTGCTCTATTTGCTGCCTTGCTAGGCACGATCTTACCATTTTGGTTCTTCCATCATCGGATGGCGTTGATCGATGCATTGCTGACACTTTGCATTTCGCTTTCTGTTTTTGGGATCTCAGTATACAGTTTTGGAAAGAAGCATGAACAAAAATATGCTTTTTTACTTGTTTCTCTAGGATTCGGATTAGGATTACTGACAAAACTTCCGGCAATACTCTTCGTTCCAACGCTGTATTTGATACTGTTATTACAAAAAGGTAAGTCTAAACAAGAATACTTCTCACACTTTATATGGTTATCTGCAGCTTTATTTTGTGGAGGATTACTCTTTGTTGCTTTAAAAATTCATCCTGCATTTGGCCAGTTGTTTAGGCGAGGCGGTGAGTTTTTATTTCCTGTACATGAAATTCTGCAGGGCAAATGGCGTGAAACCCTCATCAGCATTCCCAATTACATCAACTACTTTACTACCTACTTATCACCAGCATTTTGGATGTTAGTGATTCTTGGTTTGTTTGCGAAGAAGAAACAACATCATGCACATCTGTTTTTTTGGGCAGGAATACTTTTTTGTGTTCCAATCGCGTTAATGGGCAGAGTTGTCTTTCCCCGATATTTGTTTCCAGCAACACTCTTTTTCACGATTTCTGCAGCGTTTGCTTTTGAGAGTTGTGTTTATTACATAAATGCAATTAATAAAAGGTTTGTTGTAAAAGTAGCCTTGAGTCTTTGTTTTGCTGTGCTTTTGGCAAACATTGCTTCAGTATCCACAGCAACTATTGTGGCAGCAGTGATCAATCCAAATACTATTCCTTTCGTTTCAACAGATAGCCAACAGTACCTTACCGAATGGTCATCTGGTCATGGTATTAAAGAAGTGACTGAGTTAATTCAAAAAACTGCCGAAAATAAGGTAGTTGTGGTTGCTACAGAAGGTTCGTTTGGGACATTACCTGACGGTATATTGATGTATCTGCATAGACAGGATGTTAGAAATATAAATGTTCAAGGAGTCGGGTATCCGGTTCATGAAATTCCCGAATCAATTAAAACCCGCGGTGTTGTAAGTGACGAAGTTTGGTTAGTGGTAAATAGTTCAAGAATGACCTTCAATTTGCCAAAAGAAGCGCTGAAAATTGAATACTGTCGCCCATTTAATGCAGAATGTTTGCAGGTTTGGGATATTCGTTCCATGCTATAGTTTGTCTATTTTCTTTTTTGATTTATTTTGATATATTCCATAACCAAATTTGAGATATGCATAACTTACTTGCGAAGGTTATAGACAGTTCTTTGGTAAGAACAGCATTGAAGGTATCTGTTGCTCAGGTACTGCCTTCTACAAATCCATTTTTTGATACTCAGTATTTTCAACATGCATGCGCTACTCCACTCACAACATTGCTCTTAGAAACACAGCAATTGTCTGGCTGTTGTACGAGTAAAAAAGACTTGCTTGCCAGACATCAACGTTTACAGTTTTCAGCTCAGCAACTGAAAGAACTTTTTTTGCAGTGCTCCACTTCAGGAACTTCAGAGGTATTCAGTTTGGAATGTGTGATCCAATCTCTTCAAAAACGCACAATGCATTTGTTGGAAACAAAGGTGCATTTTGTCACGCAGACAACACCAAATATTGAAATAAAAGGCCAAAAGTTGTTGCTAATTGAAGCATTGTTTTGTCTTATTAAAAATGCTGGTGAATCATATAATGATGAGAGCGAAAAAATTGCAATTGTGAGAACGAGAAAAGTTAAAAATAGTATCGAAATAGAGGTCAGGGATTTCGGAACTGGAATGAATACATTGACTTTGCTTCTTTCTCAAGTGCGAGGAGTGAGTTTTAAAAAATGTGGTACTGGACTAGGCGTCTCTTTTGCTAAAAGAGTAGTGAAGGAATGCTTTTTTGGAAACATCAAAATTGAAAGTAAGACTAGCCATGGAACAACAGTTAGATTACGTGTGCCTATCCACTTACCTGATACCCATATCCTCGGATAGTTTTAATTAAATGGCCAAATGTTCTGAGTCTCATTCTGATTCTTCGTACATACACATCAAGGGTCCCGAATTCTGGTGTGTCATCAATCATACCCCAAACTGCAGAAATGAGCGTTTCTCTGCTCACAACTTGATTTTTGTACTTTAGCAGGCAGGATAGCACTTCAGCTTCTTTTTTTCTTAGTCGAAAAGTATGTCCATCAATTGTTACTATTCCACTAGTATTGTTTAAACTGAGTTTTCCTGCAGAAAGTACATCTCCAACTTGAGATCTCTCTAAACTTAGCAATCGATCAATTTTAAGTGAAAGTTCCATAAACGAAAATGGTTTAACCAGACAACTGTCTGCACCACATGAAAGTGAGTGGATTCTATCTGTGCTGTCTCCCAACCTAGAACACATTAGAATTCTGGTATCAGGGTTGTAATCGTGTAAGTACTCAATGATTTCAATACCATCACCATCATCAAGTCCACGATCAATAATGGCTAAATCAAATCGCCCAGAGTTTAATTTCTGGTATGCAGAAGTAACTGAGCCAGCTGTGGAAACGGAGAAGTTTCTTTTGTTACAATGTGTGACCAGTGAGGCACAAAGATTTGGATCATTTTCTACAACTAAAATTGATTTTTGCATGATCTCAGTGTAGCTGAGGGGTCAATACATAAAATTTACTCAACAAATAAAGAGTTGGTGGTTACAATAAATCTTTTTTAGTCAAAACATAGAGTAGGCCTGAAGAGAAAAGAAGTGTGCCAACAAAAATGAATGCAAATGAAAATGGATGACCTTCCAATGGCAGGTGTACATTCATGCCGTAAAAACTAAAAATCATTGTTGGAATCGTTAAAATTAGGGTAATACCAGTGAGGAACTTCATCGAATTATTTAGATTATTAGAAGTAATACTAGAATAGGTATCTCTGGTATTCGTTAGTTGCTTAATGTTTGCTTGCGACATTTTAATCAGCTGTTGTTTTGTAAGTGCAAGGTCTTCAATTAAATCGCGGTCTTCTTCAAATAACTTTAAAAATTTTCCACTTAATAGTTTTTCCAAAAGTGTGGTATCGGGTACTAAACCAAACAAGAATTCATTGAAGACAGATTCGAATTGTACTAGCTCAATAATACTTTTGTTATTCATTTCTTCGATGTTGGTGGTAATTTTTTGGATTGATTTGGAAATGTTGGTGACATGCCTCTCAAAACTTGTATCAATAGTGATTAGCATCTGTAAAAGCAATTTAGTTTTTTGAGTTGTGTATACTCCCTTTTTGTTTACGAAGGTTTCAATGAGGGGTAACCGCTGTGGTGAAATAGTTACAAAAAAATCTGGTCCAACTATTACCATTAGTGGAGCTGTTGAAAAGATTGTATTCTTTTGATACGAAAATCGAGTAATGAGATAGGTAATGCCTGCCTCTTTTTCAATTCTAGGAACTTCAAAAATGTCTAATGCATCACGAACAATCGATTCATCTAACTTGAATCTTTTGCAAACAAAATCTAAATCTGATTGCGTTGCTTCATTAATATGAATCCACGCACCAACTCTAAACTGATTAAGCGTCTGCATTTTGGTATGTTTGAGGTTTTTGTAATAGATGGTTTGCATAATCAAATTGTTCTGCAATTATTATAACAGTCAATAGTTAGTTTAGTTTTTTTTGGTCGAAGATCGCGATTCTCGCAGGGGGGGGGATAGTATGATCTGACTGTTTGACTATGTGGGAGCTTCGTTTGTACAATTTTAGCTCAGGTAAGTGACAAATAGTTATTACGTGATTATTTCATCCGTGAATGGTACTCCACTTGCTCGGAGAATGTTTTCGATTTTACTCATTAACTTGCTCCTAGCTGCCTTTCGGTTTCTTTCTGAGGTTTCGGGAAAAGAAAGTTTCACCCTTTCAGTATTATTCATTTTTTTCTTTACACTAATTATATCAAGTCGTACTGCTGCAGCTCTTGGTAAGCCACCTTCGCAGACGTATGCTTTTAAATATTCTGGGGCTGCAACTAATGATTCTGGGTCTAAAAAAATATCTCTGACACTGTGCAGTACTGAAACATCATAAAATAGTCTGATTAGTCGTATTTCTTCTACTACATCATGCAGTAGAAGCGGCCATTCATCAAAGCTTCCGTAGACAGACATATCTGTTGTTTGCAAGTAAGATAAATCAGTTATATCACCCCAAGTAGCGTCCATGTCTGAAGCTATATATTTAAGAATAGCATCAAGATGATCTTCAGTTGTAAGATGCACGAGTGTTTTTGGCAATGCTGTAATATCTAGGGGTAGAAGTTCTACATAGACTTTTCTACTACCGTACTGATCTTTATATCGATCAAGGCTAATTGGTTGTACATACCCTTTGTTGATTGCGTCAAGTAATGCTACGTCGTGATTTAGCCAGATTATATCCATGTCTGCTGAGCCCTTTAGTGTTGAGGGTATTTTATCTGGTGAATATGTTTTTAGTTTAGTGATTGGTGGAGAAAGATCAATTGATTGTTCAACAGTGAGTGAAAGCTGATCAGCGAACCTTATTGGTAGAGAATAGATATCGGCTGGGTCAATTGAAGATTCTATATGTACCATTATATAACAAATACTAGCAGAAAAAATAGTTTAACAACACACTAAAAATGGCTAGAAACAGAATAGTTCTAGCAAGAAAAGATCCCGAACTAGGGTTCGAACCTAGGATAACAGAGTCAGAATCTGTTGTGATGCCACTTCACTATTCGGGAAACTTGACTTGTATAGTGTACCATAAGCAGTCAAAACGATCACCAAAAAAAATGATTCTATGACAGCTCTTTTAGGTGCAAATCGCGTTTCCGTGCAAAGCTACTAGCATTAAATCCAACTCTACTGACAAGTTGCGCTGTAGCTTGAGCGCCCAACATGTGTGGTAAAACGACATAGTTGGCGCCTAGGTCATAAAAGAGTAATGCCTCCTGGATGGATTCTGCAAAGACAATAAAAATAGCTTTGGGATGCTTAGGTTTAAGTGTAGCAAGTAGTGTGGTAGTTACATCTTTATTTTTGATGGTAGAAACCAGAAACTGCATTTTACCTAGTGGCAGTTCACCCAAAAATTCAACGTTTTGTGCATCGCCATAAAAATACGGGATCTTAGTAGATGCGACTCTTGCTTCTGTGGTGGGATCAAAGTCAACAATGCCTGTTTTTAATCCAAGCGATTTGAAGGTATCAAGGAAGTAAATTCCAGCTCTGTTATAGCCAAAGATGCAGGCAGCAAGCGGTCTCTGAGAATCTTTTGCAGCAGTGGCATTCTTTCTTAATTCCAAGAATGTTAGATATTTTTCAATTATGGTATAAATTTTTTCTGAGTACATGATGAGATAGGTAGAAACAGAAATAGTAATTAGTCCGACAAGTGTGATAATCGTTAAGGTAGATTGAGCAATATGACCCACTCTGAATCCTAAAGTCGCAAGGATGAGTGAAAACTCACTGATCTGAGCAACAGTCATGCCAGTTTGGAAGCCTGTTTTCTTATGATAGCCTAGTAAGTTCAAGATGATAATGACAATCGAAGGGTTGCCAATGAGTACGAAAAACGATAAGACAGTTACTGGAATAATAATTGTTGGACTAGTACTTAACTCCATGCTTGACCCTAGTAAGACAAAAAACAGGACCACAAAAAAATCTCGAAGCGGCTTGAGTCGTGAACTCATCTCGTCAGCATATGGTGTGGCAGATAGAGCGACACCAGAAATAAGTGCGCCAATTTCAACAGACAGACCCATTTTTTGGAACAAAATGGCAAATCCGAGCCCCCAAGCCAAAGAGAATAGAAAGAGTAATTCGCTCGAATCTGCAGAAAGAGCAAGTAATTTGGGTAGTGCAAATTTGAGTAACAGAATGAGTGCAACAACAATAACAGCAACTTTTACCACAAGCAGACCAATCGTTGTTCCAGCTGACTGTGAGACTCCACTTGTTAACGCAGAAATAACCACAAGGGCAACAGTGGCGAGAATGTCTTGAACGAGCAACAAGCCTATGGTGATTTTTCCATATAGAGTATGAATATCACCTTTATCAGAGAGCAACTTCAAAATAATTATTGTGCTACTAAACGTTAACGCAATACCAACGTACATTGCTGCAATAGTATCCAGACCCAGAAAGTAAGCGATCCCAAAACCAATTGTAGAAGTTAATGCAACCTGGCTAATTCCTGTAACCAGCGAAACTGAACCAACTTCTTTAATAACTTTTGGACTTAAATGCAGACCAACAATAAACAGCAAAATTGAGATGCCAAGTTTAGAAAAAAGCTCAATGGTTTCATGAGAGTGCAATAAGTTAAGTACTGAAGGGCCAACCAATATGCCACTAAAAATGTATGCTACAACCAGTGGCTGATGTAATTTCTTGAGAACAAACGCAACCAGAGTTGTTATTAAAATTATGGTGCTTAGTTCTGTGAATATCTGCATGGATTATGTTTTTGTTCTCACGCCAACAAGGTCAATATGTGTGAAGGTTTTTTTAACTTCCTTCCAAAATTTATCAGCAAGTTTTACTGAATATTGACTGTTAACGCCTTTTTCCATTCCAGCACACAGCTTTCTTTCCCAAAATCGAATAGTGTCAACAATATCTCGACCTTTTGTATGAAAAGTTTCTACCGCTTTCGGGTCACCTGCTACAAATGCAGTATGAATTTCCAAAAAGTAAGCAAAATCTTTTGCATTTTGGTTTAACATTAAATCGTAGTATTTTTTATATTTTTGTACTGGCATATCACTATTCTGTATACAAGAGTTCCTCATATTGTTCAAGCATCCGTGCAGCTGAGTATTGAGGTTGAAGTGCTAATGCTGCACGCATTTTTGTTAACCAGGCAGTAGGAATATTGTCTTGGTTACGCTCATAGTAAAGTGGAACAATCTGTTGTTCAAGTAGAGTATAAACACTTTCTGAAAGTTGTGTGTGGTCTATTGCCCATCCAGGATTAGTCCAGTTCACTTCTGCAGCCCAACCATCAGCCACAGTGCAGTTGAGTACACCATTTGCAGTAGCTTTCATGCCAGATGTGCCACAAGCTTCTTCGCCATACACCGGGGTATTTAACCAAACATCAACTCCTCGAGTAAGTTGTTGTGCTATATCAATATTATAGTTTGGAACAAACAGAGCAGAGCCAGAAAGCTGTTCACCAAAGTACTTGAGAATGGTTTGTAACATTTGTTTTCCAGCTGTGTCACCAGAATGTGCCTTACCAGCTATCAAAAGATATACAGGTCTATCTTGGTTTTTTAGGATAGTTTCAAGTCTCTGTAAATCAGTAAAAAGTTTATCAAGCTGTTTGTAGCCAGCAAGCCTTCGTGCCCAGCCAACAATGAGTTGGTTTTCATCATACGTATAGCCGGTAAGTCCATGTACAAATTCACGAGTTTTTGTTTTGAGGTGCTTGTGAGTATCCCACAAACTCTTGTCAGACAGAGATTGAGCATCATCAAGTTCAGGTGCTCTCCAAGTTGGTAGATGCACACCATTGGTTATTGAAACCCAAGTATATGATGGCCAAACTTCTTTTGATAACTCAGTGTGCAAAGAACTAACACCATTTGCTTTACGAGAAGTGTTTAGTGCAAAACTACTGACAGAAAATTGCCCAGTTGATTCTTCAATACCATCTTGGATGAGGTGATCGTTAGAAATACCCATTTTTTGAGCATAGTACGCGCTATACACTTTGATCAGATCAGGGGAATATTGCTGATTACCAGCAGCTACTAAGGTGTGATTTGTGTAGACAACCTTAGCAATGGCAGCATGTTTAGCCTTTTCATAACTCATGCCGTGGTCATCCATCAACATTCTAATCAGCTGCCAATGAGCAAAAGCTGGTCTGCCTTCGTTAATATGGTAGACAGAAGGAGAAATACCTAGTTTGGCAAGTAGTTTTACACCACCAATTCCTAAAATAAGCTGTTGTTTTAACAAATTCTCATGTGTTCCTGAATATAAAACTTGAGTAATGTCACGCTCATTGATGTTGTTTTGATCGGTTTCTGTATCGAGAAGATACAGATAGACGCCATTACCAATATGCTTTTTCCAAACGCGTAACCATACTTCAAGCTCGGTGAGGTGCACTTTAACGAAAAGCGGTTCATCATCGAGATAGACATGTTCAAGACCATTAGACAATGGATCAAAAAGATAATTGGTCTCGGTTTGCAGACCTTCAGCACTTAATTCTTGAACTACACCATACCCACGGTATAAAAGACCAATACCAACGAAAGGATAGGCAACGTCAGCGGCTGCTTTTATGGTATCTCCGGCTAGCACTCCTAACCCACCTGCATAGATAGGTAATGAAGCTTGCAGCCCAAACTCAGCGCAGAGATAGGCAACTGGTTGATCTTTTGATATGGAAGTATTCATTTTGTCTAATATTTTCCTGAACAGTACTTTGCTATAGTGTTTATAGTACACAGTTTTAAAAATGATTGCACCTATGACAACTGAACAAATTACTGAACTCTTGGGAAAAGAGGCTGAATCATTGCTTAGTCATGTTTGCGTAAAAATTCCTAAGCATGTTATTCATGAGACTGGTTCTAACCATGTGCAACAGATTTTTTCTAGGTCAGATAGATCAAAGGTAGTTCAGAAGAATTTACAGAGACTCTATGGTTCAGGCAGATTAGCTCATACAGGGTACCTGTCAATCTTCCCAGTAGACCAGGCTATGGAACATACCGCTGCGTATTCCTTTGCAAGTAATCCCATTTATTTTGATCCAGAAAATATCATCAGAATGGCGATTGAAGGTGGTACAAATGGTGTGGCAACTACATTGGGGGTCTTGGGCCTACATGCAAAAAAGTATGCCGATAAAATACCGTTTATTGTTAAGATTAATCATAGTGAACATCTAACGCTTCCTGAAATTACTGACCAATTGCTTTTTGCATCTGTTGAACAAGCGCAACAGCTTGGTGCTGCAGGTATTGGAGCAACTATTTACTTTGGTTCACCCGAATCTCATCGACAAATCATTGAAATTAGTCGTGCATTTGCTCGCGCTCATGAATTAGGGCTTTTTACTATTCTTTGGTGCTATCCAAGAAGTCCAGAGTACATAAAAGGTAGAAAAGACTACTCGTCATCAGTAGACATCACCTCTCAAGCGATACAAATTGGCGTCACCATTGAGGCAGATATTATTAAGCAAAAAATGCCAAACGCATTGAGAGGATTTCAAGATCTCGAGTTTAGTAAATATAGTCCAGAAATGTATGATCGTTTGTTAACAGATCACCCAATAGATTTAGTTAGATATCAGTTAGCACACAGTTATTTGGGAAAAATTGGTTTAATCAACTCAGGCGGTGAGGCAAATGGAACAGAAGACATGTTTGAAGCTGTAAGAAGCGCAGTTATCAATAAACGGGGTGGTGGTTCTGGCCTGATTATGGGCCGGAAAGTATTCAAAAGGCCGTTTAAGGATGGGGTTGCACTGTTGCATGCTGTTCAGGATGTATATTTAGATCGATCGATCACCATCGCGTAACCTTTTTATTTATTATACTTGACAAAATAAGCCTATAACAGTATAATCATTTGTGTTCTTTAAATACTTTTTCATATTCCTTAGGAGGAAAAAAATTGAAGACGATAGCACTCTCATACTTAAAAGGGAGATTATCTGAAGCTATCGTGCTGATACCGGCATCAGCACTAGTAGCTTTTCTGGCATACTTCATATTTGTACTGATTTTCCAGTTGGATTATCAGTATGTTTACATTTTAAGGTATTCTTATATTGGAGGTTTTCTTTTGTCAACTGTCTTGGCAACTGGAAAGTTTGCGATTGTTTTGTTTGCAGATTTAAGTTTGGCAAGAAAAGTTGGGGTCTCGGTGGATGAGATCCTGCAAGCTTTCCAATTCAATTTACAAAAAGAAAAGCATCCCGAAGAGTGGGATGCTGATTGGCTCAGAGAAGAACTGAGCAAGAGAGCTATGATAAAGAAAATTGTTGAAGAATTGATGAAAAATTTCAAATAGAACAAAGCTCGGCATATGCCGAGCTTTTTTTTGTGGTGTATAAACTCCAGCCAGCTGTGACAATCGTTTGAGGATAATGCTACAACACAAACATTCCATCTTTATAGATCACGATTTTGCTGCCATCTGTAAGAGTTGCTGTAACCGTTCTATCTGTAGTGCTGACAATATCTGTGTGAACAGATGAATTGTTGTAACCCATGTCTTCCCACTCTTGGTCAGATACTTTTGAAGTTGTGCCTTTATAACAATCTTTATATGCCATACCAACAGCTACATGTGTATTGCCAAATGGTCCACCAATGTTTTCGTCATACAACGTTTCTGCCATGGGATGGGTGATACGGGACAGACGCTTATCTGTTAATGAAAATTCACCAAGTTTATCTGCATTTTCGGTGGCAATCATTGCAGTTAGCAATTTTTCACCTTTTTTCGCTGTCGAAGAAATGACTTTGCCATTTTCGAACTGTAACTTAACGCCTTCAATCAGATTGCCATATCGATATAACGGTTGATTAAAGAAAATCCAACCCCGAGTTCCTCTCCAATCTGGTGAGGTGAAATGTTCAAAGCTCGGAATATTGCAGCCACTACCTGTTTTCCAGGCACGCTCAGGTCCAAGTTTAACGGTTAAATCAACATCCGGCCCCTCTAGATGCACTTCTTCGATGCTTAATGTGTTGAGTTTTTTTTGGATGCTTTTTTGTAGTTTGGATAGTTTTTTCCATTCTGCAATTGGATCAGCTGCATCTAGATAACAAGCGTGAATAATTTGATCCCAATATTCTTCGAGTGTGAGTCCCACAGCATCTGCTTTAGCTTGTGTTCCCCAAAGACCCAAAGTCCAGGTAAATTGGCCTTTATGCTCCTTTTTGAATAACCACTCTCGATATGGATACTGAGCAGCTCGAGATTTTAAAATTTTATTGGGGTCACAATTTTTCAATTCTGTAGGATCAACATCTGCGATAACACTCACCATGTGAGTGAGCATCTTGGCTTTTTGTTGCAGGTATTTTTCAGGAAAGAAAGTTAGCTGTTCATCAGAAGCCAAATTGTAAAAGTCTTTACTAAATCCAGTCGGATGCAACTTTACTAGGGGATGTCCACCTGCAAGAAGTACTGCTTTTTGAAGTTCAAATGCGAGTGGTTTTGCAACGTCTGGCACAGAAATCTCAACGATGTCACCCTTTTTTATGCCTTTTCCACTGCCCAATGCAAAGTTAACAAGAACATCTGCGTAATTTTTAAGAATTTTTTGTGGAGGAATGTATTCTTTGTTCATCAATGTTTTTAGGTATGTACTTTGTAGTTAGAAAAGTGAACATTTTTTGAAGTGCTCTAGCACGATGTGAAAGTGTGTTTTTTACATCGTTTCCAAGTTGCGCAAACGTTTGTTCATGCGCATTTGGAATAAACACAGGGTCGTAACCAAAACCATCACTGCCCATTTCCGTATTTGAGATAGTACCATGTACTTCACCTCTAAAAAAGTAGTGAGTTGCTGTTGAAGGAATATATACACACAAAACGGTGACAAAAAAAGCAGCTTTATTTCTCTGATTCCGCATTTTTTCTAGGAGAGCAACGTTTCTATCATGATCACTACCTGCGACCCAACGGTTGCTCAGTACACCAGGCTGATCATCTAAAGCAGAAACACAGAGACCTGAATCATCTGCTACGGTGGGAAGATTGTAGGCTTTGGCATATGCTTGAGCCTTTAGTAATGCATTCTCTTCAAATGTTTCACCAGTCTCTTCTACTTCGAGTGCAGGAAAATCAGAATCACGAGTCGTGTGTAAATCAAATGAAGATCCGTTAAACAGTTGCTCTAATTCAATAATTTTCCCAGTATTTGAACTTGCGAAAAGTATAGTCACAATACCTAGTTGCCGCCGCCGAGCATTCCGCCCAAACCACCGGTCATACTTTGCAATTTTTTGGCTGCTAATTCTTGAGATTTCTTTATTGCTTTATTAAGAACCTTTACTGCTTCATCACTTGTAATTCCTTGTACAGAAAAAACTTTGATTTCTTGCGCACCTGAAATTTCAACAACAATGTCACCTTCTTCAACTCTAATTGTTTCTGCTGCAAGTTCGTCTTGCATTTGTTTCGCTTGCTTACGAAGTTTGTTAATATCGCCCAAAGCTTTGAAAGGGTTGCTCATAGGTATCCTTAGTGTATTGCTAATGTTTCTTACGATTCTACTACATCAATGTTTCAGTTGCCAGTCTTGCGAGATCTGATGAGGCATGCTGGGCTTCTCTAAGTTCAGCAACGGCTGGTGCTGCAGCTAACTGAAAATCAAAATCGAGGTATCCACCACACAGTTTGGTAACAAAGTCATGCACTTTGTGCGCAAACGTTGGTTCAGACAATTGTTCTTGATGAAATTTATAAAACACACTTACGGAAATTAAACCTACTTCTCCTTTAATCGGTTGAGCTGAACGGAGAAGTGCGGCTACTGTTGAATTTTTTTCCGCAACATTATCGACAAAATCTTGCCATTTTTCAACAAGAAGCGATCCGTCGCCCTTAGGCATATCTGAAGATATCGTCACATTCTGAGCGATGCTGACTGGTTTTGACTCGCTTCTTTTAGGCTCCACTGCAGGTGATTTAGTGGGAGCTTTTGGAACGATTACAGATTTGGTAGGTGTTGACGGATTTGAGGGGCCTGAGGTTTGAGCAGGTGGCTTTTTATTGGTTGCCCTATCAATTATTTCTAATGATTTAAGCTCTAATAACAGGTATGGAATCATGTGCGGCTCTGATAATTGAGTATCTTGGAGTTCTTTCAGTAAAAATAGGGCCACAGCAAGAGAAAGCACTTGAGACTGATCAGGCTTTGTGTAGTGCAGCAGAACGGCCTTGTGCAACTTGCTTACTAATGTCGTATGAAACTGTTTTTGAGGTACTGCAGTTTCTCTAAGTGTTGCAAACAACTGAATTATTTTTTGAGGATTTTTCTCGAGAACTGCTTCGAGATAAGTAGTGGCATGTTGATCAAGAGCTGTAGATGAAACTAATTGAAGGATGGTTGGGTCAAGTTGTGTTCCGTTTACTGACTGCTCTGCAAATTTTACCGCATCTCTAAAACTACCATCTGCAGCAGCAACAATTGCAGCAAGTGCATCCGGCGTGCTGGTAATTTTTTCTTTGTTGAGTAATGCTTGAACTGCGGCGCTCATTTCAGTATCAGTTGCTTTATAAAATGGAACAGTATGGCATCTAGAGACGATGGTTGCGGGAATTTTTTGCAGCTCGGTAGTAGCTAGGATAAACAGCACATGAGCTGGTGGTTCTTCGAGTACTTTAAGCAAAGCATTAAAGGCTTCAGTAGTTAACATGTGAGCTTCATCAAGAATGTAGACAGATACAATGCCATCTTGCGGAGGTAATGAGACTCGATCAGTCAATTCACGAATACTATCTATACCTCTATGCGATGCGGCATCCATTTCATGCACAATAAATGAATTACCACTGAGAATTTTTTGAACTATTGGATTGTCCGTATCTGGATCTTTAAAAACTGCTTTTGAAGCTTCACCATTTAGAAATACTTGAGTTGCAACCGTAGCATTTTGTGGATCGTTGAGGAGTGCTCCCAATATTCTGGATGAAGATGTTTTTCCGGTACCTTTTGGACCTGCAAAGAGCAGTGCCTGGGGAATTTTTTTGGAAGTTACTAAATGCTGTAGTTGTTCACGGACTTTGATGAGATGCAAATCGGATAGCTTTGTTGGTCGGTGCTGTCTGTTCCATGACATAATGTTACTCGTGATGATACCCAAGTAAATGCATTATTCCGTGTTGAAGATAAAAACAAAGTTGATCGTCTACTAGCTTGCCGAATCGTTTCGCGGTGGTTACTGCTTCAGGAAAACTAATAACAATGTCACCGAGATGTGGAGGGATACCCTCTGGAAGTGGGAAATCACCATGTTGGTTTTTCTCATGAATCGGGAAAGAGAGCACATCAGTCGTTCCTTCATGCTTAAGTCGAGATTCATTGAGCTCTTTTATTTTTCTGGTTCCAACCACTGAGACATCAACTTGTGCATGGGTGACGCCATTGTTTTGGAGCGCGGCAATCGCAGCTAAGCGCAACTTTTTTCTGTTAACTGGATATCGAGAGCCAATGTATAAATTTATTGTAATCATAGGTACAGATGTACATTCTAGTACACTTTAGCAGACTTGACCAGAAAAGGTTCACTTATTTTTAGTGTGCAGAGACAACAATGTTCGTTGTGCTTGTTCTTGCATCAGTTGCTCAGACCCAGGATAACGATCAAAAAATATCGATTTATCCATTGATCTACTAAGCAAAGCAGTCACATCACTCAAATACTGTTGTCTAATCTGAGTTTCAACAATTGAGTTATATACTTTTTGGATGCAAGCTAGGGTTACTAAAGAAACTATTGTTGCTAATGCTTGATCTTTTTCTTCAGGAGGTACGCCATCTAGTAACTCAAACAGGAGCGTCTCTTCAATGAGATGGGCGAGAACAAATGTATGCAGCTGAGGTCTATGCATAATTCATCCTCTGCAGTGATACAGGCCCGAGTGGAACTGAATCTGTTTTATCATCAATAAACATGGCAAGTGCCTTACCTCGAGCAGCTCTACTCCAAAACTTACCCTCAATTACTGTTTCGGGTGATGCACCAAATTGGTACTTAAAGGGAATACTTGGTCCAATGGTACCAACCGCACAGACAACTGCGACTTGATCAAAAGGGTTAATAAGCAGTACTTTTTTATATTTATACCAAGATTTGAGTGCTTTGTAGTTATCTTTCCATTCTGGCAAGTAATAGAGTTGAAGACTTAAAAAGTACTTTTCTTTATGTGTCAGTGACTCTGTAACAACACCTTGGTCCATAAACCAGCCGAAAGTGCTACGCCGCTCTTGAAGTCCGGCATAACTATATTTGTGATGAGAAGATGCGGTATCACCTGGATGACGTTTAATATGCTGCATTGCTTTCACTTTACCAGTTGTATACAGCAACCGATTGCCATCTAGCTCACTGGTGACTTCAAATCCAATGATATCCGTTAGTTGTTGTTCTAAATAGAGTTCTGACTGAGAATCAAGCTTACCAGCTGGGTATTCAAGCAGCTCTTTCATTTTATCTAGTACTGACTGGTGCTCTTCAACACTAATATTCGAAAACAAGTTAGTCGAGTCATTAGAATCAGCGATAAGAGTGTCAACAGTGACGGCAAGCGACTGTGTTGGTGAACTAGTGGTTTGATTTGGTGTGTCTTCATCAATGAAAAGAGAATCAAAGCCCAAAAAAACGCCCTGCGCGTCAAAAAGAGCTGGAATTGTTTGTAACTCAGCGGGATACAAAGATACTGCTTTCTCAAGTTCAGCAGTAAGCATTTCGAGGGTGGTGGGCAGTGTGCGGGCAATCATTGTTGTTAGGTTTGTGTGGCTTCTTGCGCCGCCTTCAACCTAGATAGTATAGCCTTTTTACCTATGTATTGCATAGTTTCAAACAACGGAGGGGTTGCTGTTTTTCCTGTGCTTGCAACTCGAAGCATCATAAAGTATTGGCTTTTCTTCCAATCATGTTTTTCCTGCAGTTCTCGCAAAACCCGCTCGATGATTTCATGTTTCCAGTTCTCGATTTCTTGCAAAGCAGCTGCAGATATCTTTAATTGCTCACTGACTTCACCAGGTGTGGTTGCTTTCTTAAGCAGTAAGGCTTTGTTTTGAGTAATATCTTGATAAAAGAATGAGGTAAGTTCACTAAAATCAGAAAGAGTTTCAAGTCTTTCATGTACTAACATCACTATTTCTTTCAAATTTTCTTGAGGACATGATTCGGGAATGAAGGGTCGTAATGCTGCGATCAACTCATCGATACTTAATTTTCGTAAATACACACCATTCAACCAGTTGAGTTTTTGTAGATCAAACACAACCGATTTTGCACTGACATCTTTGGGATCAAAATGTTCAATAAATTCTGCGAGTGTAAGCACCTCTTTTTCTTCTGGATGAGCCCAACCCAAAATCATGAAGAAATTGAGTAGTGCTTCGGGTAAATAACCACGGTCCAAGAAAGACTGAGCTGAAACAGTACCTTTTCGTTTGCTCATTTTTCCTTTGCCATCAGGATTTAAGTACACTGGGATATGAGCAAAAATAGGTTCAATCCAGCCAAATGCTTTATATAACAATACGTGTTTAGGTGTTGAACTAATCCATTCTTCACCTCTCAGAATGTGAGTGACCTCCATAAGGTGGTCATCTATAACAACTGCCATATGATAGGTCGGGTACCCATCAGATTTAAGCAGCACTTGATCATCAATGGTGTCCGAGTCGAACTCAATGGTGCCACGAATCAAATCGTTAACAACAACTGTTTCTGATTCTGGAGTTTTTAAACGAATCACAAATGGTTCGCCAGCTTCGATTTGTTTTTTAATTTCATCTTGATTTAAAAAACAGTGACGATCGTATTTTGGCGGAATTTTTGCAGCTTTTTGCGCCTCGCGCATTTCAAACAGTCTCTCTGAACTGCAAGTACAGTAATAGGCCTTACCCATATCTACCAGCTTTTGCGCATATTCTTTGTATATAGAGAGTCTTTCCGATTGCGTATATGGTCCAAATGGTCCATCTTTTTCTGGACCTTCATCCCAATCCAAGCCATACGCTCGAATGCAGCTTAAAATTCGCTCAATTGCACCTGGCACTTCACGCTCTTTGTCAGTATCTTCAATTCGAAGGATAAATGAACCACCATGTTTTTTAGCAAAAGCATAGTTTTTCAGCAATATGCTCATGCTACCTACGTGAATGTCACCCGTAGGACTTGGGGCCATTCGTGTTCTTACCTGCATTTTATTCATGTCAGTCATTATACTACCTCCAACCAAAGTGCGGTTATTCTGTTTGGGTATATTTTGGATCAATGGCTGGAACGTATGCTAGGAATCCATCCTCAGGATTATAAAAAACGAAAATAGGTTGCAAATATTCTTGATCATCGGGTGAATCATAATATCCCATAGAAACTTCACGAATGACAGCGGTCTCACTTTCACCAGGTTCAATAATATATCCTTCACCAGCTTTGAGTAGTTGCCAAGCAGCCTGAGAAGTACGAATAGGGTATGTATGAACTTGAGTATAGTCAATGAGGTTATACCCAGATTTAATTTCCAGAATGTTATCGGTACCGGTTAGCGAACCAGTCAGAATTGCAGAAACAATGCCTTCAAAACCAGTTGGGGTGTACATTCTAAATCTACCATCAATTGGAGTTCGGTTTAAATCTACTTGAATATAATCAGCGTCAGATGGAGAAACTGCAGGTGTGAGTTCATCACCAAGTGATTTGAGGTACACAACTTCACCAGAGGAAGTTGCCATATCTGGTCCTAACAGTTCAACCTTTTTAAGAAGTTCTTTTACTTGGGTTACAGCTTCAAAATTAGTAGGTAGTTTTGGCTCAGCTAACAACTCGGGGTGAGAAAGATAATCACTTTCTATAGAAAAGTGGTTTGAAACAATGTTTAGTTGAAACTTGGATTGTAACGGCTGTGTTTTTGAGAAACGATACAGTTTGTTTGGCAGTTTATCTGGTTCAAAAACAAAACCAAATTTTGATGCAATATTTTTGGCATTTTGATCTGCAAGCAGGCTTGGTGCAGGATGTAGCACTAGAAAAACCTTGGCTCTATCACCAAAATCAGGTGTTGTGCCACTGGCAGTTTCTAACTTATATGAAACAGGCTTACCACTATCAGACTGTTGCGGTACTGTGAGTTTAGGTAACACACCAAAACCAACAGTTGGTGGAGGTGGTGGAGGTGGATGAGTGGCTTTCCACCAGGCGACAAACGATGTAAGCATCATTCGACCAATGATCAATGAAACTATGGTTATTGAACCAAACTTAACAACTAATCTACTAGTCGTAGCAATATGAGTTAGTGTTGGCCCGGTTGGGGCAGTTGTTGTAGCCATTGGCATAATCATAGCAATGTTTCGCGAACAACTAAAGCAGATGTTGTAGAATATGGGTAATGAAAATTTTTTGCATTAGCCTTTTCCCTGAATATTTTGAATCGCCCTTTACTGCTTCAATTATCAAAAGAGCACAAACCAAACAGCTGGTAAGCTTACATACCATTGCCCTGAGAGAGTTTGCTACAGATATTCATAAGACAACTGACGATCGACCATTTGGCGGTGGTCCAGGTATGGTAATGAAGGTTGAGCCAATTGATAGAGCTCTCACAAGCATTCGACAACAACTTGAGCCACATGAAACAGTGCAAGTAGTGCTAACTGCGGCAAAAGGGGTTGCATATACACAATCAACTGCACGTGAATTAGCCACCTATGATGCTGTGATTATTATTTGCGGTCACTACGAGGGTGTGGATGAACGAGTCAAAGAACATCTAGTTGATAGAGAAGTACGAGTTGGTGATTTTGTCATGACAGGTGGTGAACCAGCGGCAGCTGCCATTGTTGACAGTATTGTACGACTAATTCCAGGTGTGCTAGGCAATGAAGAAAGTACCATTGGTGAATCACATGATGAACCTGGAGTCATGGCATATCCGCAATATACACGCCCTCAGACATATAATGGTTGGGAAGTACCTACAGCACTTCTCTCTGGAAATCATGAGGAAATTGAAACTTGGCGTAAACAAAAAAGAGTTACAGAGTAACTTCTTTTAAAGCATCTCTAATTGACATTAATGAAAAATCAAGTGCATTTTGCAGTTTCTCAGATGAAAGTGCAGTATTTTGTTGATACGGTCTTTCAAGCGTTTTTAAATACTCAAATAAATCACCTTTAGTTATAACTGCCGGTAGTGATAGCGTTTCAACAACGGCTGAAGCAAAATCAAAGTCAGTCCATTTTTCACCACTAGATGCGTGGAAAAGACCAGTTGCTTTTGTTCTGATGACCCAATCTAAAACTTTAGAGAGATCATTGATGTAGGTTGGTCCAAAAGTATGATTTGTAAACTGAGGCATAAGCGTATTGTTGCGTATGCTATTAACAATTCTTCGGATAATGTCAGGACGTTTGATGGTGTCTGATCTAAAAGGTTGATCTATACGTAAAATAGTCCAGTCTTTTGCATTTGATTGGACAACATTTTCTGCCTCAGTTTTTGTGTAACCATACCATTCAATTGGGTTTGGCTGATCATTTTCAGTGTATAACGCTTCTTTTTTGCCATCAAATACATATGCTGTTGAAATGTGAATTAAATGCTTGTTTGTTTGATTACATGCTTCAACAATGTTTCGTGTGCCAACAACATTAACTTGGTATGCAGGACCACTTTTATCATTTCTTTGTTTCCAGGCACCTGTTACATCCGTGTAGGCTGCAAAATGAATAATATGCGAGGCATTACTTGCCTCGCAGGCTTTGAGTACTTGCTCTTTCTGAGTTATATCAACTGGCTGCCCAGGATCTGAGATATCAAAACTAGTGATGGTGTAATTATTTTGGTAATCGAGATGAAAGCGAGATCCAATCAGACCATTTAAACCTGTAACAATTAGTGCGGGTTTTGTCATTATTTTTCTCCAAAATGTTCTGGGTACTTTTCACGAAGTGTGATGCTGGCTCTATCTCTATCTGAAAGGATCATTTCTTCTGTAGATATTGGCCAAGGAATTGCAATGTCGGGATCAAAAAGTGAAAAAGCTTGATCGCCAGCAGGGTCTCGATCTTTATACAGTCTGTCGACAACATATAGATAATCTACAGGACCTTCTAATACACATAATGAGTTACCAACTCCAGATGGTACATACACACTACCGTAGAGTGCTGTTTCACCGTGTCCCAGCACAATAGTGACTGCGTTAGCAAATGTGGGAGAGTCCGGGCGAAAATCAACGAATGCGCAGAAACACACGCCATTTGTAACTGTAACTAGCTTATTCCAGTCTTCGGCATGAATACCTCTGGCTACATTTGTTTCTGATCGAGCCAGGTTGATCTGTTTTGCTAAGAGTGGTTGTGGTAAAAAAGCGTCAAGCTCAGGAATTCTTGAAAGTTCACTATAGTATCCACGATTATCAGGAAATTTTTTACTAGGAACAAAAAACATGCCTGGGATAGGCATGGGAACAATCATGTTTTGATTGATCTCTTCAGCGGTTAGTGTAAATGGAATGTGCAGGAGTTACTTTCTGTCTTTGTAATTTTTACCAAAGAAATCAGCAGCAGCGTTCTTAAGAGGTCTCCACCAGTCTTGATTTTCAGAATACCAAGTAACTGTTTTCTGTATTCCTTCTTCAAAAGTTACTGAAGGTTTCCAGCCTAAAGAGCTTTGTATGAACGACCAATCAACGCTATAGCGGACGTCATGTCCGGCACGATCAGTGATGTGTTCAATCATGGATTGATCTTTTCCCATAGTTGATAAAATGGTTGCTACGACTTGCTTATTTGGAATATCTTTTGTCAAACCCCCAACCACATAGGTGGTATTGGTAGGTCCAGCTTGCAAAACTGCATCAATTGCTCGGCAATGGTCTTTGACATACAACCAGTCACGAACTTGATTGCCTTCTCCATAAATAGGCACTTTTATGCCATCAATACTGTGGGTGATAGCTAAAGGAATAAGTTTTTCTGGGAACTGATATTCACCATAATTATTTGAACAGTTTGTAATGGTATAAGGCAGACCAAAGGTTTCACCGTATGCACGAACTAAATGGTCTGATCCAGCTTTACTTGCAGAGTATGGACTTCGAGGATCATACGGTGTTTTTTCAGAAAATTTGGTATCAGCACCAATTTGCAGTGAGCCAAAAACTTCATCTGTAGAAATATGATGAAAATGTACAACTTTGTGTTTGAGAGCAGCATCCAAAAGTACTTGTGTGCCTAAAACATTTGTCTCAACAAAGGCTCTGGGATTCAAAATCGAGCGATCAACATGTGATTCTGCTGCAAAGTGAACCACTGTATGTACACCAGACATCACGGTATCTACTAACTCATGATCACAAATGTTGCCTTCAACAAAAGCATAGTTAGGATTGTTTTCTACCGATTTTAAACTAGTAAGATTACCAGCATACGTGAGGGCATCGAGATTAATAATGGAATCTTCAGGATGTGTTTCCATCCAATATAAAACGAAGTTGGCGCCTATAAATCCTGCACCACCAGTAACAAGTATCTTTTTTCCTAAATCTGCCATAGATCCTTTATTCTTTGTTGTAACTTTCGTCTATAAGTCGTTGTGTTTCTTCAACTCCTAACTGACTTCTGACACGTACATACCTATCCTCAAGCTTATTATACAATTTTTCTTGTGTAGTAGCTTTGTCTTTGTAAATTCCAGCAGCAATTGAGAGTAATACCACCAGAAATAACAGAATTCTAATTTTAAAAGTAGTTGTTAGTGGTAAGGCAGGTAGCATCATTATTTTGTTGACTCAATAGTAGTAAAAGCTTGTTTAAATGTGTCGATATCACGTACTTCGTATACCCATTGTTTATACTTTGTTATAGGTGGATTCACAAGCAGTCCTTCGGGTGATTCCGGAAAAATAGAAAGAGGGTGTGACTGTATAGTCAGTGAATCCTTGAGAGGATAAAGAATTTTTCCCAAGGCTACAGCATCACTTACTGATACTGAACCTGCAATTTTTTTAGCATACAAACCATAGAGATTTCCCATAATTTTGGGACTGGAGAGTACTTTAGATGATCTCAACCTGGTTACTAGACTTTCAACTACCAACTGCTGTCTCACATTTCGAGCTGTATCTGTACCCTGATCATCTTCACTTTTACGACTTCTCATGTACTGCAGAGCTCTTTGACCATTCATGAGTTCGGTCCCTGCTGAAAATGAAACTGTTTCATATAATAGTGCCGGATCTGTAACTTTTGTCACATCAACATTACTTCGTGGAAACTCTGTATCAGTAAAGGCAACAGGAACAGCAACATCAATACCACCTAAGGTATCAATAATTTCCGCAACCAGATCCATCGTTATTACTACTGTATGTGTTGTTTTGAGACCAGTAAGTTCATCAAGTACCTCGGTGGGGAATTGTTCTGGTCGTTCTGGGTATCTTTCTTTACCATAGTGATAGAGTGCGTTAACTTTAGTTTTAAACTCAGGACTCCATAAATCTCTAGGAATGGCTATAGTGGTTACAACTCCAGTATTTTTATTTAAAACGACATACATGATGGTGTCACTTAATGCTGGACTTCCTGGTCTTGAATCAAGTGTGTCAAGTCCAAGTAACAAGAAAACAATGGAACTACTCTCACCATATTTTGTGCTTTTCAGTCCAACTGAAATTTGTTGACTGAACTCAGAATATGATACGCCTGCAGTCTTTAAAAAAGTTGAAAATGTAGTAGCTGCAAACGCAGCAATGACTACAGCTGTAATGAGCAGTAGTACTGCCGTTATGATAAGTGAGAGTCCTGTAGCTTTAAGAAATAACTGTGTTCCACTTAGCATTTGAGTGCGTTCTGCAGGTGAATCAGAGGATAATTCAGACTTGTGTTCTGTTGCGACTTGTTGCTTCATGAGTTAATTCTATTTCTAATCTGATATAACTGTTGATAGAATAGTAGTGCCGATGAAAAAAATTATATCTTATTTTTCTTTTCTTTTTTTAGCTGTTGCTGTTTTCTTAACATCTTGGCCGCTACTTAGACCTGGCATGTTTGCGATTCATGACTTTGTACACGGTGCTCGGATTGTAGAGATGGCTGCAGGTATCTCACAAGGTCAAATTCCTGTTAGATGGAGCGCAAATTTTGGATATGGGTATGGAATGCCACTCTTTGAGTTTTATGCGCCTCTTCCATACTATGTTGGTGCCTTTTTCTACTTGCTTGGCTTACCACTCGTGACTAGCGTTAAATTGTTATTTTTACTGACAAGTTTAGGAACGGTCATTGGTGGCTATTTTCTCGGTAAAAGTGTCTTTGAAAGTAGGTGGGCTGGAATACTAGTAGCCTATGCAGTAGCATTTGCACCCTACAGAGCTTTAAACCTATTTATTCGAGGTGCGGTCAGTGAAGCCTGGGGGATGATGGCTCTGCCTTGGATTATGTATGGTTTCTTTGCTGTAAAGACTTCAAGTAAAAAAGGATTTTTAGCAATCTTGTTTGGTTGCCTAGTACTTTTCCTAAGTCATAATCTAACCACTTTAATTGCACTTCCATTTTTAATGCTCTTTTTTGTGCTCATGATTGTTGTGGAAATTCTGAAGAAAACTCGTACACAAGTCATTATCGAAATGAGTATCTATGGCTTTGGAGCTGTCCTGCTCGCAATTGGACTTTCAGCATTTTATCTTTTCCCTGCATTTCTCGAAAAAGGCTATACCCAGATGAGTGGAGCAATTTTAGATGATTACTTCAACTATTCACTCCACTTTTTATATATCCGTCAGTTTTTTGATTTTGAATGGGCATATGGCGGATCTGAGTGGGGCCCTGATGACAAACTTTCCTTTTTCCTTGGATTTGGTCAGCTGTTTGGACTTATTATTACCGGAGTAATGTTGTTGCAGAAAAAGATCCAATTTTCTCGAAAATTTTTGAAGAAACCAGAAAAAGCATCTGTTCAAGTGTTTTTACAAAAATACTTACTCTTTTTCAGCTTACTGGTTTTTTTCTTTGCCTCACTGTTCATGACGCTGCAGCGTTCATATTCACTATGGCAACACATACCGTTACTTCAGTACGTTCAGTTTCCTTGGAGATTTTTAAGTGTAGCTAGCTTTTTCTTAGCGATGCTTGCAGGTGTACCATTCTTCTTACTTAAAAAGCGAGTTGCCAAAATGATCTATTTTTTTTCAATTCTTGGCTTGCTGGTAACGCTTAATACACTGTATTTTAAGCCTGAACGCCATTTAGATGATGCTGCGGGTTTGTATTACGAAGAACCAGCTCGTATTCAAAAAGATATGAGTGGTATTTTACCTGACTTTATTCCTTCAAAATTTGATCCTGAAAACTCTCAAGTCCCACCAGTTTCTACACTTATATGTGAAACAGAATGTAGAACAATCACACCTCTGGTTGAAAGAGCTCATGAACGATTATATGCCATCGAGGCCGATCGAGATGTGACAATTTCTTTTGCTATTTCTGATTTTCCGGGTTGGGTAGTTGAGATTGATGGCGAAGAAGTCAGTCATAGTGTGAGCACTACAGGAACCATTGATGTGGCGCTGACACAAGGCATACATATGGTTGGAATACAACTTCAATCAACTCCAATCAGATTAGCAAGCGATTGGGCGACTGCTGTCTCAATAGTGGTAACACTCTCAATACTTATTGTTTTTTCAGAGTCAAAAAGAGTAGAGCATTTTAGAAAGAAATCATGGCCCAAGTAGCATCACAGATTACTCAAAGTGAGGATGAACTCGTTTCAGTTGGTGACGGTGATGGAATTGAAGCAGAAACGTTACAAAAAATTAAAAAACGTTCTGTTTCGGGTGCTGTTTCTTATTTTATTCGAACAGGTTTCATCAATGTCATAGGGTTTATTTCTGCAGCAATTCTCGGCGTGTATCTTTCACCAGAAGACTTTGGAGTATATGGCATAGTGTTGCAAATCATTGGTTTACTCACCTTTGTTTCAGATGTTGGTTTAGCCGCAGCATTAATACAAAAAAAGGAGACACCAAAATTAGCAGATTACCGAACCGCCTTTACTTTACAACAGATTCTTAGTTGGGTGATCGTAATTGCGGCAACAGCAATTGGATTATCGCCACTATTCAAAGAAAAAGCAGGAGATGCAGGATTTTGGATTTTAGTGGCAACTGCACTTTCATTTCCACTTGCTACCATTAAGACTGTTTCTTCTGTTATGTTGGAAAGGAAACTCAATTTTTCCAAACTGGTACTGCCGCAAATTGTTGAACAAATTGTATTTCAGGTAACACTTTTGTACCTGGTACTAAATGGCAAAGGGGTACTCTCATTTGCGTATGCAATCATAATCAGATCTATTGTAGGTACGGTAGTAATGATGTATCTACAGCCTTGGAAAATTGGTTTTGCATGGGATAAACCAGCATTAAAGTCACTGCTTGGTTTTGGAGCAAAGTTTCAAGTTAATGATTTGCTTGCTAGGGTAAAAGATCAGCTGTTCTATTTAGTGCTTGGCCTAACGTTATCAAATAAAGAATTTGGATATATTAACTGGGCTAAACAATGGTCTATGTATCCGTACAGTTTGACTGTGCAGAATGTTATGGCAATTACCTTTCCAACTTTTTCGCGGTTACAGGGTCATACGCAGTTACTAAAAAAGGCCATAGAAAAATCACTCTTTTTTATAACTATCATTCTTTTTCCTATGTTAGCTGGAATGATAGTGTTAAGTGGCCCTTTAGTTTTGGTTCTACCAGTCTATGCAAAATGGCAACCAGCTATCCTAAGTTTAATTCTGTTTACTGCAAGTATAGGCTGGAGCGCAATCTCAACACCACTTACTAACGCACTTACAGCCATTGGCAAAATTAACACGACGTTGTGGTTAATGGTTATGTGGATTATTTTAACCTGGATCGTAACGCCAATATGCATTTGGGTGTTTGGTTTTAATGGAGTCGCTGTTGCAGCATTTTGTATCTCATTCACCTCTTTTGTTCCACTCTATTTTGTCAATAAAGTGGTGCCACTTGCCTTTGGTGAAGCGCTTTGGAGACAGACAGTAGCCGCAATTGTGATGTGTATTGTGGGTTGGGTGGGAATACCTATTTGGCAAAAAAGCATTTTGCATTTCATGCTGGGTGGAGTTGTAATGGTAGTTGTATATGTCATCGCAGTTCTGATTGTTGGTCGTGCTAAACTGGTACAAGAGATTAGGAGTTTACGATAATGCAGTTAACGGCAATTATTCATACTAAAAATTCCAGCAGTACAGTAGAAGCGGCACTCAAATCGGTAGCATTTGCAGATTCAACACTTGTTGTTGATATGCATAGCACAGACGACACGTTAGAGTTGGTAAAAAAGTATACTAAAAACACCTTTGAGTTTGATGATGTTGGATATGTTGAGCCTGCTCGTAACTTCGCACTATCTAAAGTTACGACAGATTGGGTGTTGTTAGTTGATGCAGATGAAGTTGTGACTCCTAGTTTAATAGAAGATATACAGAAAATAATTGAGGCAGCGCAGGCAGATGCCTACTTCATTCCTAGACGTAATCTCATTTTTGGTAAGTCAATTGAAAATAGTGGCTGGTGGCCAGACTACCAGTTGAGATTGTTTAAGAAAGGAATGGTTGAATGGTCTGACAAGATACACTCTGTTCCTACCTTACGCGGATCTAGTGCATATTTGCCACAAAGTTTTGAAGCCTGTTTGGTTCATACCAACTACACATCACTCACACAATATGTTGAAAGAATGAATAACTATACAAGCATTCAGGCAAAAGAAAGTGGTCCGCTTTCAAATAATGCTGTGACAACAGTACTTGCTCAATTTCGAGCTGAATTACTTACGCGATTGTTTGCTAAACAGGGTATTGATGAGGGAATTCATGGTTTAGGGCTAAGTTATTTACAGGCTTTTTCTGAAGTAGTATTGGCCATGAAGCGTTGGGAACTTGCAGGAAGCAAGCCAACACAAGCTGATCAGCAGCAAATAGTTTTTGAGTTGCGTCAGTTTCAGAGAGAATTAAATTATTGGATTGCTGATTGGGAGGTGTCACATTGCTCACCACTTAGAGCATTGATTGCGCGATTTAAAAGAAAATGTAAGTTGTAGTTAAGAGGGTACGATATAATCACATTAGATACATGCACATATCAATAATTGTTGTAACCTACAATTCGAAAAAAGAAACTGATGACTGCATTGCATCACTGAGTATAATTAAATCAAAAGATTTGAAGTGGAATGCGCTTGTCGTCGATAATGGCTCAGTGGAGCAGTATTCATTACCTGCTGGCATTGATACGTCTCATTTTGAAGTCTTACGAAGTGAGGCAAATTTAGGTTTTACCGGGGGAAACAATCTTGGTATTTATAATGCAATTGAACGTCATAATTCAGAGTATGTATTGCTGCTCAATAATGACACAACGGTTGATGCTACATTTTTGACCAATCTTGTAAAGTGTAGTTTAGAAACACCTGAACATGGCGTGGTTTGTCCCAAGATCTATTTTTATCCTGGAGATGAGTACCATGATAGTTACTCCAGAAGTGATAGAGGAAATGTTCTCTGGTATGCTGGTGGAAGTATTGATTGGACGAGTCTTTCAGCTTTTCACCGAGGAGTTGATGAAATAGACAGAGGTCATTTTGATGCTCTACAAACAACTGACTTTGCCACAGGTTGCTGTATGCTTATTAAACGTGAAGCTCTAGAAAAAGTCGGAATGTTTGATAAACGCTATTTTCTCTATTTTGAAGATGTTGATTTAAGCGCGAGAATTAAAGATGCTGGGTATACACTCGGTTTTTGTTCTAGTTCACATATTTGGCACAAAAATGCAAAATCCAGCGGAGGATCTGGTTCTCAAATTCACAATTATTACATTGCTAGAAACAGACTATTATTTTCATTTCAGCATGGTAGTCTAAGGAATAAACTGTTAGCCTTAAGAGTGTGGGTTACCTACATACTTTCTGCAAGTAGCTTAGAACAACAAGCAGCAATTGATTTTGCACTACGTAGATTTGGTAAACAACCAGTGGTGCTAAGTGTCGAATAGTGGAATAAACATGCAAAAGAACAATCTCACAGCAGTTATCATTGCCCGAAATGAGGAAGCAATGATTCTCAATTGTATTGATACCTTAAAATGGTGCGAGGCTATTCTCGTAATTGATAATGGATCTACTGACGCAACGAGTGAAATTGCAGAAATGGCTGGCGCAACAGTTGTTGCAATTAAGTCAAATTCATTTGCCAGAACACGAGAAGAAGCACTAAAGTATGTCAAAACAGGCTGGGTTTTTTACATTGATGCTGACGAACGAGTTTCTCCATCATTGGCAAAAGAACTGAGTGTTAAAATCGAAACTAATGTTGCTTCGGCATTTACTTTGCTTCGAAAAAACTACTTCTTTGGTCATGAGGTCTCTTATGGAGGCTGGCAGAATGATCAAGTAACTAGGGTTTTTCAAATGACTAATTTAGAGGGATGGTATGGAGATATTCACGAAAGCGCTCGGTACACTGGTGCCTCGCAGCTACTTAATTCTCCGTTACTCCATTTTACTCATCGTTCAGTGGTGAGTAATTTAAAAAAGAGTATTGAGTGGACACCAATGGAAGCGGCTGCATTTATTAAAGCCGGAATTGAGCCTGTTACAGCCATGACCCTTTTTCGAAAAGGTGGCATGGAATTTTTTAGAAGAGCTATTGCGCAAAAAGGCTACAAGGATGGAATGTCAGGTGTAGTTGAAGCACTCATCCAGGCTATGAATAGAGTATGGGTCTATATTCAAGTTTGGGAACTGCAACAACAACCAAGCATCTCAGATCGATATGAAATCTTAGAAAAAGAACTGCAAAAAAAATGGAAGTCAAAGGGATGAACATTTGTTTTTATTCTCCCTACATCCCTAAACATTTTGGAGGTGGAGAAAAGCATTTATTTGATACCGCCATTGCTGCAGCAACTAAGCATTCAGTTACTATTGCTCTACCCAGTGATTCAGATGCAGAAGCTGTGAAAGAACAGTATCAAACTTTTTTAGGTACTTCCTTATCTCAGCTTACGTTTGTGAGTAGCCCTTTAGCAAAAGGTACCATACTAACCAAAATAGCTTGGACTGCACAGTTCGATGTCATTTATTACGTGACTGACGGTAGTTTTTTCTTTACTGGTTCAAAAAAAAGGTTAGCTCATATTCAGATTCCTTTTTCACAAACCAAAACTTCACTGATCGAAAGACTAAAGTTAACTCATTGGAAGTATAAAAACACAAATTCAGCCTTTACCAAAAAAGTAATCGAAAAGTCTTGGAACACTTCTGTTCAAGATATTCATTATCCAATGGTCATACTTCCAAAACGAGTATCCGAACGTAAACAAAAAGTTATTCTTTCGGTTGGGAGATTTTTCACCCATCTTCATGCAAAACGACAGGATGTAGTTGTACAAAATTTTAGAAAACTGTGTGAACGTTTTCCAAAAGAAAGTAAAGGTTGGAAGTTAGTACTAGTTGGTAATGTTGAAAATCAACAGTTCTTTGATGAAGTTGTAGCTATGTCAAAAGGACTGCAAGTTGAGATATACCCAAATGCGACTACAAAAGAACTAACACAATGGTATAAAGATGCACAAATATATTGGCATGCAGCAGGATTTGGTGTTGATGAATCAAAAAATCCTGAAAATGTTGAACATTTTGGCATTACCACTTTAGAAGCGATGTCATATGGAGTGGTGCCAGTAGTACACAAAAAAGGTGGTCAACCAGAAGTACTTGGTGAAAAGCTCTCAACTTATTTATGGAACTCACCAGAAGAATGCATTGCTATCACTGCTCAGTTACTGCGTCAACCTATTTTGATGCATTCTGTTGCAAGTTTGGCCCGACAACGAGCAAAGCACTTTGGAGAAGAAGCATTTGTTAAAAGAGTACTACATTTTTTTGAACTATGAAACCAATTACAACGCTCATACCAAACTACAATGGCCTGCATTTACTCAAAAAACATATTCCTGTTGTAATTGATTGTTTACGCGATGGTGATGAATTATTAATTGTCGATGATATGAGTACTGATGCATCTGTTTCTTACTTGTGTGATGAGTACAAGTTGGAAGAGCTTCATGATCATTATTTTCAAAATAAGTACGTTAATAAAGGGAAAAAAATCGTTGTTTCATTAATGGTAATGGAAAAAAACGTTAGATTTGCTGCCGCAGTGAATAATGGTGTTGCAGTAGCGATGCATGACTTACTATTCTTAGTGAATAATGACGTTAGCCCACAAAAAGATGTGCTCTTTCACTTGTCGAGCTATTTTGAAGATACCACCGTGTTTGCTGTCGGTTGTAAAGAGTACATTGGATCAAAAAGTGGAGAAGTATCTGGAAAAAATACTCTTTGGTTTGCAAAAGGAATGTTCATGCACTCAAAAGCTGCAAATATGAAAAGTGGTCCTACTGCATGGGTGAGTGGAGGAAGTGGATTGTTTGATAAGCAAAAATGGATCTTACTTGAAGGCTTTGATACTAGATACTATCCAGCCTATTGGGAAGACGTTGATCTGTCATTTAAAGCAAAGAAACATGGATGGAAAGTGCTTTTTTGTGAAGATGCTGTCGTAATTCATAAACATGAAACGACAAACAGTACAGCCTTTGGATCACGCTCAATTGATGCTATGAGTTGGACAAACGCTCAAAAATTTGTTCTGAAGAATGGGACGTTTACACAACTGTTTTGGCATTTCATTTATAAACCATATTGGTTCTTGAGACGTATCCGTCACGTTGGCGTATACTAATACTATGACTAAGTTTTTATCCCAGTTGGCTAAAAATTGGTACTGGGTGGGTGTAGTACTACTACTTCTCATCAGTTTATTGATAAGAGGCTATCAGTTTACAGCTATTCCAGCCGGTTTAACTTGGGATGAGACTGCAATAGGCTATAACGGTTTTGCAATTTGGAACACCAGAAGAGATGAATGGTTACATAAGCTGCCGATTTCGTTTCAATCTTTCGGTGATTATAAAGCACCACTCGCAATCTACATGAGTAGTTTTTTTACTGCAATCTTGGGATTAACTGTCTTTGCGGTGCGAGTGCCTTTTGTGCTAGCAGGTGTTGCAACAATTTTAGGTAGTTGCCTATTAGCAAGCGAACTTTTTTATTCTGATCCCAAAAGAAAACAACTCAGTCTGCTTTTTGCTGCTTTACTCACTTTTTCACCTTGGCATATCCATTTTAGTAGGGGTGCATTTGAATCTGGATTAGCATTAACTTTATATGTGTGGGGACTGTACTTCTTGCTCTATGGATTGAGAAGTGCGCTTAGTAAGCAAGTTTTTTTTTCAATGCTGGCATCTGGTGTTAGCTTTGTCTTAGCTTTGTATGCATACCATAGTGCAAAAATCGTAATTCCGTTTGTTCTCGTAGTCTTTTTGTTTCTGTATGGAAAAAGAATTATTTCGTTATACAAACCGGTGGGCATCGCTGTATTATTAGCTACAATCCTGCTCATTCCGCTGCTGTACGACTCATTTTGGGGATCTGGCTTAACAAGAGCCAATGTGACACTCTTTTCCAACCAAAATCTTTCAACAGCAGTTGTGAGTGTTGGAAAAAACCTTGCACTGCATCTTTCACCAGCATTTCTCATACAAGGTGCAACAACAACCCTGCGACATTCTGATGGCAAATGGGGGGTTCTAAATCCAATTACCTATCTTTTGGTGTGCATATACTTTATTAGAATCATTTTTATTATTGCAACAAAAAGAAAATTAGTACTTAAAAAAACAGACATCATTATACTTACTTTCTTATTTGCAGGATTGATACCAGCCATAATTACAACTGATGTTCCACATTCAAATAGAGGATTGCTTGCAAGCATTGGTTTTTTGCTGGCTGCAGTACAAGCAGCTCAATATGTTGTTTCGTATTTAGGACAAACGCAAACCAACCATAAGCTTTTAGGTTCGCATGATGAAAAAAACGGAATTGTGCATGCATTTATTGGTACGATCATAGCTTTATACTTTTTATTTTTTATTGCATATCAGCATCACTACTATTCTGTTTTTCCCAAATTGGCAACTCAAGATTACGCAGAAGGGTATGTTGAAGCCTTTCAGTTGGCAAGAGAATATGAGCTCGGATTAAATGGAAAACGAAAAGTTGACAAGATAGTATTCACCTCAGAGTACGGACAACCATATATTTTTGCTTTATTTGCTAGAAAGACTAACCCAATTGCATATCATGGTGGATCGCTCAGTACTTACCACTTTACTGATCCTATTTCTATTGCTGATTTCCAACGTTCAAATGCACTTATTGTTGCTAGCGGTTCAGACTTGGATATTCCCAGAGAGAGAGCAACGCATGTTATTAAAGGTGCCGATGATAGTATTAGATTTTTATTCTTTTTAACTGATGAACAATAAATTACACATTCTGCTCATTATTTTCATTTTTGGAGTCGCAGCCTTTTTAAGACTGTATCAGCTTACAAACGTCCCTCCAAGCTTATATTGGGAAGAAGTTGCAGTAGGCTATGATGCTTACTCACTGTTAAAAACGGGCAAGGATCATCATGATGCTGTTTGGCCAATTATTGCAATCAAGTCGTTTGGTGACTGGAAACCTACTGGCTATTTTTATGCATTACTGCCATCTTTAGCTCTGTTTGGATTATCCGATTTTGCAGTTAGACTTCCAAACGCCCTAGCTGGAGTACTCATAGTTATTGGAGTTGCTGTCTTGGCAAGAAAACTACATCTCAATGGACTGTGGGCATTGGCAGTTGCTGCTATCTCCCCATGGGCAATTCAGTTTAGCAGGAGCATGTGGGAAGCTAATTTTGCAACCTCACTGCTTGTTTGGGGAGTTATTGGTGTTTTTACAGCCAAGCATCAATGGAAACTAAAAAGAAAAACCTGGATTTTAGCTGCTGTTGGTAGCGCTTTACTCTTTGTAGCAGCTGGTTACACCTATCATGCAGCAAGAGTTATTGCCCCCATTTTATGCTTGAGTAGCGTTATTTTTGTGTATAGAGATCTGGTGGTACGTCAGTTTTCCGCAACAATTAAAATTTCTGGAATTATACTTGGTACCTGTTTTATTTTGTATGTACCACTGTTTTTAAAAGCCTCAAGTCCAGAACTATCTCACAGATTTCAAGAAACCAGCATTTTTGGTGATGCTGCAATAATTGAAATGAGTAACGCACTGAGAGAACAAAGTGATATGACTATGTTTTCCCGAATTATCTACCACAGATATGTTTTGTATTCTCAGGTGATACTGGAAAATGCTGTTTCACACTTTTCACCCACCTACATGTTCTTGAGAGGGGATGAAAACATCAGACACTCAACTCATTTTGCCGGCCTCTTTTATATTTTTGAATCAGTATTTTTAGGTTTAGGTTTTATCTATCTTTGGAATAAGAACAAAGCTGCGAGTGTCTTTTTACTCATTTGGTTACTTGTGACACTCTTTCCTGCAGCTCTCACTAAAGCTGTACCACATGCCCTCAGAACACTCCCATCAATGCCAGTGTTCATCCTGTATATTACTGCAGGAATTACCTCATTTTTGGAGATAGCTCGCAAGAAAAAAGTTGCCAACCATGCAGTGGTTCTCTTGATTTTTGCCTACTCAATCAGCTCGTTACAATACCTAAGATATTATTTTTTAATCTATCCAAAGGTGTCTAATGATGAATGGCAGTACGGTTACACTCAGATGATTAGCGAACTCAATTCCCTCGAGAGAGAACTGCCAGAATATCCAGTGTACGTATCAAGAATTGAAGGTCGACCAGCAATGTACTACTGGTTTTATTCAAAAACAGATCCAAGAAGAGTGCAAACTGCATCCAAGACTGCCATGTTTGATCAAGGTGAGTTTTTGACATTTGAAAATAAAAGCTTTTACAGAGAAATTCCCCAGTTATCAGAGTCAAGTATCATTGCAGCAGCTCCAGAAGAAGTTTCAAAGTTTGAGAGTCTCAATCCGGATTATCAGTTTACTCCGTTAAAAACTGTTTCTAATTTATCAGATACAGTTGTATGGCAGTTACTTGTTGCTGAAGAAAAATGAAAAGATTTCTGATCCCATTTCTGCTTGCGCTTTTAACTATCTTTGCACTGTATGCGAGGACTGCATCACTATCCAACACACCCAAAGAACTGCATCGTGACGAGTTAAGTATTGCCTATTCTGGATACTCGGTTTTAAAAACTGGGTATGATGAACATGGAGCAGGTCCATATCCATTTTTTTTCGAATCGTTCGGTGATTATAAACTTCCAGGATTAGTGTATCTTACGGCATTTTTCATCCAGATTTTTGGTTTTACTCCCTTTGCAGCAAGAATTGGGACAGCGCTTCTTGGGACTCTTTTAGTACCTATTTCATACCTATTTGTTAAAGAACTTTTTAATTCAAAAAAACTTGCAATCATCACTTCTGTTTTGATTACATTTTCAGTTTGGCACACGTTTCTCTCAAGAACGGCATATGAACCAATTGCGAGTCTGACACTGTTCGTACTAGGGTTAACCTTTCTATTAAAAGCTAGAAAAAAATGGTTCTATTTCTTTTTTGCTGCAATTGCACTTGGACTAAGTTATCTGTTTTACAATGTAGCATTGCTACTATCTCCACCGCTGTTTTTATCTTTGATACTCATTTTTCGTTCAGAATACTTTAAAAATGGCAAACTACAAACACGCGTTGGGTTTTGCATTCTCTTTTTACTCGTAATTGGTATTTACATGCTGATGAGTACCGTAACAACTGGAAAATTAGAAGCCACTATTATTGATCCAACAAAATATGCTAATTCATACAATGACTACTATTTCTTACTCTTACAAACACCTGTAGAACAACATCGAATCAGACAAATTATTGCAACTCCGCTGTACGAATTTTCCACAGATTTTATCAATGGGTATTTGGCAGCCTTTAATCCTGTGTATTTGTTTGTAAAAGGAGGAAGTAATGGTTGGCACTCGCTTTCAAATATAGGTTTTGGGAATTTGTCATGGTTCATTTTGCCTTTGACGGTCTATGGTGCATACTCTGCGGTTACAGGTTCATTAAAGTCTAAGAAAACGGTGCTATTTCTTGTTTCATATTTGCTACTCTCACCAATTCCAGATGCGCTTACCATTGATGCACCGGTTACAAATAGATTGCTCGATTTTCATTTTGTCATCACCATTTTTGCGGCGATAGGAATATTCACTTTGTGGACTTCTGAAAAGAAAAAAATAGTGTTATCACTGCTTATAGCAGGTTTTTCAGCTAGTTATGTACTCTTTTTTGCTCGATACTTTTTCATTCATCAATGGAATCTTGATCCATTATGGTTACCTGGATATAGAAAGGTTGCCCAACGCGTTCACGAATTGGAATCGAAGTACGATTACATCTTCATCGATCCAAACGGTACCAGCAATAGAAATAGAACAATAGACTCACCGTATATTTTTCAGGCCTTTTATTCTCAGGTTGAACCAGCTGATTTTCAAAAATCAGTTGTGTGGGTAGACTCAATTGGATACAAAAAAGTAGCATCATTTGGCAAGTATTACTATGATTTTGCTCAAGTTCCATTGGTTGCAGATAGTTCCACAAAAACAGGATTATTGGTGAGCCGTAACAAAGATTTTGCTAGAGATTATCTAGTTATTGAATCAAATGAGGGTGAAATCGGTTCTGATACCTGGTATTTTTTCGACTTAGATCACTAAATCTGATTGCATGACCGTTGGGATAATTCGTTTTGACACCGATGTTTGTGCAAAAAAGTTCTCACAAAACTCTTTATCTGATAATGATTCAATGGCAAAAACGTCAGTTGTAACATGTGAACTGGAACCAAGTTGATAACTGCTACACAAAGGATCATTGTAGATGATAAACTGTTCACCACTATCAATGAGTGATTGTATGGCCGATGTGAAAGGGGCAACTTCAACTATCGGTGAGTGTGATTCAACACAAAAGGGAATATGTGCCGCTGCTATCACAGTTGTCCCCGATAAAATCTCTGTTGTTGATACACAACGATTGTCAATGCTAATACTGCCAATACTATACGTATCTGACTGATAGCTTTTTTTAATTTCTCCCAAAGTTGCCGGTGAGATAAGCTGATTAAAGTGCAGTAGTGCATTGTACACAAACTGTTTTTCGTCAACTAAAACAACTGTTGAGAGACCTGCATTTCTTTTGAGATAGCTTGCCACAATCCTTTCTGAAAAATAATTTCCAGATGTGCCGATGGTTGGATAACGGAAAAAATATTCATAAAAAAAACTGGAAACAAACAGCATATAGATAGTCATAACAAGGAGAGCAATTAATTTGTGTTTTGTAATCAAGTAGGATACTCCTGCACCAGCAAGCAAAACGAAAACTGGCACATATAAACTACTTCTAAACATGATCCATAATCCTTTTGCATTAATTGCAGATGGTAGAGGTGCGATCAAAATAAGTAATAACAACATAATGGCAAATGGTCTAGTTTTTTTAACAGAATAGAGAGCAAAGAAACCTACTACAATCAAAACTAAATCGAGTGGATAAAACATACCTTTTGACCACACTGAAAAAGGATTCCGTAGCGATTCACCAGTATTAAAAAGTTGATTGATATTAAAACTAGCAAGATAGTTGCTCAGAAAAGTTTGACCTACAACGGTGAACTTGTTATTAAATAGTTGCACTACTGGGTTAACAATAGTTTGTTGTCGCTGCACTTGTACTTGAGCAGCAATAGTGGGGTCAGAAAAAATGGTATCACTTGCTCTGCTGCTCGCACTTTGTCCAGATAAGGTTAACAAAAAATATACAGTAACTAGAACCACACCTAAACCCAAAGCAATATTAGGGTAAAAGTTGCTAATAGAACGCTTTTTAATACTACTTTGCCAAGCGTATTCAAAAAGTAACAGAACTACAGTCAGTGGCAAAAGTACAATTTTGAGTCCCTGATATTGGAAGAAGCCAACTAAGAAAAAGAAAACTGAAAGTAATTTAATTTGGGGTGATTTTTGCAGGAATAGAAAAATTCCTGTAAAGTAGAAAAAGAGACTAAAAAGGGCATCAAAGTTCATTCGTGAAAATTGAAAAAGCCAAGGGTTAAGGAAACCAATCAGATAGACTGACAAGAAAAATATTCGATTCTTGGTGACAGTGTGAGCGATACCAGCCAAAACTAAAACCAACAAACTACCAAGTAATGCATGAGTAAATCTTGCAGCAAGTAGTGGATTGGAGAATGCACTCGCGGGTGCCATAATCAAACCCGGCAATTCAGCATAGAGCGGATTAGCAGCAGTAAGGCTAAGAGGATTCCAAGTGCCAGACGGATCGGTAAATGCTACAGCAATTGTTTTTGCTTGCACTGGATAATAATTTTCATCATGACTAATAACGCTGGGAACACTGGATATTTTATAAAGTCTGCTAGTTAGAATGAAAAAAAAGAGCAGTAGTAAAAAAGTTATGTTTTTCTTTGTGTGCATATGTGATAATACTGATAGAAGAGACGTTTAAAATGAAAAAATATACAAAAACGACACTCAAATCATTGTATCCCATCCTCGTGCTACTGTTAATAGTAGTGCTGGGATTTTGTGTGAGAATCTGGCAGATAGATAGAGCCCCTAAGGGGGCACTGATAGATGAGCTCCATTTTGGATATATAGCTCAGTCACTGTTGCAAACGGGGGCAGACGAGCACAACCAAAAATGGCCACTCATTTTTAAAGGCTTTGGTGATCAAAAATTACCTGCAATGGCATACCTTGATATTCTTCCCGTCGCTCTTTGGGGTCTGAGTATTTTTGCAATAAGAGTGCCATCACTTCTCATTGGTGTTGCATCAATACTAGCATCGTATTGGTTGCTCAGAGAGTTTTCATTTGGCAAGAAACTGAGCACCCTTGGTGCATTGATTACAGCTCTCAGCCCTTGGCCATTTTTCCTAAGTCGATTTGGTTTTGAATCAAACATAGCTCTCTTTTGTCTTCTAGTAGGTTTAGCTTCCTATTTTAGAGCAGTTCGACAAAGGAACTGGTATTGGTTCTTGTTGTCTGGTGTTGCTTTATCACTTACCTGGTATAGCTACATCGCTTACCGACCAATCACTGCCTTACTTTGGATTTTTGGACTACTTTGGCTGTTTTTTATTGAAAAAATAAAGAGAGAACATCTTGCAGTGTTTTTGTTCAGTTTTCTCTCGCTGATCGTACCATTTTTTGCACCTAGCGTCATCGGTGTAAACGGCACCAGATTACATCAAGTAGGTATCTTTTCAGATCCAGGTCTTGTGCTCAAAATTGATGAAAGTAGAACCTTTTGTGATATGCAGTATCCCAGACTTCTCTGCGATGCCGTCTGGAATAAACCAGTGCTCGTTTCCCGGATGCTTACACAGAGATACCTTGCTGCTTTTTCACCAAATTACTTAGTCTCATCTGGTGAAGATGATCTCATTTTCTTATCACAAGATGGATTTGGTCAATTTTACCCAATTGTGTATCCTTTTTTTGTCATTGGGTTAGTTGGACTTTTCATGGTTGGAAAAAACATGTCCACTCACCAAAGACTGGTAGTTTTAATTGGTTTACTGCTATCACCAATTCCTACAATTCTCTCTGGAGATCCACAAAAAGTCCGACTTTCAATGTGGTATCCCTTTGTCTTAATTGTGATCATATTTGGTATAAAAATAGTGTTAGAGTTCGCGCACAAGAGAATGAGAAATCTATTGCTTATATCTCTATCTCTTATTCTTGCTGGCTACAGTGTTTTGTATTTCACCGAGTACTTTGCGGTTCATACCACAAAAAATGAATATTATTATCAATCGTACCTTCCAGATCTGCATTCATACTTACAAACCCTGCCTGAGTCAACTCAGATCCACTTCAAACCTTTTTATTCTGACCCTATTATGTTTTATGCTTTTTATACTAAGCTACCGCCAAAACAATACCAACAACTTGCAAAGTTAGGTGAGTTAGAAAGTTCAGGCTTTCAACACACTGTCGAATTGGGAAGAGTGACGGCTTCTAGTGAATCCTTAGAAGCAGTGGGTTGTAAAGCACAGCAGAATAATCAAGAATCGGTCTATGTGACTGATCAAAAGATAGAACAAGCTAACCAGCTCTACCAAGGAAAAGCGTCAAACGGAGTACATACCTATGTGTATGTCTATGATTCACACTCATTGCTTACTGAAAGCAGTTGTAGCGATAATTAATGTTTAATGAAGTATTTACCACCTGTAACTGAATAAATCAATAAATCTCTTAAGATTGTTAAGCCGTAAATACAACTTCTCCAGAAATTGATTGATGATGCTTCCTCAAAGTATCTAACTGGAACTGAGATTTCACCAATTCTTTCATTATTTGCAATACAACCAAATAATATTTGAGAATCAAAAACAAAATCGTCAGAATAGGTGTGAAACGGCAAATTTTCTAATGATTTTTTACTAAATGCTCTAAACCCAGTGTGATACTCAGATAAATTTTGGCCAAGCACAGTATTTTCAACTAACGTTAAAAAACGATTACCAATGTACTTATATTTTGGCATGCCGCCAGCAAGTGCTTCAGCTCTTGTTCGTATGCGAGAACCCAGCATAACATCGCATTTACCTTCTAAAATAGGTTTAACCATCTCAGCAGTTAATGAACTATCATATTGATAATCAGGATGAATCATAACGACTACATCAGCACCTTCAGAAAGGGCTAGCGTGTAACATGTTTTTTGATTACCACCGTAGCCTCTATTTTGTGGATGAGTAACAACAGTTAAGTTCAGTTCTTTTGCAACCTTAACGGTTTCATCTGAACTATGATCGTCAACAAGAATAACCTTATCAACGGTATTTGCTGGAATATCTGCTACCGTTTTTTTGAGAGTTCTGGCTGCATTATATGCAGGCATTACAGCAATAACTTTCTGATCTTTATTTTTCATCTTTTCTGCTTTCCGCAATGTAAAACCTTACTAAAAAAACCATTCCAAGTACTGTTAAGACTTTTCCAAATAATATTGGCGTAGTGTCTTCATATTGTACGAGAACACTGTGTCTTCCTTCAGTTAAACTTGTTTGTATTCTACCGCTGCCATCAACACTATGTTCCACAAATTTTTTGTTAACATACAGTCGTTGTCCAGGAAAAGAGAATTGACTAATTGAAATGGCTGATGGTGTAGCGATTTCTACATCAAAAAATAGTGAGTTAGTTGTTTGTGCAAGATTACTTACAATTGGAACTGAAGTTTTATTCTCTGAAATTGCAACAGACTGCGCATCTTTTGAAAGTAACTGAGAACTAGCACCCAGCGGCAAATATTCATGAAAGGTGTTTGTTGTAGTTTCAGACCTTACATACAAATCGAGCGGAACATCAGTATATAAGTTAACCTTAATATGGTTTCTATTTGTGTACATCGCAATCATAATGAAAAAGCCACAAGCACCATATAAAAAGAGTTTATACTTTTTTACTGAAGTAATAACAAAGGCAGCTAACAGTGAACCAGAAAATACACTAATCAACAAAAGTCTAAAAGGATAATCAAACGAAACAATTTTAGTTACAAAACTCCAAAGAGGTTCGGATATGCTAAGCATTCCAAATATGCTTAGTCCAAATAAAGACAAAAAGAACACATTTTCATTTTTAAATTTTTTACGAAAAATCATTGAAGTAATTACAAGCAATGTTGCAAAAAATGCACCGAGCCATTGTGCAATACCAATTTGTAACGATATTTCACCATCTTTAGCATTACTAATTATTGGGCCAAACCCCCATTTTGAGTAAATGAGTTGACGGAGTGATGCAAAATTACTTTTATATATATCTGTAAAACCATTTCCAGGTAGAGAAGCAATGATTTCATTTTTGTATGCAACAAATGGAACTAAATAGAAGCTTGAGAGCAAGATACCAAGAAATAAACTTAAAAAAAGCAACGCAACTATTTTCCGCTTTCTGTTAGCCGCAATGTGCGTGGTCGAGAGTATAAATGCAATATACAGCAGCAATGCCAGCATAAAGTATGCAAAGGTTATGAGGTGAGTGAGAATTCCTGTGGCAATTGAAATACTTAAAAGAATAAAACCCCATCTAGGCCTTTTGTCCAAAATCCAAGCAGCTCCCAAAAAGAGCAGTGGTAAGATTGCAAACTGAAACTGTGTACCAATAGCAGCACTGACATACATTGTTAAGAAGTGATATGGAGCAAATAAGTACAAGACAGCACTTCCAAGTGAAGCCGTTTTATTTTTTGTTATGTGCCAAGCTAATGCATACATCGCCCAACCGGAAGCAAGATATGCAACAAAGAAAAGAAACTTTAAGGCAAATTCAATACTTGCCCCCATCAATACTAAAGGAGTTCCGAGTATCCATGGAAAATGGTACGAAAAAAGAAAGAGTGGATATCCATGACCTTGGGACAGGGTGCTAATCCAGGTTGGAAAAAATTGGCCATCCGAAACTGCTTCTGAATAATGATACAGCCTAGCCACCTGATGCCAGATATCGTGAGCAGTATAAAGTCCACTGTGCAGTAATGGCAGTGATCCCATGACTGCTGCAACTAAAATCAAAACGATATAAATGATATGTTTTCTAAAAGCATTGAAAAAATGTTTGTTGATTCTCATATTTTTAAAAAAGTTCTGTTAGCAGTATATCCGTACCATGGGATGAATCAACACTATGTTTCGTTTCAATATCACGAGCTTTCTCATTCACCTTTCCAAACTGAAAGCTCATATCAGAATATTTTTTAATTTCTGACAGTACTTGATATTCATAGGTGCATTTAAAAACCGGAAATGACCCATTAGAAGATGCTGCTTTTTCATTCGACTCACAGGTGTCAATCCAGTCTGGTACTGTAGCATTTGATTCAAAAACTTCGACTAACATACTACTCTTTTGATTGATACGTATCTCAGGATTTTTATACAAAATGTAACTTATGGTATTAGCATGTCTCAAATCATAAAACAAAAATCTATACCCTTCATTGCTTGAATTTTGTGATAAGTCTTGCACCGCAACTTTTAAATCTTGATAGGAATTAAAGTGTGGGATGGATGTAGATGCACTTGCGGCTACAAATATAAGCAGTCCTGTTAACACCCATGCAACTTTTGCATTGATGTGTGAAAGTACTGCCAAAAACAAAATTGGTGCAATAAATAAGGTACTCATGTAGTAATCAATTTTGTCGCCTTTATACATTCTGAGGGCAAAAAATATACTAGCTACATACAACAATAAAATTCCCATTTTTTTGAAACTTTGTTTCCGTTTTTTTACAGCTAGAGCAGAACCAACAACTGCAGTAATCATCAATAATCTGCCCAGCCACATTGATGGCTGAACTGTATTTGTCAGAATTCTTTCAAAAAAACTAGGTAAAAATGTTAAAAGGTATTCAGGTTTTGAAACTCTATCATAGTAATTTGCATGTTCTCCAAAAAAATAGGAATACATTGCCATGCTGTTTTTCCAATTATTGTGGAACTCACCCCAAAAGTACGGTATAAATGTAGCCAAACTAAGCAGAATGCCCAATAACCAATACTTTCTATCATCTTTTCTCTTTAAAAAGCTCCAACAGAAAACACCAAAATAGAATGGAATGACTACTACTGTTTGATAATGAAGTTGCAGGGCAACAGCGATAGACAGAGTCATCAGAGGGATTAATTGAGCAGTTTTATTTTTGAAATACTCAAGAAACAGTAACAAAGCTAGTGTAGTAAAAAATGGAATAGTGATAGGGTTCCAAGCTCTAGTTCCAAAAATAACAGGTAGTGGTGCAACTATATATAAGAGTGAAAGCACAAAAGCAAATTTTTTTTCTACTGCTGCATACAAAAGTAGAAACAGTAACACGGGTGTCAGCGCTTCAATGAAAGTATTGATGATATTCATTGTCAAAGGATGATGGTTGGTAACAACAGAAAAAATAAGATGAATCTGATAGTACAAAGGAGGTAAATAAAAATTTCCCACACTTGCCTTAGGTCCATAAGCTGGGAAAAATGTATTAGATCTGGAAAGTTCTTCCACAATCTGAGCATCTCTTAAAGTGTCATTATTAACGACAATGTGAGTTGCATAAAACCAAAATCTAAAACTGAGTGAAAAAATTGCAATAAGTAACACAAGCCATCGAAGTTTCATGGTAACTCCATTATACACAGGAAATAGGTTATACTTTCACTATGTTTTACAAACATTCTATCTGGGTAGTTGTGTCATTACTTTTGTTTGTGAGCATTATCGCTAGGGTTGCATTTTTTTCCAGTCAAAATCTCTCCTTATATTGGGATGAAGTTGCAATTGCAGTCGATGCTCGATCAGTAGCTCATTTTGGCCATGATATTCATGGAAATCATTGGTTACAGCCACTGTATCCATCCTATGGAGACTATAAACTTCCAGGTCTGATTATTATCGTCAGTTTCTTATACCGATTGTTACCTGAATATGATTGGCTCGTTCGTATTCCGAGCTTAGTATCAGGATTACTAACAATCTGTCTAACTGCATATCTTACATTTGTCATTACAAAAAGATATGGCTCTCAAACTCCTAAACTTCATAGACTGAAACTGATGGTATCGACTGCATTTGTGGTTGGTATCTCACCTTGGGCATTTCACTTTTCATTAGTTGGATTTGAAAGTATGCTTGCTCAAGCATTGGTATTGATTTCAATAGCATCTCTCTTACAAGGGTTTATACGCAAACAAGCATATTGGTATGCTGTTGCGCTTTTTTTTGGTATAGCCGCATCATATACCTACTATGCAGCACAATATATTTGGTCAGTGATCTTTATGATGCTGTGTATTTTGGAAGTAAGCAATAAGTCGCTAAAACAAATAATGAGCAGCATTGGAACTGCAGTAGGTGTGCTTTTGCTTTTTTATGTAGCACTTGTACCAATGTATTTTTCTGAACACTTTACATCAAGTCAAATTGTTCGCATGAGTACAGATTCAGTTCTAGATATTACAACTTTTGTACAAACTGCAAATGAGGTACAAACAGTTGCTACCTCTAAATTGGATAGCATTTTATTTAATCGACGTGTATTTATCTTGAGGCAATTACTAGAAAATGTTTTTTCTCATCTTGATCCTCGTTACCTTTTTTTCACCGGTGATAGCAACATGAGACACGGGTCAGGAGTATCAGGATTGTTCAACCTAACAATGCTGTTGCCATTGTTAGTAGGAATGTCATGGCTGTTTTCAAAATCAAAAAAACTTGGCTTATTTTTGCTCACATGGGTAATTGTTGGAATACTACCAGCCTCAATACCACTTGATGTTCCAAATGCCCAACGCTCACTGTTTGCTCTAGTACCTCTGAGTAGTATCATAGGTATAGGCACGTATCAGATACTTATTTTTTGTGAATCATTCAAATATAAACTCGTTGGTGCCGCTTTGGGTATAGGATTAGTACTGGTTAGCAGTTTTTTCTTTACACAATTTCTACATCACTACGATAAGATCTACCCTGAAAAGAGTCAGGTCTTTTGGCAAAGCGAATACCCAGATTTCGCTCAACTAGTTGCCCAACTCAGCAAATCGCATCAAGCTGTGTATGCTCATCCACCTGATACTCGAGTGTACTTATGGTTGTTGCTGTATGAGTACTCAGCAGATGAAGTCAAACAATTCAATACCACAGGTACGGTTTATAGTAGAATGCCAATCTCTCAAGAAATGGGAAACATCCACTTTAATGCAGATACATTAAGGAGAGATAAGCAGTTTTCGGTACTCTTAGGTGAACCTGGCTATGTAAAATCAGTTTTTTCTGAGGAGTCATTAAAAGAAATTGAGAGTTATCCCAACTTAGGATACGCTTTATATGCATATGAATAAGATCTATCAAATTTTCCTGCTAAGTGTTTGTTGTATTGCAATTATTTTGAGGTTTGTTTGGTTGGATTTTGGTGTTGAAAGTATTCTCAATCGAGATGAAGCAGCTTTGGCATATAACGGATACTTACTCAAAGAAGTAGGGATGGATGAGTGGGGAAGAAAGTGGCCAATGGCATTGGAATCATTCGGAGATTACAAATTACTGGGATATCCACTTCTTTTAACAGCATTTTTCAGCATTTTTGGTGTAAGTGATGCTGTCGTTAGACTCCCATCAGCAGTTGCAGGAATGATTCTGATTATTGCTGGGTATTATTTTGCAGGAAATTTTAAGTTAGAAAAAAAGTGGCAACTACTTTTTAGTTTTCTCATAGCTACCACTCCAGTGTTTTTTTTCTACTCCAGAATTGCATTTGAAGCTAATGTTGGATTAGCACTATTAGTTGTTTCAATCTATTTTGCATATATCTCCAAACAAAAATGGTGGTTCCAAGTACTTGCTGGTCTTTGTATGTTTGCGGCATGTGCCACCTACAACACACCACTTCTCTATATTCCATTTATCAGTGTTGTTTTAGTGTTTTGGCATGGAATAAAAAACTGGAAGAGATGGATCATTACTCTAAGTTTATATACAGGTGCGGCTATCTTTTTTTTCACAATACTTTCTTCACTTACTGCTCAAAAAAGCTCAATAACTATTTTTAGTGACGAATTAACAAATACCAATTTGATCGAATACCGGCTTTCTTTACCTACTGCATTACAACCAATTATCGGAAATAAGTATGTCTATTTTGGAGGATTAATTCTTCAATCATTAGTAAAAAGTTTTGATCCAACTTTTGTTGTTATTAGAGGTGGATCACACCCTTGGCATACACTACCCAATTGGGGAAATCTTTTGTTACCTGCGTACCTTTTCAGCATGCTTGGTATTGTTAGTTTAATCTATGAAGTTGGAATAAAACTAATCCAAAAAAAGAAGCTAGAGTTTAAGATAGTGAAGTCTGATTTAGTTTTATTAGCATTGGTGGTAATTAGTTTGCTCCCGGCAAGTATCACTGTCGATTCACCACACACAACTCGAAGTCTGTTTTTCTTTTTTGTATTGATACTAGTGGGTACAAGAGGATTACAATTGGCAGTTAGCAAAATTAAGAATTCACAAAGCGTGCTCATGCTTTCCACATTATTTCTGAGTAGCACAATCCTCATTTTTAGTAGCTATATTTACACATATTTCACCAAATATCCTGAACAAATGCGATCTTTATACCAAGGCGGTTTAAAGAGTACTTTAGAGAATGTTGAGCAGCGCCCAGATGAACAAATTGCATTTGTAGACGTTGGTGGGTATCACTATGTGTTAGTTGCTTGGTATCTACAGTTACCACCAGATGTTTTTTATCAAACAATAATTAAACAAAATCCCGATCGGATTGGATTTAGATATGGTGAAAGAGTAGATCGTTTTCATTTTATCGGTAAAGAATCAGATAGAAGTACCGTTGAGAAAACATTGATATCATGGGAAGATAACTACTGGGAAATTAAGGAATAAGTATGTTATCAGTTGTGCTTGCGGTTCATAATGAGGAATTAAATCTCAGTAAGTGTTTACAATCAATTGCAAAGATTGCAGATGAAATTATTGTTGTAGATGGAGAATCAACAGATAGAACCGTGAGTATTGCAAAAGAATTTGGTGCAAAAATTATTGTTACAACCAATAAATCAAATTTTCATATCAATAAACAAATAGCTATGGATGCTGCAAAGGGTGATCTGGTTCTTCAGCTTGATGCAGATGAAGTTGTTGATGATGAACTTGCAAAATATATCGTTTCAATTGAGCAAAATAAAGTTGACGTTAATCAAGAAATCAGTGCTTGGTGGATTCCAAGGAAGAATTATTTTTTAGGAGCTTTTTTAACAAAAGGTGGCCAGTATCCTGATATGGTCATTCGTTTATATAGAAATGGTAAAGCTGCACTTCCACAAAAAGATGTGCATGAACAAATGACTGCGACTGGTCCAGTTAGTACAGTTAAAGGTCATATCATTCATTACAGCAATCCAACTTTTTCTGATTATATTAGAAAATTTAATACCTACACCACATTTACGGCAATAGAAATGTCGAAAAAGAAAATAAAACCAACCATTTTTCTTGGATTTTCCCTCTGCATATACAAACCAGTAATGACCTTCTTTAAGCTTTTTTTAAGGCATAAAGGCTTTTATGATGGTATACCAGGTTTTGTTTTTGCAGTGATGAGTGGATTACATCATCCAGTTGCCTTTTTGAAGCTTTGGGAGTTACAAAATCATGTCTAAGTTACTCACCGTCTTGTTAGATACACGTCCGTTAGGATCAGGTCATGTTATACGTGGAGTAGGCAGCTACACACGAAACTTGCTTACTGAGCTTGAACAAACACCCGATCTATTAGTGTATAGATCAAGCATTTTAGAAAAAAATGAACATCCTCACATAGACATCACACATTATCCCTTTTTCGATTTATTCTTTAACAGTCTACCTTTCATATCTAAAGGTAAAACCATAGTTACCGTTCATGATGTTATTCCTTTATTGTATCCAGAAGAGTACAAGCCGGGAATGAAAGGATCGCTTGCGTTTTATCGACAAAGAGTAGCATTGTCACGTGCAGATGCATTGATTACAGATTCTGAATGTTCAAAAAAAGATATCTCAACCTATCTGAAAATAAAACCAGATAAAATTCATGTCGTACCATTAGCTGCTACTGATGCATTAGCACCACAACCAAAAGATATCGTCATTGAGGTTAAAAAATTTCATTCATTGCCTGAAAATTACGTTTTATATGTAGGTGATATAAACTACAATAAAAATATTCCCCAACTTATAAAAATGATGAAGTTTTTGCCTGAACCCGTGCATTTGGTATGTGTAGGAAAACATTTCTTTCCACAACCAATTCCAGAATGGCAGTGGATTGAAAAACAGATGGCATTATCCAATGTAGAACAGCGAGTACATTTCCTCACAGATATCTTAGTTGATTCAACCAAAGAACTGTCGGCACTTTACACTGGGGCTCTGTGTTACGTGCAACCTTCATTGTATGAAGGTTTTGGATTACCAATTCTTGAGGCAATGAGATGTAAAACAGTTGTTATATCAAGCAATGGCGGATCTTTACCTGAAGTTGCCGGTACAGCTGCTCTACTCACAGAACCAAATGCTGAAGCATTTGCATTAGCAGTTGAATCCGTTTTGATGTGGTCTAAAACCAAGAGACTCGAGTTTATTCGTCATGCCAGTGCTTGGGAAAAAACTTTTTCATGGGAGAAAGCTGCAAGTAAGACTGTTGATGTATACAAGTCAGTAGTACACAAATGAAAAATCGGATACTCATTTCATTGTTTGCACTGTTGTTAACGCTTTTTGTGGGTAGATTGTACTTTCATGAAGGTATTCCTTTTACTCATGATGGAGAAAATCACTTAGCTCGATTTGCAAATTATAAATTAGCACTAAAAGAAGGGCAGTTTCCCCCTAGAATCGCACCGACGCTTTTTAATAGGTATGGGTATCCAGTTTTCAATTACAACTACCCACTACCATCTCTTTTATCTTTGCCTTTTAGTTTAGCTAAAATTAACTACGAAACTACCTTTAAGATACTAGTACTTCTTAGTTTGCTCTGGGGAAGCTTTGGAGCACTATTATGTACTAAAAAGTATGGTGACTCACTGACTGCTCAAGGAATAGTCGTATTACTGTGGTTTACAAATCCGTTTATCCTCACCACGATGTATTATCGAGGGAGCATTGGTGAAATTTTTGCCTACAGTTTACTTCCATGGTTGCTCAGAAGTATTCAAATACTTTTACAATCAAAAATTACCGCTCGAACATTTGTCTCTCAAGTCATTTTCTGGACACTCTTTTTTCTTTCTCACAACTCTACAGTGCTCGTGGTAACACCACTGCTCATACTGTTAGGAATTGGAACCTTTGGTAAAAATAAAGTCGCGATACTGAGATTTAGTATCATGCTTTTCTGGGCATTCATCCTTTCTGCTTGGTTTTGGCTGCCAGCAGTATTTGAGGCATCCGCAACGGTAGTAACACGCAGTGCTAACCAATCAGCAATTACCGATCATTTTGCCACCATGCAACAGTTGCTGTTTGCTCCTCTCTCATTTGGATTTTCATACTCTGGCATGATTGATTCGCTAGGTTTAAGCATTGGTTGGATCCCTTTCATTCTTATTGCAATTTCAATTGGGTATGTAGTTATAAAAAAACAGTACACAGAGCACAGTCTGCACTATTTCATTACAATCAGTGTGTTTCTTATTTTTTTGCAGATTGAAATGTCGGCACTGATTTGGAAACTAGTACCCATTCTCAGATTCATCCAGTTTCCTTGGAGACTTTCACTGGTTTTTTTTGTGTTCCTACTTCCAGTAGCTGCTCACGTTGGTGTTAGTTTACAAAAATATGCCAGACTTCTGTTCATTCTTCTAATGTTCGTAGCTATCTATTCCGTACTAAACATTAAGCCTGTAGATTATTTTCATAAATCAACAATCGATTATGACGCTTACACACAAAGCACATCAACTCAGAATGAAAACGTACCATCTAATTTCACCTATTTAGGAATTGGTGATTGGCAACCTTCAGCTCGAATTATTGAGGGCGATGGAACTATTTCTACAAACTTTTGGACTACTATAAAACATGAATATACTGTTGAATCTCAAACTGAGGTTACGATTGTTGAACCAGTCATGCTATTTCCTGGCTGGGAAACAACCGCGAATGGCGAAAAGATGGTATATACAGACGATGAGATAATTGAAGGCAGGTTAGCTTTTAGATTAGTGCCAGGAAAACATAGCGTAACAACCATATTTACACAAAAAACCATGCCTAGAGTGATAGGTAATAGTCTCAGTATCTTAGGATGTATTGCACTTGGTATGATGGTACTTGTATCAAAGAGGAAAGTACAAAAACAGAGTTAATGAAAAAAAACATTTTAATTTTTTTAAGCTTTGTAGCAATAGTATTTTTTTGGCGAATTGCATTACACACTATAACTATAGCTAGTGATTCTGTGTTACTCTATCAACCAAGTTTTCCCTATTCAAATGATCTACTTAAAAGCTCAGGTTTACCCAAGTCAATTTATTCATTTGCCAATTTCGATGGCGTCCATTACCTCACAATTGTTAAAAGGGGGTATGTTGGTACTGCATTAATACAAGCATTTTTCCCTTTATACCCAGTGTTAATTTTGGTTTTTTCCTTCAATATAATCTCACCTATTTTGGTTGGCCAGTTGCTTTCACTTTGTTTTCTTGGGCTCTTTCTGTTTATTTTGCATAAGCTAGCTATAACTGATGGTTATACTATCGATTTTAAACTTGTTTGTGTAGCAGTTTTACTATTCCCAACGTCATTGTACTTTGCTGCAGTGTACGCTGAATCACTTTTCTTATTTTTAGTAGTAAGTAGTTTTTTGTTTGCACGAAAAAAGAGATGGTTACTAGCCGTTATATTTGCTGGTTTAGCTAGTGCTACCAAAGTTGTAGGCATAGCACTTGTACCTGCATTATTTATTGAACTGTTACTTCAAGAAAAAATTATTTCTAAAGCGCAGTTCACTATAGCTGGACTTAAAAAAGTACTTATTAAAATGTATGAAAAAAAAGAAAAACTTTTGTTGCTGGTACTCAGTTCAAGTGGGCTGATTATCTATATGGGTTATCTGCACTTCACCTTTTCAGATCCACTCTATTTTTTTCATGTTCAATCTGAATTTGGAGCTGGAAGACAAGAAAGCATCGTTGTCCTTCCACAGGTAATCTATAGACAAATCCGCATTTTACTAACATATAGACCATTTGATTGGAAATACTTTTCATATTTCCAAGATCTTCTGTTATTTGTCGCTACTACAACCGTATTAGTAATGAGTAGAAATAAGGTAAGAGCGTCTTACCTAGTCTTTTCACTTTTAGCAGTACTTATTCCAACACTCACCGGTTCTTTCTCAAGTATTCCAAGATATGTACTGGCATGCTTTCCAGTATTTATCTACCTATCATTACAACTATCCAAGAAAAAAATTTGGCCGATTATATGGTTAGCTATTTCGGGTATACTACTTGTCATTAACACGATACTGTTTGTTCAAGGATATTGGGTAGCATAAGGAGTTGATATGCAAAAACGAATACTAGTTACTGGTGGTTCAGGGTTTTTAGGCACTCACTTGCTCAGGGCGTTAGTAGAGCAAGGGCACTCAGTTAAAAACATTGATTTACGTGAGAGTAAAGAATTTCCAACGATTATTTCTGACGTTCGTGATGCAGAAAAGATGGAAGCTGAAATTAAAGATGTTGATTTAGTTTTTCACTTAGCATCACTGATAGAAGCAGGTGAATCAGTGAAGTTTCCACAAAAATTTGTTGATTACAACATTAGTGGCACAGTCTCAGTACTTGAAGCTATGAGAAAGAATAATGTTCCTACATTCATTTTTTCTTCAAGTGCAGCAATATATGGTGAACCAAAAACCATTCCCATTACAGAAGATGATCGAACCTTGCCAATTAATCCCTATGGCATGACCAAACTTGCAATGGAAGGCTTGATCTCATCGTATGTAGCTTCTTTTGGAATGACTGGAGTCGCACTCAGATATTTCAATTTGTATGGCCCAGAAGAGCATCATGAACCTGAAACACATGCACTACCCCGATTTATAGAACAGATTTATTCCGATCAAGAAGTAACCGTTTGGGGAAATGGGGGCCATCTTCGAGATTACATTCATATCCGAGACATAGTGGCTGGTCATCTTTCTGCAATTTCTTTTTCTTCAGAGCATCAAAGTAAATACCATTACTTCAATCTCTCAACTGAAAAACCTGCTTCAGTTTTAGACCTCGTTTCTGCTATCGAAAAATGCTTAGGCAAGAAAGCTCGTGTAGTCAATCATCCAGATAGACCTGGAGACCCTCGTCAGCTGTATGCAAGCGCTCAGAAAGCTCATGAACAAATGGGCTGGAAAGCAGAAATTTCACTAGAAGATGGCATTGCTGAAACTGTTCGCTACTTTGTAGATCTGTGGAAAAAAACTACATGACACTAGATGACTCAATTTGGGTTGTGATTCCTGGCTACAATGAATCAACCTACATAGCAAGAGTGCTCGAAAAAGTTGTTAAAAAAACAAAACATGTCATTTTTGTTGATGATGGTTCTATAGATAATACTGCACTCATTGCATCCAAATATACCAAGCATGTTCTCTCTCATGAAATTAACTTAGGCAAAGGAGCTGCACTCAAAACTGGTTGCGAATATGCGTTTGAATATTGTGGGGCAGAGGCAGTGATTGTCATGGATGCTGACGATCAGCACTCACCGGAAGAACTACATCTTTTTGAAAAGAAATTGTCTGAAGGATACGATGTAGTGTTTGGTGTTAGAGCACTCGATGCAACTATGCCATTAGTTAAACGAGTCACTAATTATTTTGCTTCAGTTGTTGTGAAAGTATTTTTTGGTGGACCATTAATTCCAGATATTCCGTCTGGATATAAAGCATTCAAAAAGTCAGTACTAAAAAAAATACTTTGGGTTTCACCGGGATACCAAGTTGAAATGGAAATTGCCTGCAGAGTTTCCCGTTTTAAAATCCCTTTTGGTGTAGTAACAATTGATACTATTTACCATGATTATGACAAGGGAATGACCATTCTTAATACTCTTGATTTCATGCAGAGTGTGGTAATCTGGAGGTTAACATTATGACCGTATTTCAAATAGCTTCAGCATTTTTTGCACTTTTCATGATTTATGTCGTTACCATTCATCATAAAAAACAAAATTTAACAAAAATTGAAACGTGGGCATGGATTTCTGTCTGGATACTTTTTATTGTAATCGCGCTTTTTCCGCATCTTCTCTTAGGCATCACAGGATTACTTAACTTTGCTAGAGTTTTTGATCTCCTCGTAGTCATTGCCTTCATGATTCTTTCAGTCGTGTTATTTTTTAGTTACTTCAAAATCAAGATACTTGAAAAAAAGATAGAACAATTTGTGCGAAGAAAAGCATTAGTTACTAGACTTGAGAAGTTAGAAAAAAATAAACATGAGTAAACAACCACTTTTATCTGTCGTTGTTCCCGTATTTAATGAAGAAAAAACAATAAAAGAGATCATCACTTCTGTCAGATATGCTGGCATTTCTAACATAGAGATTATTGTTGTTGATGATGGATCCACAGATGGTACGCGGGCATTACTAAAAAAGTTAAGCTCTTCAATAGACATCTGCATTTTACGAAAAAAAAATGGTGGAAAAGGGGCAGCCCTCCGAGATGGCATTGCAAAAGCAACTGGTAAGTATGTGGTTATTCAAGATGCAGATCTTGAATATGATCCTCATGATTTACCACATCTCCTTCAACCATTGTTAGATGATCGAGCCGATGTCGTGTATGGAACCAGATTTATGGGCTCGCGTGCACATAGAGTAGTGTACTTTTGGCACTATCTAGCCAACACCTATCTGACTCTTTTATCAAACATTTTTAATAACGTTAACCTCACTGATATGGAAACTGGCTACAAGATGTTTCGAAATGAGGTCTTGCAAAAAATCACCATTACAGAAAATTCATTTGGCATTGAACCTGAATTAACAGCAAAAGTTGCTCACATGAAGGTTCGTATGTATGAAGTGGGAATATCCTACCATGGCAGAACGTATGAAGATGGCAAAAAAATTGGATTTAAAGACGCAATTAGAGCAGTCTGGGTCATACTTAAGTTTGGTATTCTGCTTAAATTTCAGTAAAAATCTGCTATATATTAGAATAACTTGAACATTGTTTCTATGCAAAAAAAAATACTTATTACTGGAGCTGGTGGTTTTATAGGATCACATCTTGTTGACACACTACTATCAGAAGGAGTGCAGGCTAAAAATATTCGTATTTTGCTCTGGAACGATGAACCATCAACCAATTTGCCAACTTCTGATTTTGAGATAGTCAGGGGTGATGTTAGAGATAAAAAGCTAATGAGCATCATCACTAAAGATATTGATACCGTATATCATTTGGCTGCAAGAATTGATTTTGATGGACCTACCTATGCAGAGTACCAAGATGTAAACGCACTTGGAACACAATATTTGATCGATGGTTGTAAAAAACATGGTGTAAAAAAGTTTGTTCTCTACAGCACCATTGGTATCTACGGACTTCCTGCTGCCACTGGGCCAATTGAAAACTGGGATGAAACACATAAACCAACCTTCACCAATTTTTATGGTCAATCCAAGTGGGAAGCTGAAGAAAGAGTTAGAAAAGCACATCAAGATTTTGGATTAGCATATGCAATCATTCGACCAGCGAGTGTGTATGGTCCAAGAGAAAAGGGGCCAACATTGGCTTTGTACAAAGCCATTCAGAGCGGGATGTTTTTACAAGTTGGTAACGGAAAAAATAAAATGCACTATGTGTATGTGCAAGATCTCGTTGATGCAACAATCTTGGCTGCAAAATCTAAAATTCCAAATGGAGAGTATATTATCGGTGGTGTAGATGCGCCAACCTTGGTCGAAGTGGTAACTTGTGTTAGTGCAAGTATCTCAAAAGCAGCTCCAAAAGGTCGCTTACCACTAGTACTAGCTTTACCAATCGCACATGTATGTGCAGTGTTTAATAGTTTGTTTGGATTGCATTTACCACTCTTTCCATCAAGAGTTAGAACCATGGTTACACCGTATTACTATAATATTTCCAAAGCTAAAAAAGAGATTGGCTATTCACCAAAAATTTCATTCAAAAAAGGAACGCGTATCACAGGGAATTGGTATCTTGAGCATGGATATCTATGAAGCAGTCAGCACAACCGTTAGTAAGTATCAGTATTGTAACGTGCAACTCCGCTGAATATATTGGTGACTGTCTCAAATCACTATTCAAAGTAAGATACTTAGCTATTGAAATTATTATTTTTGACAACAATTCTAGTGATACTACTATAGATACCATTAAATCAGTCTCATTATCAGAAAAAATTACTCTAATTGAAAATGCAACCAATGTAGGTTTCGCAGCCGCACACAATCAAGTTGCTAAGATTGCAAAAGGGAAGTATCTATTTATTCTCAATCCTGACACAGTAGTCACACCAGCTGTATTTGAACCGCTTATTGAAACAATGGAAAATGATTTATCTGTGGCTGTTACCCAACCATTAGTGTATTTATTTGATAAAAAAACCATCAATTTAACTGGCAAGACCACTCATTTTTTAGGATTCGACTGGATCAGAGACTACAAAACCAAATCCATTCCAAATTCTGGGTTAATCTACTCATGCAGTGGCTCGGGTATGTGTGTGAAGAGTGACGTATTTTTAAAACTTGGTGGTTTTGATGAACAATTCTTTATGTACTATGAAGATTCAGATTTTTCTTGGAGATGTTTACTTGCTGGATACACACTTAGATTTGTCAAAGAAAGTGTCTTGTATCATGATTATAAATACATTCCTAAAGAGAACTATTTAAGTTTACATAGAAAACTTTTTTTAATTGAACGAAATAGACTTGCTACATTCTTTAAGAACTATTCACTCAAATCAATCATACTGTTTTTACCAGCTGCAATTTTTATGGAAGTTGGCATGACATTTTTTGCCTTTATTTCAGGATGGGGTGTCGTTAAGCTTAAAAGCTACTTTTCTTTGTTAGCACTTGCACCAAAAGTCATAGCTGCCAGAAAGAAAGTACAGGCTCTAAGAAAAGTAAGTGATGCGTCACTACTCAACAACTTCACAGGAAAAATAACCTTTGATGCGTTTGAAAATTCTGTAGTAAAGCATATTGTTAATCCAGTATTAGAGAGTTATTTTACTGGTGTGAAAAAACTTCTGAAATCATGAGAAAAAAACTGATTATTACTGGGCTTTCTGGTGTGGTTGGACGCAATTTGGTACATCATTTCGACCAAAACAGTTGGGAGATCTATGATTTTTTCCACACTAAACCTAGTTCGACAATACCTGCAAACCAATCCATCTCAGTTGATATATGTGATCAAAGCGCTGTAGAAAAGGCTGTCAAAAGTATCAAACCAGATGTTATTTTGCATATGGCTGCAGCAACACATGTTGATGCATGTGAACAAGATAGAAAAAACGGTGAAAAGGGAAGTGTTTGGAAACTAAATGTAGAAGCAACTCGCTACTTAGTATCTCAAGCTCAGAATAGTGATGCGCGCTTTATTTACCTTTCGACAGAAAGTGTTTTTGGTTCAAACAACGCTACCTGTCCAAAAGAAACAGCACTACGCAATGCAAAAAGTTGGTACGGCATTACAAAAACAAAAGGAGAGGAAATTGTTGAGTCAATCGGAACTAATGCAACCATTATTCGCTCGGTCATTACCTATTCTACTGATATAACAATCTCAACGATGTACGCAAAAATGTATAGATCATTTCAAACTGGCAAGCCATGGTTTGCTGTTGATGATCAGCTTATTGCGCCAACTGAACTCATTGACCTACAGAAAGGCATCTCAACTGTCATTCATGGATCAATTCCAGGCATAGTACATGTAGTCAATCCAAAAACGCTCACACCTTTTGCGTTTGCTCAAAAAATTGCTCAATTCAATTCCTTTAACCCACAATTGGTTAGCCCACAAAATATGAATGACTACTTTGGTACACAGGCTGCGGATTATCGAGTACCCTATGCCTGTCTGAATGCAGTACAATCAACCAGATTGTTAGGTTTCATACCTAGAACAGTTGATGAAGTGCTACAAAGGACAGATTCATGAAAATTTTGCAAATCGTTCCCTATTTTTATCCTGCTTGGTCATACGGAGGTCCAGCTAAGCTTGTCTTTGACACCAGCTGTTACTTTGCGGAAAAAGGCCATCTGGTCACTGTGTATACCTCAGACGGATATGACAAAGAAAAACGGATGCCTAAAGAACTGTATGTTACTAAAAATGGTATTACGGTTAGATATTTTAAGAACATTCATAATCAACTGGCATATGTATACAATCTATTTTTGACACCAGGTTTGTATCTCAAAGCCCTACAAGAAGTTCCGAAACAAGATTGCATTCATATTCACGATTTTTATACATTGCAAAATTTTTGGATTGGCATTTTAGCTCGAATTTTCAAGATTCCCTATATTCTCAGTGTGCACGGTTGTCTTGAGGAAGTAAGAATGGGCCAGCGTAGTGTCTTCAAACAACTGTTTTATTCACTCTACGGAAAGCAGCTACTTCATCATGCAGCCGTGGTAATAGCAACTTCGGAAAATGAAAAAGCTGACTATCTTAAACATGGAGTTACAAAAGAGAAAATCACCATGCTTGGACACGGCGTATCAGCAACAGAATTTCAAACAAAAGTAACTAAAGAAGTTGCCAAAAAAAAATTAAAGTTAAAAACTTCGCAGCCGCTTGTTACTTTCCTAGGTAGGATTCATGCAGTAAAAGGCTTAGATTTGCTTGTTGAGGCGGTGGCACTTCTTAAAGATGAGTCATTTTCAGTTGTCATTGCTGGATCTGACGATGGCTATTTAGAAGAACTCAAAAATCGCATTACAAATCTTGGCATTGCAAAAAAAATCACCTTACTACCAGCATGTTTTGGAGAGCAAAAAGCACTTTTGTTTAAAGCCTCAGACGTTTTTGTCTATCCATCTTATTCTGAAGGTTTTTCCTTGGGTATTTTAGAAGCGGCAGCAGTAGGTTTACCTCTGGTACTTACCGAGGGTTGTCACTTTCCAGAAGTTACTGTACAGAAAGCTGGATTAGTCGTTGCGCCAAATCCTGCAAAAATTGCAAAGGCAATTCGTGATCTTCTTCAAGATACAAAAAAAAGGACCCTATTTGGTACGAATGCTGCTGCATTTGTTGAAAAGAAGTATTCTATGGAAGCAATCGGAAATAGATTATTAGATATATATGCACAAGTTATATAACACTCTTATTTTTTATCTCAACCTAGTACTTTCTTGGCTTATATGGGGAAATGGAAAAATAGAAACACAAGGCGTCATGCTAGGAAATGCAGGAGCTGCTTGGTGGGTTCCAAAAGTTATTTTGCAACATAAACCATTAGTGTACTCCGGTGGAGTAGGTGAGGACATCAGCTTTGATCTAGCAATTATGCACGATTATAGTGCTACAGTGTTTGCCTTTGACCCCACACCAAAAGCAATTCGATATTTAAATTCTATTGAAACTCCTTCCTCTTTTTATTTTCTCCCTGTTGGGCTCTGGAATGCCAACAGTACACAAAAGTTTTTTACTCCAAGAGATGCTACTGCAGTGTCACATTCTATTGTAAATCTGCAAAAGACCTCAGACTTCTTTATGGCAAAATGTTACAGATTGGAAACTATCATGCAGGTGCTGCGTCACACTGCCATTGATCTACTTAAAATTGATATTGAAGGAGCTGAACACGCCGTTATACATGATTTGCTAACAACTACAGCTATTAGACCGAAATGTATTTGTGTTGAAATTGATCAGCCAACATCATTTATGCGCATGTTCAAACTCGTATCACAGTTAGAAAAAGCAGGGTATCAATTGCAGTATCTTTCCTTCTTCAACTTCACCTTCCTTATTACATGAAAATACTGATTGTTTGTAATTACTACCAACCACAATTTGGATACTCTGAATCAAAAATTGCTGAAAGTTTGGTTTCACTCGGACATACAGTGGAAATTCTTACAGGTGATAGTTATTTCCCATTTCCCGACTATGACAGCACGGTAAAAGCTGTTTTAGGGCCCAGGAAAGTTGGTGTAGGTAAAACAACACTACATAAAATACCAGTAACGCGTCAGAGAACCTACTTGGAGTTTTTTGCTCGATCACTATTCTTTGGAATTAAAGAAAAAATTGTTGAGTATCATCCAGATGTCGTTATTGTGTTCGGTATTTCTACTCCCGCATGTGTGCAAGTTGCACTCGCTAAGAAATCGCACCATTTTACATTTTTAGCAGTGGATAGCCACTTACCTTCTGAATTTCAATCTGGTAACCAGCTAATAAAAAATAGTTTTTATGCAGCATTTCGATTTTTTTTCTCAAAACTCATCAATACTTCCCTTGACGTTCCCATAGCTGTTCAAGAAGACACCACACCTATTATCAAGAAGTACTATGGTGTGACTAAAAAATGTGCACTTATTTCACATGGCACCGATTGTGATTTTTTTAAGCCTTCATCACAACAAAAGAAATCACTACGAAAAAAATTGAAAATCAGTGAGGGCGCATTCGTTGTGCTATACACTGGAAAAGTAATACCAAGTAAAGGAGTACATGTACTTTGCGAAGCATTCTCAGTTTTAAAATCCAAATATGCAAAGAAAGATCTGCAATTAATATTGGTAGGGGATGGTCCTAGTGAATATAAAGAATCGTGTCTCGAAGCGTGCAAAAAGTATAAAAAACATGTTCATATCACAGGTATGCTTCCTCAAACAGAGCTTCCTGCATTCTATGCTGCTTCTGACGTTGCAGTCTGGCCTCTACAAGAATCATTGGCTATGCTAGACGCTGCAGCAAGTCAAATCCCATTTATCGCAAATGACACTCTTGGTGCAAGAGAGAGAATTCAAAATGATAATGCGTTACTCTATAAAGTCGGAAATGTGATAGATTTAGCAGAGAAAATTGAATTGCTTATGATTAACCCAAAATTGAAAGCAAAAATGGGAATCTCAGGCAGAACACTAGTTGAATCCAAGTTTTCATGGAAGCAAAGAGCGCAGGAGTATGTGCGTTTAGCAAAAAGGATCAAATGATACTTGTCTTAACGGGAACACGCCCAGAGTTGATTAAAGTTGCTCCAATAATACATGAATTGCAAAAGCAAAATGTACCCTTTATCTTCGTTCATTCTGGTCAACACTACTCATATGAAATGGACGGTCTAATTATTTCTGATTTACAATTGCCGATACCAGATTTTCATCTCAATGTTGGTTCAGCAAGTCATGCTGTGCAAACGGGGAAAATTATGGAAGGTGTCGAAAAACTCTGCCTAGAATACAAACCTAAGTTGGTACTCGTTCATGGCGATACCAATACCACACTTGCAGGTGCACTAGCAGCAAAAAAACTACACATTGATGTTGGACATATCGAAGCAGGATTACGTAGTTTTGATTACGCAATGCCAGAAGAAATTAATAGAATTTTAGTTGATAGAATTAGTGATGTACTGTTTGCACCTACAGCTACAGCTAAAAAAAACTTAAAGCGTGAAGGAATTTTTGGTAAAAAAGTGGTAGTCACTGGAAATACGGTTGTTGATGCGGTTTTGCAACATGTACATTTAGCAAAAAAATCAAATATCTTAGATACACTTTCAATTTCTAGTGGTGAGTACATTTTAGTAACTGCTCATAGAGCAGAAAATGTTGATGAAAAACAAAAATTAGAAGCATTGGTTGATCTACTTGCTCATGCTCAAAAAAAAGTGGGCAAAATGTTACTGTGGCCTATGCATCCTAGAACGCAACAAGCTATACAAAAATGGAAAATAGAACTGCCAAAAAAATGCACTGTATGTAGTCCTGTGGGTTATATTGATATGTTAGCTCTGTTATCACATGCTGAGCTTATTTTGACTGATTCTGGCGGCGTACAAGAAGAAGCATATGTTCTACGTAAAAAATTGATGACACTTCGTGACTCAACAGAACGACCAGAAACGTTAAGCGCCAACTTCATTATTCATGCAGATACCCGGCTTTTTGATGAAGCATGGCAAAAGTATCAAGATGGAGATGTTGAATGGATGAATACCTTTGGTGATGGAACTGCCAGTAAAAAAATTGTCAAAGTAGTACGGAGCTATCTATGAAACAACAAAAAGTCTGTGTAGTAGGTTTAGGGTATATCGGGTTACCAACAGCGCTGCTCATTGCAAAATCTGGCGTTACCACCATCGGCTTTGATGTTGATACTCAAAAGATTTCCAAACTTACTAAAGGTGAACTGTATTTTGAAGAAAAAGGATTACAAGAGTTATTCAAAGCTGCACAAGCAAAAAAGTCGATTGAGTTTACTACTACAATCAAACCAGCAGATGTATTTATCATAGCCGTACCTACACCACATACAATGCTTGCTGAAGGTCTTGGGGCATCAGCAGATCTTACCTATGTACTCTCTGCTCTAAACCTCATTAAATCGGTATTTGTAGATGGTAACTTGATTATTATCGAATCAACAGTTGGGCCTAAAGATTGTGAAGACATCCTCATTCCCGAAGTTACGAGCTGGGGTAAGAAATTTCTGTTTTCACATTGTCCAGAACGAGCAATACCGGGAAATACTCTCAGTGAAATGGTTGGAAATGACAGAATTATTGGTGCAGTAGATGCTCAAAGTGCAACTGCCACACAAACAGTCTATGCAAAGTTTGTAACCGGTAATTTGTATCAAACAACCGTGACTGTTGCAGCTAGTTGCAAAGTAATGGAAAATACCTACCGCGCTGTCAATATTGCACTCGCAAATGAGTTTGCAAAGTTAGGTGAACAACTAGGCTTTAATGTTTGGGAAGCTATAGAGCTTGCTAACAAACATCCTCGTGTTTCAATTCATCAGCCAGGTCCAGGAGTTGGTGGACACTGCATACCCATTGACCCATGGTTTTTTGTTCGCAAGAATACTGCGCCACTTATTAAGCTGGCTCTTGAGATTAATGAAGACATGTCAGACCATGTTTGCCAAACAGTTCAAGCTGCACTCACTAAGCAAAACGTACCAAAACCAGTTATTGCAATATTGGGCTATGCATACAAGAAAAATGTTGATGATACAAGAGAAACTCCAGCTGCAGCACTTATTACAAAACTTTCGAAGTTTGCAAAAATAATCATCACTGATCCATATGTCAGTGATGCTCGTTTTTCAACCCTAGAAGAAGCCCTTACAACTGCTGATGCCCTAGTATTGGTGACAGATCACGATGAATATACATCACTACACTTTAAAAACTATCCAAACCTCAAAGTGATTTATGATAGTCGAAACTGTTTTACAAAGGAAGCACTTGAAGGCGCGACCGCTTTAGTATATAAACTGGGAACACCAGTACTATATGACTAACAGAGATCACATTTTTTTAGCTCTCAATTGGCTAAAACGTGCACAAGACACAACCAACCAGGGGGGTGTTTCGGCATGGTACTCACTAGTTTCTGGTTGGTCTCATTCATACATCGAAACCACTGGGTATATTATTAATACTTTTCTTGATTGTGCACGCATATATGGTTCAACAGACCTTCAAAATAGAGCTGCTCACATGGGAGATTTTTTACTCACACAAGAAGTAGCAGGTGGTGGATTTAGAACTGCAGTCGCAGAGCAGCAAGATCCCTCTCCACCGACTGTTTTTAATACTGGACAAGATTTATTAGGACTAACCTCACTGTATGAAGTAACACATGAAAATAAGTACCGTGATGCGGCAGTGAGAGCTGCAGATTTTCTCTGTGAGATTCAAGAACCTGATGGAAGTTGGCTTAAAAATACTTATGGCTCAACTAAACACACCTACCACACCAGAGTAGCATGGGGCTTACTGAGAGTGTACGAAATAACCGGCATTGAGAAGTATAAAGATAGTGCCTGTAAAAATTTGGATTGGGCACTTGTTAACCAACTTCCAAATGGCTGGTATGCTGTTAATCATTTGCCGCCCCCAAATAGTGTGGTGCCATTTACCCATACAATTTCTTACGCTATCGAAGGCTTTTGGTGGTCAAGTCTCATTCTGAATTCAAAGCCATATGCAATGTCTGCACTCAAAGGTGCGATACCACCTCTAAACTATTTCTTAAAGTACAACAAGTTGCCAGGCACTTTTGATTCTCAATGGCAATCTAAGGATGTATACAGCTGTTTAACGGGTGATGCGCAACTCTCTCTGATGTGGTGGCAGATGTATCATCTAACCGGGAAGCAGTACTTCAAGGAAGCTGGCACGAAAATGAACAGGTACCTTAAGTCAAAGCAGGTGACAAAAAGCTTAGTTCCCCAGACAATAGGTGGCATGGCAGGCAGTGATCCGCTTTGGGGAGATCTTTTAGCTAATCGTGGATATTGCAGATTAGCATATATTAATTGGGCAACTAAATTTTTTATCGATGCGCTACTCGCTGAAGAAATGTACGCATAATGTCATTGCTATCTCAACTCACTACTGTACTTTCACATCCTAACAATAAATCTAAAGAACTGTATACGATTTTTCTACTAGCATGGTGGAAAATGAATCAGTTAATTTTTAAAATACCTGCAGTTGTGTCACTTGTTGATGGCGTGCAACTGATTTGTTATCCTCAGAGTTCCTATGGAAGTTTCGTGGTCTACAGTAAAATGCCAGAATACTTTGAAATGATGTTCTTTCATTCAATCATCTCAGATGATGACACTGTCTTTGACGTTGGTGCAAACATCGGTGCATTGACAGTGCTTGCTGCCCATAAGTGTCCAAAAGGTAAGGTGTATGCATTTGAACCAACGCCTCAATTGCTGAAGTATCTACACCAGAATATTAGACTCAATGACTTTGCCAAAAGAGTTGAGGTATATCAGCAAGCTGTGTCAGATTCTGTGGGTAACTGCTCATTTTCAATTTCCAGCCAGTCTGAGGTAAACCACCTAGATTGGCAGCAAGATAGAACTGAAAAATCTATCACAGTACCTGCAATAACCATTGACTCATTTTGCAAGAAAATGGGAATTGCTCAAATCAATATTCTTAAAATTGATGTTGAAGGTGCTGAGCCACTTGTATTTAGTGGAGCAAAAAAGATGCTTAGTTCAGGTTCTGTGGACATCTGCATGTTTGAAATGAATAAGAATATTACTCATTTTGGTTCGAGTTCAAAACAATTATTACAGCTCATTTCAAAAAAGTATTTCATTTTTGAATTTAATGATACAGGCTTTTTGCAACTTGTTTCACATAACAAGCAATTCACTCAAACGAGTAATCTAATAGCAGTTAAAAAACACCCTTCAGCAATGAAACGGGTGCTACCATATTTACAAAATGTCACCAACACACACCTTACTCGTTAACCTCTTAACACAAAATGTTGATACTACTCAAAAAGTATCTATTGTTGATTTTGGGTGTGGTGCAGGTGATTTAATACCATACCTTCAAGAGAAGATACACATCAAATCTTATATTGGACTTGATGTTAATTTTGATTCAATATATTCGGCAAAAAAAATCTACCCTCACTTTTCATTTTCTGGAATTAAAGGTGAAAATTCATATAATTTAGGTGCAACCAACTCTCAGGATGCGATTTTTTTAGTTGGAGTGCTTCAGTACATGACCAACAAAGAGATAGCCTTTTTAGTTACGCAAATGCATAGAGTTTTAAAACCAGGCGGTCTCATTTTACTATCAACAACAACAGATTCATTCGTTTACCGAGCAATCAATTTGTATCATTTTTTTCTTCCTCATCGCTATTTTTCGTCAAAGGTATTAGAAAAAGTTTTGATTAGATTAGGTTTTTCTATTGAAACATCTACTAAAAAAGGTTTGTTTGTCGCACCATTATTTTCATCTTTATTATCATTCTTTTTCGATGCTTTAGATAAAGTGCTATTTAGAACAAAAGGTACTTTAGGTCCAGTCGGCAAATGTTCTAGAAGATGTGTTGCACCACTAATTGCATTTGAATATACGCTGCCAATTTCATTTGGGTATACAACATGTATTGTTGCAAGAAAAAGATAAGCTTTGTTCTTTAGTTTCTAAAGTTTAGTATTTTTTTCAAAACGGGAAATGCTTTAAGCTTTGTTGAGATAATTTCAATTGTTGCGGCATCTAATAAATGTTGTTTTGATGCAAAAACAGAAACTACGATAGTGTATAGCATTCCAGATACAATAAATGATACGAACGATGTTGGAGAATATCCAATCAGCTTAACAAAAGTAATCAGTGAACCAAAGAAGAGGAAATACTTGGCATACATTTTAAGAGGTACAGCGAAAGTAATTCTCTTAGAGAGTACGAATAAATACAAAATCATACCAATACATTGCAAAAATGAATTAACAATAATTAAACCATTTATACCCCACAAGGTAATTGCAATCGGATTAATCACAATATTTAGTAATAGTAAAATGGTTGTAATTTTAACTTTTTGCTTTAAGAGCCCCATACCCTCAATAATCATACTTAGATACATAACTAAGGTAGTGAACAAATATGATATGGAGATAAGAATAAGGGGTTTTTCAGCCAATTCCACCCATTTGTATGAAAAAAGCGTCGCTATGGTTGTTCTAGCAAACAAAAAAATAAATACATTAAAATAAAGGGTAATCAGTGGAATAATTTTTAAAAATGATTCTGTAAAATAGACAATTTTTTGCTTTCCTTCTTCCTCACCATGCAATGATGCAATCATTGGGAAAAAGACTCTAGTCAGTGGTGTTAATACTAGGCTTGGTAAGTCAATAATAGGGACAATAATGTTGTATAACCCCACAGACTGCACACCCCTAATTAGCGTCAAAAATAGAGTGTCAGCATAGCTATTTAACTGGTGTACTACTCCTGTTGCAATATTTGGTACTGCATAGCTACCTAAGTTTTTAAGCAATGACTTATCGTAGTATATTCGACCAAAGAATGAAGAATACCTGCGAAATGTAAAATAGGTAAAAAATCCTATGGTCAGAATGTATGCAAACATCCATGCCAATGAAAAATAAATAAGTGAAGAACTTTTAAAATAAAATAAAAGTGCTGAAAAGCAAAAAGTTAACAACAACCGTAATGGTTGTATTAATGAATAGTACTGTACCTTTTGTAAGCCAACAAAAATATTTTTAAAGATCAGACTGATGCACTCAAGTAAAAAAAAGACTGTTAGGATAGGTATAATCGATTTTGCTTCTGCACTTTTAAAGAAACTCTCAGCTAAAAAATTCCTTGAAAGGAGCACCACAGCAGCAATCAGCAACGAGCTAATAATGCCCATGATAAGTGCATACACAGAAATGAGCCAGATTTCCTCTTTTTCATTTTTCGCGAACAATTTAGAAATGTAGTAAGCAACTGCTTTTCCAAGGCCCAAATCTGTATATGAAGAAAACAATAAAAAAAAGGTAATGACTGCATAAAAGAGTCCATAACTTTCAGTCGAAAGAGAACGCGAGAGCAAAATTCTGGTGCCATATCCCAGAGGGGAGGCTACTATACTCGTTACAATAACAATAAAACTACCTTTAAATATTTGTTCAGTAAGAGAAGCTTGTTTAGTTGCCATAGCTATGCTGGTGAAGCTAGTCGATGGTTATACTCTTTGAAAATCTGCTTTGGGGAGCCTTCTAAAATACTGGTACCTTTTTCTAATAGAATAGCCCGTTCACAAAAGGAGGTTACTGCTTCTTCATCATGGCTGACAAAAATAATAATGGTGTCATTCTTTTGCTTTATCTCATTTAATTTAGTTAAACATTTTTCTCTAAAGGCAGCATCACCAACTGCCAAAACTTCATCAATGAGATAGATTTGAGCCTTGGTATGCACAACGATTGCAAAAGCTAATCTCATTACCATGCCGGTTGAAAATCTTTTTAATGGCTCATGTAAAAAGTCTTTAACACCACTAAATTCAATAATTTCATCAAGAACTAACTCGATTTCTTTTTTATGCATTCCTAGAATTGCACCGTTGAGAAAAATGTTTTCATACCCATTAAGCTCATAGTGAAAACCTGCACCAAGTTCAATCATAGGCGCAACTCTACCGCTGCTTTGAACCTCTCCACTGGTAGGATACGTCACACCTGCTATTAGTTTCATTAATGTTGATTTACCAGCACCATTTCTGCCTACAATACCCACTGTTTCTCCAGCTTTAATTGAAAAAGACAAATCTCGGGTTGCTGTAATTTTCTTTGCCCAGGTTTTACCTTTAATTAAACTTGGAATGAGTTCCTTCATGGTTCTGTCACCTTGAAGGTAATACTCTTTAGTAACATGTGAAAAGCTGATGTGTGGTTCTGACATAGTTTTATACGACGTCTGCAAATACTTTTTCTGTTCTTTTAAACACAACAAAACCTATGATAAACAGTGCCAATGAAATAAACACTGACCAAGAAATAATGCTTGTTTCAAATGGAAATCCAAAAAGTGCAGACCGATAACCTTCTATCAAACCTACCATTGGATTAAGTTTATATATCCAAATATATTCAGCTGGAACTAAGCTGAGAGGATACACAACTGGTGTCATGTACATCCAAATCATTAACACGAGTGTCGTTAGATACTGAATATCTCGATAAAACAAATTAAGTGCGGAAAGTAATAATGAAATACCTGTCATTAGAATAATTTGCACAAAAAAGAGTGCAAAAAAGTACAAACTGCTCAACAAAAACGGTTGTTTGTATAGAACCATCATGATAATAAAAATCAGGGAAGCAAAAATGAAATCAAGTAATTTTGAAATAACTACAGAATAAGGAATAACTTCTCTTGGAAATGCAACCTTCTTTAACAAAACGTCGTTACTAACTAGTGAGTTTGTCGCAGCTGAGATTGTAGTCTGGAGCTGTGTCCATGGTAAAAGTGCTGCAAATAAAAATAAAGGATAGGGAATTTCTGATGGAAACCGAAAAACGATTGAAAAAACAAACGTGTAGACCAACATTTGGGCTAACGGATTCAGAACTACCCAGAAATAACCGATTATCGATTGTTTATACCGGGCTTTAATCTCTCGTTGAACCAACTGTAACAGTAAGTACTTATGAGTTACAAATGGTTGAATCAATAACTGGAACATAGATTCATTATATAGTGTTTACAACAATTTTGACCAGCGTTCTCTATCAACTCGGACTTTTTTTGAGTGATTTTTTATATATCACTATTGTATTAATGCCAAAATATACAGCACTGGTAAGAATTATGCCAAGAAGCACTGCGAAAAAACCTTTAGGCAAATCCCAATAATGATAGGGTCTCAGCCACCATATATCAAATGTTTTCTCAAAAATTCCAGAATGCATATGCCAAATAACCCAAGGATCTTGCTGCTTCGCGCCCCAATAGCCATACTCAATTTTTGATATCCCTTGAGATACAGGTGATATATACGGGAAATCGAGTGTATGTATATTTTGAATTTCACCATTTATTCTCAAAATTTGTAAAAATAATACTTGCTTTTTCTCTATACTCGCAGAGGACGTACCAATAAATTCTGATTCAATTTCTAAACTGTTGTCATACGGTTTTAAGGTTTTATTTTTTGTTTCGAGTATAAATTCCAATTCAGTTTCAACAGGCAGAATTGTTGCAACAATTGGGTCGATCTTTTCACCGTTTAAAATAAACTGCAGCTGGGCAGATATGCTGCTGGTTGGATCCATCTGGTGATTTTTTATTTGAAAACTAATCGAATCAATTGGTTTTGAACCCCGATCAAAAGAGATTTGTGCATACGGTTTCATACCTCTCCAGATCATCCATCCCAGATCAAATGGATAATCAAATCCATCAAAAAGTCGTACATCATACACACCATGGTCATACTGACTTTGAAAATGTAACACTCGTTTTACAAACTGCTTGGTCTGCGAGAATGCTGGTGAGTATCTAGGTATTTCGTTACCGTATTCAGAGACATTAAAGTCTCTGCCATTAAACCGTGCATTCGTTTGTAAACCTTGAAATCGTATTTGGTATGGCAAAAAAGTGCCAACAATACTCAGCCAAAGTCCAAGGAGAAATAACGGTAGAAATACCACAACTTTCTGCCGTTTAGTGAGTTTCACCACGATGGTACCAACAAGTAGTAATAAAAAAGGAACAGTAGCCAACAAATATCGAGGCCCCCAGCTTGAATCACCGTGCCAAACCGGATTATCAACTCCACCCATGAGAGTACCGATAAACCAAACATAGGTTAAAAAGAGTACAACAAAAGAAATAATTTCAGCAAAAAACTTTTTTCTATCCAACTTAAACCAAAACAACACTAAAAGTAATAGTAAGGGTGAAAAGAGAAAGACACTTTTGCCAGGACTGAACAAAACTCCCCACAGCCCTTCAAACACAATGTATGCAGGCGGTAAAAAAGTAGACTCAAACTGTGCAGCCTCTATAAAACTTTCCACACCTGTACCAGAAAACCGAACTCGATTAAACCAAAGATAGGTTGCAAAGAATGGCGCAGCACCAAGAAGAACACGTACACCTTGCTTTACTGAATTTTTCAATCTTGGTAACCATGACTCTTTTTTCTGCAGCAAGAAAAAGTAGGTTGCAAGTGCGGGCAGTGTAAAAATAAATGATTGGTTATACGAAATAACCACGACACCAAAACACGCACCAGAAAGAACATAGAATATATCTTTATTTTTTTGAACCGCTCGTTTCAGAAAGTAAAATGTCCAGACAAGGAAGCTTATAAACATCATGTGTGCAAAAGTGTGTTTAGTGTAGACAAACAGATTACTTGAAACTAAAAAAATGAAACTTAGTACTAATGCCTGCTTTTTCTTAAGAGACAGACTCACAAGATAGAGAAACATTCCCGTTGTTAACAGAGCACCAAAAAAAGAATTGGTAAAACTTGCAAACAGTAATACTGGCCAATCATTTTCTAACGGAAATGCTGCAATTGGTTTTTGATTGCTGAGCTGTAAGAATACGTCCTCGATAAATACTGCCGGAAGTAATGCAAGTGAGTATCCTAATCCAGTGATGGCATACATCTTGCCTTCGCCACCTTTCATTGTACTCATATGAATATTTGTTCCATCTTGGAAGGTAGCATCAGGCATCTCAAAGGTATGGTCGTAGTACATTCTCCTTGAGATTGTGAGATAGAGTAATCCGTCTTGTGAATCCACAAATCCGGAAGAAAAAAGCATGCAAAAAAAGAAAACAAACAAGAAATATGACGCAACCAACTGTTTCATAATCACAACTATCTTTACTAACCCATCATCAAACTGATTTTGTAGTATAGTATTTCCAAGATATAGATAAAGCAAGATAGAATACCCACATGTCGCAAGATAAAAAGACTTTTTTTGTAATAGTACTTTCTACCTGTGCTCTCACATTAACCATTTTTCGTTCTCTTCTGGCACAACTCACAACAGGATTACTTGATTGGTATGACTATCCTTACTATGTGTGGACCATGTACCAAAACATCAGCAAGCTTGCAGCATTGAACTTCAGTGATTTCTTTTCGACAAACGCATTTTATCCACTTAAAGATACTTTGTTATTTTCTGATCTCTTGCTTCCACAGAGCATCATTGGTTTGATGTTTAGTTTTTTTAGCAGTAATCCAATTTTAGTTTTTAACTTGACCTTTTTTACAACACTTTTTCTTAATAATATTGCAAGTTATTATCTGTGGAAAAATATTTTTACCAAAAAAACGGTCCTTTGGTTTGTTTGCATGGTGACAAGTGCGTTTCCTTTCCTGTTTTTACAGATAGGTCATTTCCAAATGATAACAATGTGGCCTATGTACTTTGGTCTAGGCATTTTATTTAAAAAAAGTCTTTCTTATAAATGGGGGATTGCTCTTGGATTAATCATTACTCTTCAGTTCTTGGCAAGTGTATATCTGGCTGTATTTCTGTTAACTATGATTGCTATATGGGGTGTTGTCAGTTTCCTAACTGCAGACAATACACGGAAAAAGCAGTTGTTCATTTTTACAGTTATGTCGGCAGTAGTTTTTACCATTACATCTGGGCCGATACTGTCGTCATATCTTAAAATCAAGAATGCTTATGGTATTACCAGATCTTATGGAGAATATGTCTTATATGCTGCCCAGCCAACCGATTACTTATTTAATAATGTATATAGTAGTGCACTTTCTAAAACTCAATTATTTCAAAAAATTAATAACTATAACTTACACTCATCCGGTGAAAGAATGGGATCTACTGGCATCAGCTTAACATTACTCGTGCTCATTGGAGCAGTGTTGATTAAACAAACAAAAAATGAGTTACAGATCATCTTTCCAAAATCTACCCTGAAAATCATATTTTTTTCTGCCATTATTGTCGGCTTTCTGTTTTCACTAGGACCAAAATTAACAATCAATGGCAGTTTCACAAGCTTACCGCTACCATATGTGATTTTTCTTAAAACTGTGCCTTTATTTGAACCCATAAGAGCTACTGGAAGATGGGCACTCATATTTTATCTAGGAATCATTTATTTTGCCGGCATTGGACTTACCAAAATACTTAAAAGAACTAAAGTACATGAATATGTGATTGTTGGGTTATTATTTGGATTATACTGCTACGAAGTTGTATCATTTACTACTACGGTGAAAAAGAAAGAATATTATAATTCTGCATACCAGGCTATAGAACAAATATGCCAGCAACAAAAAACAGTGCTGCTGGAATATCCGCTTAGTCAAGATACTGCGGACGTGAATGTCGCAACAAATCTTTCATATAGAACAACACAATTGTTAGCAAATATCCATCATAAGTGCTATTTAATTAATGGCTATGCAGGTTATGATCCAGATGACTACTTAAGGTTTGAACATGAACTTACAAAGGCTGTGAATGAAATGGATGAAGTTTCCTTTAAAAAGCTCATTAATCAAAGGGGTGTGAGTCTCTTTAAACTCAATAAACAGGAATTGTTTCAAGAAAAAGTTGAATTTGCACTCACTCTGCTACAGTCATATCCTAATCTAAAAGTTCTTTCTAATACTAAAGAATCGATAGTAGTTAGCCTAAATTAAGTATGATTACTAAACCCTTTGTTTCAATCCTTCTAGTCAATTTCAACGGTAGACAACTACTAAAGACCTGTCTTGAATCTGTTTTTCTACAAGATTATCCACCAGAGAAATTCGAAGTAATTCTTGTCGACAATGATTCGCAGGATGACTCAGTTACTTATGTTTCGACTAATTTCCCAACAGTAACCATTGTTGAACTCACCGAGAATCAAGGGTTCGCAGGCGGAAATAATGCTGCATTCGCTCATGCCAAAGGTGAATACATTGTGCTACTCAATACAGATACTAGGGTTGAGACTACCTGGTTAACAGAGCTAGTGGCCGCAGCAGAACCAGAAACGATCGGCATAGTCTCTTCAAAACTGTATTTTGATGTACCTTTTATTGAGCTCACTATCAAAACGCCAGTGGAATTAAAATCAAATATTTATAATGTCGATGACTTTTCTCCTTTGGGAGTGATTGTGGAAGATATTCATTGCCAAAAAGAAGAGAACTCAAAACTAGTTTGGTATCAAACTGGATTTTACCCACCAGTTGAATCGAACTATAGAAGCAGATGGACCAATGGCAATGGAAAAGTACTCTTACCTTTTGCAGATAAAAAAGTAGAAAAATACTCAATCTCTGTACACGGTCATCCACATACCCAGAATGCTAGTACTCCTATATCCTTTTATATTGGAGAAACATTAGTACTTGAGGATGAAATCCATTCAAGAGAAGTAAAACAATTCAATCTGTCTATTGCCAGAGATACAGTACAGAATCAATTTAAAAATGTTGTACAAAATGCTGGAAATATTGTATTTAAGGATGGATATAGCAGAGATAGAGGCAGCATCATCAAACGGACAGAAAAACAAGTTTCTGAATTCTATGACTATGATAGTGACTACTATCGTCAACCAGCTAAGTTACTTTCGATGTGCGGAGCAAGTTGTTTAATTAAAAGAGAGGTAATCAATCAAGTCGGTTTGTTTGACCCCGCTTACTTTATGTACTATGAGGATGTTGATCTTAGTTTGAAAGCATGGCGAATGGGTTGGGATATTGCATTTGCACCAAAATCCATCGCCTATCATAAACATAGAGCTACTACAAATAAGCAAAGCAGCGTCTTTTTTCATGCAATGCTGATCAAAAATCATTTATTCATTTTACTTACTCACTTTAGCTTGAAAGCATTTATTATTCAATTTTTCATATTAATGCTTAAATTTAGCTTAGATATTGTTGTTATTTTTATGCTTAAGAAAATCAAGTACTATGGTACCTACCATAAAATTTTCTCAACCAAAGCTGACAGTAAAAAACTTGCACTTCAAGGTCTCTACAAGCATGCAGTGCAAATATATAAAACCAGCAAAGTGTTGGAGCAGAGCGAAAAAAGAAGCAAAAAAGAAATGAGTACACTCATGTACTAAAAATGTATGCAAAAAAAGACTGCAGCAATCTATGATCGATGGCTTTCAACTTTAGGTGGCGGTGAACAAGTTGCATTTGCCTATGCTCAAACCTTAAAGGATCTTGGGTACACTGTTACCTTGTTAACCCATAAAAAAGTTGATGTTGTTGAAGCTGAAACAAAAATGGGGATTTCTCTTGAAGATATCGCCATTGAATACCTTATGGAAGCTTCGAGCCAAACACTTTCTGGCATTTCAGAAAAATATGATGTGTTTATTAACACCTCTCATCTAGATTATTTTGCTAATCGATCAAAATTTGGCGTACTTTCAGTCTTTTTTCCTGGTATTTTAAAACTAAGTGTCTATGAATACTTAAAACGTGCTCTTTTCGTTCCATCATTTCGAAGACTATTTATTTACCCTTCCAGATACGAGGGTTTTGCCTACGACCAACAAATTAAAGGAAAAATTTACAAATGGCTTTCGAAAGAATCAAGCATCGTTTTCAAACAAAGGGTAAAAGAGTTTAGTATTACATTATCTTTTGAAACGTTATCTTTAGCAGTTCTTGATTCAATACATTTCTATTTCGATGATGAAGAAGTTCACGACTATACTCGACAAATAGATAAAAATTCTAATGTCGTGGTGTACACCTTTTCATGCCCAAAATTAGTACAGAAATGGACTGTAAAGCTACCTGACAATGAGTATTCGGAAAGAATTGCACTCACTTCACTCACCATTCCTAACATTCGCTACATTCTTTACAATCTCTTTAAAAAAGCGTTTCCTGTCTGGGAAATGAGATTACATGGAGGTCCTGGCATTACACGAACCTCAGACTTAGAGTCATATCACAAAATTGTGACCATTTCAGATTTTTGCAAAAAATGGATTAAAAACTATTGGTCACTAGAAAGTGACATCTTGTATCCCCCAGTAAATACAGAGAATTTTTTCAGTGCAAAACAAAAAAAGAATTATATTCTGCATGTGGGCAGATTTTTCATTACCGGGCATTCAAAAAAACAATTAGAGTTAGTCAAGATTTTTAAAACAATGGTTGGCAAGTATGGATTAGAAAACTGGGAGCTGCATTTTGTTGGAAGTGTTGAAGAAGGTGAAAACCATCACCAGTATTTTAATATGGTACAAAAAGAAGCAGCAGGATATCCTGTTCAGTTTCATAACAAAATGTCATTTGACCAACTTCGTGAATTATTCTCTGAGGCTAAAATTTATTGGCATGCAACAGGCCTTGGTGAAGAAGAAGAGAGTAATCCAGTAGCGTTTGAACACTTTGGCATTACCACTGTTGAAGCAATGGCAAGTGGCTGCGTTCCAGTTGTTATTAATGCAGGCGGTCAAAAAGAAATTGTTACTCCAGAGTCAGGATTTTGTTGGGAAACACCCAAGGATCTTATTGCCCATACGATTACACTTATTAATGATCCAGAACTGTTACAGAAATACAGTAAGCAGACAGTAAAAAGAAGCACCTATTTTAGCAGGGAAAAGTTTAAAGAACGTTTTACAGAATTACTCAACAAAAGATAATGCAAAAAAAGATTAAAAAACTATTACAAAGTCATTGGCCATTGCTCATTAATCTGTGTATTCTTTTTGCATTACTGCTGCGCAACCCATACTCAAACAGAACTCTGATCCCCAATTTCGAACCATTTCCAGATGCATTTTATTATGTAACAACCCCACTTTGCTTCTTGCAAGGTGACGGATGGAAAATGTGCCGGCTTCATAATCCAGAATTACAAGGAATTGAGTCTGTAGTAGGGCCACTTTATTCAATAAGTATGTTGCCCATTTTTACCCTTCTAAGAGATCCTAGAAGCTTTTATTTCACTAATATCATTCTTTCAACTTTGAGCATGTTTTTGTTTTACCTCATCTCAAAAAAGGCAATGAAAAAAAATCTGATAGTTGCAGTGTTGCTACTTTTATACGCAACCAATTACTACACCTATTGGTATCCAACCTTGGCTATGGCAGAAAATATTCTCATTCCGCTGTTTTTACTGAGTGTATTGTTGATTCAGACTAAAATCACTAAAAAAAATGCCTTCATAGCTGGCATGGTTGTGCCGGCCTTTTATGCCGCTAAATATGCGTATATCCCACTTTCAGCTGTGTTCTTTTGTATATATGCATATAAGTTGTGGAAAAATCATAGAACCAGAAAAAATGCTTCATACCGTACGGTTTTATTTTTCCTCCTGCCACTTTTTGGATTTGGACTTTTGTTATTTGATATACAAAATGTGCTCTTTTTTGCCCAGTCACTGTTTAAACCTAGCATCAAGGTTGCTATTTCAGAGAATGCCACACAAAACCCTGGCTACTTTTCTATCACATATCTCAGCTCCCATCTTGCTCGATATGCATCATCACTTATTGGAAAACCAGAAAAATTTCTTTGGAGCACCCTCCCACTTTTACCTACATTTTTAGCACTGCCATCACTGTTAGGTCACTTGCTCGGGTGGAAAAAAGAACACGTCTTATTACGGATATATCTACTTTTAGCCGCGCTGGTGCAGTTACTCTTTATATCAACTTTTTATGTTGTTGATATCCGATATGTTTTTCACTTTTTACCAATATTACTCTTAGGGTTTGGCTTTCTACTCAGTTTCGTTTCCAAAACTGTTTTAAAAAAATCCATGGTACTAACTGCTATCTCACTCATGATTTTTACTACCATGTATTTGGGACTCAACTTTCAAAGACTTAAATCACAGGTGTCACTAAACTTAAAGTATGCCGAAACTCCATGGTGGCAACTCTCAGTAGTTGAAGCAAACACCTATTTTGAAAAAACTGATACCAAACCATATTTGATTACGCTTGCTGCACCATTTTTGCATGACTACTATTACAGCAATAAATACCAGCTACTACCCATGCATCCAGAGCAAGACTTTCACAACTTTCGATACAATGTTTGGGGTGTTTCAGAATCAAAACCATTACTTGAATTGTATGCAGAAAAAGTCAAAGAATCTTCTGTCTTTGTTTCAACGTATGGCATTTCAGCAACCTCTGGTTTTAAAGCAGTCTTTGAAAATATCAAAACTACGTTTGATTTAGAAGAGGTACACACTGGATGTTTTTCCACCTGTACTATCTATCAACTACATGAAAAAAAATAGTGGACTACTCCAATCACTGTTGACCGTTACGGGTAATATGTTTGCTAATGGCATCTCTGCAGTCGCAATCATTATTTTATCTCGATCTCTTGGACCAGAAAAATTTGGACTCTTCACTGTCGGTTTTTCACTCACACTTTTACTTAATAAAATGAGTGACCTCGGTTTCACCCAGGCCCTGCTCAAGTACATTCCAAAAATAGCAAATACTGGCACAAAGCATGCGCTTTTCATGTACACAGTTAACACAAAAATTGCAGTATCTCTAGGCATCCTCTGCATAGGCGTGTTGCTTGCTCCTTGGCTTAGTACGGTACTTAACATTTCTCAACCTGCAATTTTATACATTGCCTTTGCCGGAAATGTTATTACTGCACTCTACGATCATTTGCAAGCAATGCTACAGTCACTACATAAGTTTACGCATTCTGTGATTGCATCTGTAACACAATCAAGTTTAAAGCTGGTGCTGTCACTCTCACTGGCATTTATTGCGCCCACCCATATCATCATCGCTTTTCTGACCTACAGTTTTATTCCTGGCATTGTGCTGCTTCCATATCTTCAAAAATATAAACCCACAAAACAAACTGTCTCTACAGAAAAATCTGCACTGCTTGCCATGGCAAAACATGCAGCAATTGGCTTTATAGCACTAGGAATCACAGAAAATATTGATGTACTTTTCATTCAATCATTTAGAAGTGAGTACGAAACGGGGCTATTTGGAGGCGTCAGTAGAATTGCCTTATTATTTTCACTCTCAGCTTATTCATTAAGTACTGTACTCAATCCAAGAGTAGCACGGTACCAAAAGAAGCAAGACGTTATTAAGTATAGTCAAAAGGCATTTTTGTTATGTGGCGCAATTAGTCTTGCCGCAATAGTTGTACTGTTCTTAACTAAACCACTCATTTTATACAGTATCGGTGCCGATTACTTACCTGCTGCACCTTTGCTCTCAATCTTGCTGCTTGCATCATTCATAACACTTTTTACTACTCCAATAGTTGCACTCTTTTTTTCACTAAAAGAAGCTGAGTGGTATTTTTCAGTTAGTGGCATTATTCAGTTAGTGCTAACACTTATCTCAAATGCATTACTGGTGCCACAATACGGCAGTGTTGCAAGTGCCTGGACTCGAGTTGGCGTCAAAACAACGATACTACTTTTTACCTGCAGTGTGCTTTTCTACTATCTTTTTAGGAAAACACAGAAGGCCAGCCCTGAGGTACAATAGAGTGATAATGCCAAAGTTGTTGAAAAGTCTTAAATGGTTAGATGAACATGTTCTACTGATTTTAACGGCTTTTATATTTGCGTTTATCCCTTTGTTCCCCAAGTTACCACTGTTTGATGCACTTCCGGGCTATATTGTCCGTGTCAGAGTGGAGGACTTTTTAGTACTCAGTACTGCTTTTGTCTGGTTTATGCAGGTAGTAAGAAAAAAAGCACCTTTACAAAAATCACTGCTCGTTGCGGTAGCACTTTATGCAATTGTAGGATTCGTCTCTGTAACCGCAGGCGTACTGCTTTTACAAACTATCCCTGCTCAGCTACTACATATTGGAAAAAGTGCTTTACACTATGTCAGATATCTTGAGTATTTTGCACTTTTGTTTTTTGCTCATTCAGCTGTCAAAACAAAAAAAGATCTCAAAACTTTTTTGGTTGTGCTTGCAGTAACGGTTCTGCTCGCAAGTCTGTATGGTTTTGGTCAAAAATACTTACATTGGCCACTCTATTCAACAATGAATCGAGAATACAGCAAAGGTGAAGCACTGTATTTGTCTGAATTTGCACGAATTCAAAGTACTTTCGCCGGACATTACGATCTCACAGCCTATTTAGTATTAGTTTTGCCAATTCTTTTTGCCACAGCATTACGTGTTAAGCAGGTTTGGCCCAGGTTTTTACTGCATTTTTCGCATCTAATTGGCATTTGGTTGCTACTTGCAGGAGCTTCGAAAAGTTCACTAGCTGCGTATGGAATCACCATGGCAATTGTCCTGTTGGTTACCTATCGAAAGTATCTCACTAATTTTCGTGGCCTATTGCGCATTGCTGCAGTAGGAAGTGGTTTGGCTACATTGGGAATGATTGGGCTACTACTGCTTGCACCTGATGTCTATAAAAGCTTAGCTCAGCTCACTAAAAATGTCGCACCAGTATATACAGTGGTACTTAAAATAGATTCACTGCTTCCCGACGATTCAGCTCTTAAACTCCAACAACAAAATGTAAGTGAGACTGGCAATCTAAAACCAGATGATGTGTATGTGGATATTCCAGATTTAGTTAAAGTGGCAACAACCTCTGCCACTGGTGAAACTGTGTACATCATTGTTGAGAAAGAGAGAACTTGGAGCGAAAATGCACTGAAATATGGCTTGTCTCTGGGAATTCGTTTTGACACACTATGGCCTCAAGCATTACGTGGATTAGTTAGAAATCCTTTGACAGGTAGCGCATATGCAACACTCAATAAAGAAAAAACTGCCCAATATACGGAGGCTGACAGCACAGATAATAACTTTTTGCGTGTGCTCGGTGAAACAGGCATTCTTGGGTTTATAACTTTTTTTGGCGTGTTGTTCTTTGTGGTCAAACGAGCCCAAAAAGCGTACCAGGTTGAGGATCCCATCCTATCTGGACTTGCCTTAGGGTTTCTAGCTGGCACTGTTGGTATATTAATCAATGCCATCACCATCGATGTATTTGCGGCATCAAAAGTTGCTTTCACGTACTGGGCATTAGGTGGTCTCATTATTGGTGGACTTCGAACCTCGAATCCAACAAAAAGCAAAGAACTCGATAACCAATTTATACAAAAAATCACCAGTTTCTTTACAAAAGGCTGGCCACTGCTGGTTACTTTGCTGGTATATTTCATACTTGTTCATCAAAATCCATTTACTGAACAAAGTCCTATCCTTAACTTTTCTAAATCTCTGATCAGTGCAGAACAAATAACTTCAGCTCGCTGTTTCATGCAGCAAGGCACCTTTAACCTATGCAGAGACGGCCAAACTCAACTCAACGGTTTTAATCTCTATCCAGTGCTATTAGTTCCTTTGTTATGGATCTATGACAATCCAGGCATGTTCTACTACCTCAACTTGCTACTGGGAAGTATGTCGGTAGTTGCCTTATGGATGCTCATTGCCAAAACAACTCCAAACCGCACTATTCAGTTTGCCACGCTCTTACTTGCAACAATGGCAGTGCCATTTAGAGAAATGGTGCCAGTTGCCGGATTTAGTTACGTATTTGAAGCAATAATCATTTTCATTGTTTGTCTTCTTTTTGCTTGGTCACTTAATCTGATTCATGCGGAATATCCAGTTCACATACGAAAAATAGTAAAACTTCTCAATATTGCACTCTTATTCAGCATTTTCACTAATCAGAGTATCTTAAAGTCGGTAACTACTAATTTTGCAGACCAGCATACCAATTGGAACTACCCATTTCTACGAAGACTCAACACATTCTTTTACAACTATACTGTAGGAAATACATTTGATGAGTCGGGTAAAAAGCCTATTTTCTTAACAACTCTAAATCCTTATTTCATTGATCTCTATAGCAACGGTCTCTATTCAGTTGCACCTCTTTCAGCAGATCAGAGTTACTATGATACTGCAACCACTGTTTGGAGTGCTGACAGCTTGACAGCATTTGACCAAGTCAAAAATGGCAGCATGCCATCACAACGTACTTTCGTTACTAATTTTGGACTTGAACAAGCAAATCAGTCTGCATTCCAACAAGTACATTCTCAATTCGATCTTACAGTTGAAGACACTGCATGTGGGGCAACCTGCAACATCTATGAACTTCATCCAAATACCAAAAAGATATCTGCAACTCCAATTACATGGCACCAGCATCTTGATCTTAAGACTCTTGCAGAAAACTATCAATTTAGTGTGGCATCACAAACATTTGGGCACCCCGACGCAGGACTATCAATGGGCACAAAAAATGTTGCTACTTTACTCAAAAGGATGACACCTGAGCAAAACTTTTCTGTGATCATGGGGGATGTGCTTCCAAATTATGATAGCGGACAACAAGCATTACTTTCACAACTAATTTTATCCGAACTCAACCAACCACTAATTTACCTACCTGGTAATGAACACCAACACATTTCTCAACGACCAAGTATTCCACAACAAGCCTTTTTTACTGAAGAAGAATTATTTGTCTTTCTAAGACCTCAAGCGGATGGCTCTTTTAGTCATGATCAGCAGCTATTTATCCTAAACACATTGCTTGATATAGATAAAATTCCTACTCTCAAATCGGTCTTTGTATTTACAAATCAAGCAGCTTGGGTGGGCGCAAATGCTAACTCAGATTTTCAAAACCTCACATCGCAGCTCACCTCAAACTCACCGCAAAAAGGCAATGCGTTTTTCTTAAGAACAGTTATTCCATATTTTCAAGCAAAAACTTGGCTTTCTGTCTTTGTAGTATCCGGCGATATGTTCCCAACCTCTCAAATGCCAACTTTCAGCACAATAGATAAAAACATTCACTATCTCTCAACTTCAGTAAGCGGCAGTGACAACGACCATTATTTACAATTTGCTAAACAGAATGACACTTGGAATTATGCATTCGTACCAGTTCACATTTTTGAATAGTTACACATTACAGCTGCATTGTCATTTCGTAAATTATTGTTATACTCCAAAAAATAGATAGCGTTTGAAAGATACAAAAAGTAATGAGTAAGGAACACAAAACTAAGGCACTTGAACAGTTCTATATTCATAAAAAGATACCCGCACTTACAAAAGAACTCTACTTAACTGCTGAAAACCCCCAAAAAGGGTCACAACGAGAAAGCAGACTCATTGCATCAGAATTAAACTATCTTATTGATAGAGTGTACCGAGAAGATGCTGATTACTTTCCACACTACAGAATTGCTACTTCACCACCATTTGTTGTTGAACAATATTTGCCATTTATTGAAAATAGCCGGAATCAACATCAAGATCTAAATAATCCATACTCTGAATTAGAGTTATCAATTGGTTTTTCCCTAGATACCTCAGAAAAATTTCTTCATCAAATTGATGATGAATCTCAGATTTTCTTTGACTCCACTGTTGCACATACAATGGATGACGATGAAGTTTATGAATCAGAATACTTGGATTTTGAAACCGAGGAAGATGAAGATCGAGATTGGGATGAAGAGGACTACGAAGAAGGTTCATTACTTGTTGCTTGGGATCATGCGGTTGCAGAAGGTGAAATACGAGTTGAGTTTGACCTCTATGAAGGTGGAGAAACAAGAAACCTGTCATTACCCTTTACTAATCAAAACGTACTCTTTTTAAGAGAATTAACAAAAAATCTCACCCTCCAAGGTGCGGACGTCATAGCCGTTTTTAGTTACCAAGACTATATGAACGGATTTGTAATGCCACATCTACCTGGTCATCCTGATATGCCAATTAATCCATTACTTAATTAGAAAGAAAAATGTCTAGAAAAAAAGAACGCGCTAGCAAAAACGTAGGAGAAGTGGCCATCCGAAAAGTGAAGATTGAGTATTCATCTCCATTTGAAGGTGAATTAACTGAAGAGGGAAAGTTTCTATTTAGTACTTTTGCTCATTCTTTCAAAGGTGAACCAATGCCTTCACACTTTAAATTTAAAGTTTCTGAAGATGATGAATTGGAAGAAGGTCAAATTATTGGTACTTCTCGATCTGGACAAGTCTTGTACTGGGAACAAGGAATGGTAATAGCAAAAGGATAGTTTATTGTTTTATTGCCAAGAAAAAAGCAATCGTTTTTGCTAAACCTTCAGGAAATGCAATTGTAGGTTCCCAACCTAATATAGACTTTGCTTTTTTGATATCAGGCTTTCGTTGTAGTGGATCATCAGCAGGTAAAGGTTTATACACGTATTCAGATGAACCAAGCACTTTTTCAATCTCTTTGGCTGTCTCCAAGATTGTAAATTCTCCAGGATTTCCCAAATTAATCGTTTCACCAGAACAGGAATTATTTTTCGATACAGCAATAATTCCCGCAATCAAATCGGTAACGTAGCAATATGATCTCGTTTGGCTACCATCACCATAAATGGATAATGGTTTTTTTTGTAAGGCAAGAGAAATTAAGTTGGGAATGACTCGACCGTCATCAAGACTCATTCTTGGTCCATAGGTATTAAAAATTCTTACGATTCTGGTATCAAAACCAAAATCTCTATAAAATACACCGCAAATCGTTTCGCCCATTCGCTTTGATTCATCGTAACAGGATCGCACTCCATTTGGATTCACATTGCCCCAATACGTCTCTGACTGAGGATGGACTTGCGGATCTCCGTATGCCTCTGAAGTGCCTGCGAAAATGAAGGTGGCTTTAGGATTTTGCTTTCGTAAAAAAGTTAACAGTTGGTGCGTCGCCCAACTGTTTACTAAGTACGTTTCAACGGGATACTTTTGATACTGTGGCGGCGAGGCGGGGGATGCAAAATGAAAAAGATAATCTGGAACGACATTTACTAGATAAGTCTCAGGCTGTTTTATCACATCAGCTTGAATAAAATGGAAATTGCTATTGTCATCTAAGTGACTCAAGTTCAGTTTGCTGCCAGTAATAAAATTATCAATCCCAATGACGTCTGCTCCCTGAGCCAGTAGAGCATCTACTAAATGCGATCCTAAAAATCCTGCAGCTCCCGTGACTACTACTTTTTTTTGTACAAACTGTTGATCCATGGTGTCATTGTACAACTCACAATCTATTCTGTAGACAACAAAAAATTTGCCAGACTTTCGTTATCTACTCACAACACCTATACTATAAGTGTGTCAGGCTCAAAAAAAATCATACTTCTTATATTATTAGTATCTCTCATTCTCAGGCTACCGCTTTTGAGTGGTTCATTTTGGTTAGATGAAGCGGCGCAGGCTCTGGAAAGTGCGCGACCATTATCAAAGCAGCTTGAAATAGCATACGATTTTCAGCCACCACTTCTGCATCTTTTGCTACATTTTGCAATACCTTTCTCACAAAAAGAGGCTTGGCTTAGAATCTGGGGTGCGCTGATACCCAGTTTGTTTACCATTTATCTAACTATAAAACTTGGTGAGAAAACCCTGCAAAAAAATACTGGCGCACTCGCTGGATTATTACTTGGGATTTCATCCTTTCACATTTACTTTTCTCAGGAATTACGCCCCTACGCACTACCAGCACTTTTTGCAACACTTTCATGGTTTATCATCATCAAAAATCAAAAAGCAAAAACTATTCAGCTATGGTCTTTAGTACTATCCACTATCGCAGGTTTATATTCTTCATATCTCTATCCTTTTATTGTGATTGGTCAATTTGGCTATGCTCTTTTTAACCTCCGCGACACAGCAAAAAGACAGTATTTTATTTCTGTACTACTAGCTGTTTTAGCTTTCTTGCCATGGATGCCAAAATTTTTAGAACAGCTACAGGTAGGTGGGACACTCCGTCAAGATTTACCCGGTTGGGAAGAGGTCGTCAGCATTCCTCAGTTGAAAGCGATACCGCTCACAATCGCAAAATTCACGTTTGGAGTGCTTGATATCACTCTGACACCATTTTTTTTGTGTGTGGGATTACTACTGTCAATTTCACTGCTCATTGGCATATTTGCATTGATGAATAAAGCAAAAGCTAACAATCTAAAAATACTTTTCATCTTTGTTTTTTGGTTTATAGTGCCTTTATTCACTGCTTGGCTCATTTCATTTATTGTGCCTGTAGTTCAACCAAAACGCATGCTTGCAATCCATCCGGCTTTTGTCTTGCTCATCAGCGCATGCATTACAACGCTGCTGGCTCACAAACAAAAACTGTATAAGGTTACTGGAAATCTGCTTTTAGTCACATGTATCGGTGTCTCAATTTGGAGTACCACCCAATATTATCTAAATAAAAATCTGCAAAGAGAAAACTGGAGAGATCTGCACACTCAAATTCTCACACAATACCCAAAAAACTCAGTAGTTTTATTCTCATTTCCAGAGCCATTTGCTCCATGGACCTGGTATGATAAATCTAATTACCCAAAGATGAGCACCGGAGTTATTCATGTTTCACAACTCCCAGATCTTTCAGAAAGCCTCAAAAGAGTCACAGACTATGACACAGTGCTTGTCTTTGACTATCTGCGTGACTTAACAGATCCAGATGATACAGTTCTTCGCACGTTGAAAAATTTTGGGTACACAGAAGTAAAAGTACTAGACTATCCGGGCATTGGTTTTGTCAGGGTATACAGTACACAATCAAAACGGTTAAGCATACACTTATGAATGTTGGAATTGATATCTCTTCAGTAGTCTACGGTAGGGGAGTTTCTCGCTATACTTCTAATCTTGTTGCCGCTCTGATGGAAGAAAAAATGCAAGTCAGCATGTATGGCTCAAACTTGCGACAACATCCACAACTTCAATACTTTCTTCGACACATTGAAAAGAAATACTCCACACCTATCGATCATGTTTTTGAATTCATACCACCTAAAATATTGTCATTTCTGTGGCACACACTCGAGTTACATCCAGTGAAAAAAGTCCTACCAAAGATAGATGTTTTTCACTCCTGGGATTGGTTGCAACCACCTGATGCAAACCTACCACTAGTTTCTACCATTCATGATTTAGCAATACTGAAATTTCCTGAAAGTGCACACCCTGGAATAGCCGCGCAACATCAAAAATCTTGGGAAATTCTTAAAAAGAAACAAGCTCGAATAATTGCAGTTAGTGCGGCTACAAAAAAAGATATTGTCCAACTTTTAGGGTATCCCAGCTACTTAGTGGATGTGGTTCACGAAGCATTACCTAGGGAAGTCAGAGACATAAACATGTCACTTACTGAAGAAAAATTTGATGCACTAAAATCATCATTAGGACTCACAAAACCATATATCTTTTTTGTTGGAACAAGAGAACCACGTAAAAATCTGGCAACACTGATTCAGGCATGGAAACCATTACAAGCTGATGTTGACCTGTTGATTGCAGGTGAAAAAGGCTGGGATGCGAGCGAAACCATTACAGCACCAGGATTACGATTTTTAGGTAAAGTTAGTGATCAAGAATTATCGGTGCTGTATGCAGAGGCTGAAGCATTTGTGTATCCTTCACTCTATGAGGGATTCGGCCTACCAATACTTGAGGCATTTCACCACGGAACACCGGTTATAACTTCTAACAACTCGTCCATGATTGAAGTTGCTGGCAATGCCGCAGAGTTCGTAGAACCTACCGACACACAAGCGCTCACAGTGGCAATTTCAAAAGTACTTTCAGAAACCAAAGAACAACAACAAAAAAGACTCCAACGAATGATTATTAGATTACAAATGTTTAGTTGGAAGAGAGTGGCAAAAGAAACAATTACCGTATATCAAAAAGCAATACGAGACTATGCTCAAAGATAAACCACTACATATAGCCATCGATGGAAATGAGGCAAACACTCTGAGTAGAGTGGGCAGCAATGTGTATGCCTATCAAGTATTGAAAGCAATTGAAAGTGAAACAGCTCATACAAATACCATTGTGACCGTATTGCTCGCACAACCTCCGGTGCAAGATTTGCCAAAAAAAAGAGCTGGATGGAACTACTTGGTAATAAATCCCAAGCAATTTTGGACTCAATGGGCTTTACCAATTCATTTGCAAACACATAAAAATTCGTATTCAGCTTTCTTCACGCCAGGCCACTATGCCCCCAGATTGTGCCCAATTCCATATATCTCAACTGTGATGGACACAGCATACCTTCCATACCCAGAACAATTTAAAAAATCTGACACACACAAACTCACATCGTGGACAAAATATAGCGTTAAACATGCACATAAGGTTCTAACCATAAGTGAATTTACAAAATCGGAAGTTCTCAAATACTATCAGAAGTCAGAGAGTGACGTTTTCGTAGGCTACCCTGGAACTACACCGACCAATCATACTATTTCAGATACTTTCAGAAAAAAAACACTGCGAAAATTTAAAATTAAACAACCTTTTATTCTCTACGTGGGCACACTTCAGCCAAGAAAAAATCTTGCAACTCTCGTCAAAGCATTTGGTCTTTTTAGTAGAATGCTTGCAAGCAGATCATTGACTAAAAAGACCAGCAAAAAATCACACTCAGCTGCAGTTTCACCACAACTAGTCATTGCAGGAAGAGTGGGCTGGTTAGCTCAATCACTCTTGGAAAGTATCAAAAAATCACCATTGTCGGAAAGAATCATCACAACAGGTTTTGTGTCTGACACTGAAAAACAAGTCCTGTATGAAGAAGCATTTGTCAGTACACTGCTAGGTTTGTATGAAGGATTTGGCATTCCACCATTGGAGTCCTTTTATTACGGCACACCAGTAGTTGCTGCAAACACTTCAAGCCTACCTGAGGTCATAGGAGACGCAGGTTTGCTCGTACCTGCCACCAATGCTTCTGCAATTGCTGAAGCCTTTTATACTGTCTTCACAGCATCTGCACAACAAAAACTCATCTGGAAACGAAGAGGCATTAAGCAAACAAAGCAATTTTCTTGGGATAGTACAGCTCAAACAATTTTATCTGAATTACAACAATTGGCAGATGTAACCACAAACGAAAAGGTGCATGGAAAATAGTACTGCAGAAAAATACATTCTTGGCATAGATCCAGGATATGATCGTGTCGGCTGGGCAATCTTATCGGTCAAAAAGCGGGCTATAACCTACATATCTGCTGGCTGTATTCAAACTGACAAAAAACAAACACTGTTTCAGAGATATCAACAAATTGTGGCAGAACTCGCCCCAATACTTTCAACACACCAACCAGAAGATCTAGCAATTGAAACACTTTTTTTTGCAAAAAATACTTCAACAGCGCTGCATGTGAGTGAAGCACGTGGAATCATAATTGCAACTGCGTTGGCTGCAGGATGCCAAGTATACGAATATGCACCAAATCAAGTTAAGTTGAGTGTAACCGGTACTGCTAGAGCCGATAAACAAGCTGTAGCGAAAATGGTAATCCATCAAATTAATGAAAAACTTCCGCCAAAACTGTTAGACGATGCCATAGATGCTATCGCCATTGGTATCACCCATGCTCTACATACATCTGCAAATTTTCCCCTATCATAACCCAAACTCCTTGCTATACTGATTTTATGATTGCCTATCTACAAGGCCTACCCGCAATTATTGATAATCAACTGGTACTCATTTGCAATGGGGTTGGTTATGGTGTTCACGTGACCAATGCAACACTTTCAAATGTAAGCACTCTGTCTCAAGCATCGCTGCATATTTATACTCATGTTAAAGAAGAATCCCTCGAATTGTTTGGATTCGAAACTTCTGAAGAAAAAAAACTTTTTACTATTCTATTGTCAGTAAACGGTGTGGGTCCCAGAACTGCATTATCCATACTAGAAAAGGGCGCAAGCACTATTGTCACTGCAGTTCAACAAGCTCAAGTCGCTGTTTTTAGTAGTGTTCCAAGAGTTGGAAAAAAAGTAGCCCAAAAAATTATTATTGAACTCACACCAAAACTTGGAAGCCTTAAACAGCTACAACTTACTCCGCTTACTACATTTCAGTCTGAGCTTTCTGAAGCATTGCTTAGCTTGGGATTTTCGGATGCAGCCATTGATGAAATTGTGAGAGATGAAGCATTAGAACAGGTTGGTTTGTCTCAAGCACTGCAACTCTGTCTAAAAAAATTAAGTAACTAACTAACATCGTTCTATGATTGACCCGCTCCTCATTCCAACATTACCAAAATTGCCAGAAGAAGAACTACTCTTTACTTCTTTGCGAGCACAGGACTGGACTGAGTTTCACGGTCAGTTACATCTCAAACAAGCATTAATGGTTTCTATCAAAGCTGCAAAAAATAGAAATGAAAGCTTAGATCACACTCTGCTGTATGGACCACCGGGACTCGGAAAAACAACACTTTCACATTTGATTGCCAAAGAGATGGGTGTAAACATCAAAATAACCTCTGGTACCGCACTCACAAAAACGGGTGACTTAGCAGCAATTCTTACCAATTTAAACGATGGAGACGTGCTGTTTATTGATGAAATCCATCGTTTACCAAAAATTGTAGAAGAAACACTCTATCCAGCTATGGAAGATTACGCACTCGACATCGTTATTGGCAAAGGACCTTCTGCACGTACTATTAGAATTGATCTACCAAAGTTTACGATTGTTGGTGCTACAACGCGATTTGGACTTCTAGCGGGTCCATTTAGAGACCGCTTTGGCATTATTCACCGCATTCCTTTTTATGAACCACCTGATTTGCAAACAGTACTCAGAGCGGCGGCAAAAAAGCTGGACATTTTGTTGGATGAAGAAGCAGCTCTAGAGATATCTCGAAGATCGAGAGGCACACCCAGGATTGCGCTTAAATTACTTAAAAGAGTCAGAGACTTTGTACAGGTACAAGATAGAAATGCAATAGTACCAGAAGACGTTACTAGTTCATTAGCCCTGTTTAATGTTGATACTGCTGGACTAGGTGAATCTGATCGCGCCTTTTTAGAGCAACTTATTACCAAACATAGCGGGGGACCTGTTGGTATTTCAACCATTGCTGCAACCCTTAACGAAGACGCTCTTACAATCGAAGAAGTTTTTGAACCCTATTTACTTCAAATTGGCTTTATGAAACGAACACCTAAAGGCAGGGTAATCACCGAAAAAGCCTACACCCACCTTGGGTATGCCTACCCTGAAGAAAAAAGGAGCGACTAAACATGTGCGTTTTTACCTGATTTCGAGTATACTTATCTCAAGATGCAAGAACAAACACCATCAAATACTGGTAGAAGATCCCTCACTGAAAAAATATCCAACAGAATTCAGACTGTATGGCTCGAGTTAGTCACTGGAGTGTTGTGGTGGGGTGTTGGCTCAGTGCCTTGCCATCATTTTAGACGATTTTGGTACCGACTCGCTGGAATGCACATCGGATCTGGAAGTACCATTCATATGGGCGCTAGAATCTATGATCCTAAACATATCAGCATTGGAGAAGACACAATCATCGGTGAAAAAGCCACTCTCGATGGTAGAAAACAATTAAAAAACTCTCAAGGTGGACTCGTGATTGGCAATCATGTTGATATGGCGTCTGAGGTGATGATCTGGACGAGCCAACATGACATTGTTGATGAACATTTTGGTGCGATTGAAAAACAAGTAACCATAGAAGACTACGTCTTTATTGGCCCTAGAGCAATTATTTTACCTGGTGTTACACTTGGCAAAGGATCAATCGTTGCTGCAGGAGCTGTTGTCACCAAATCAGTTCCACCTTTTACCATTGCTGCAGGTGTACCAGCACAAAAAATAGGGGACAGAAAAGTAACTGATCTCAACTATACATTGGGTAGATCTAGGTTATTCCAGTAACTATGAAACCACTACTAAGTGTCATTGTTGTCTCATACAACACATTGGATCTCACACTTGAGACTCTCCAATCTGTTGAAAGAGATATTGCAAACTCAGAACTTCTTAAAGGTCGTTGTGAACTTATCGTAGTCGACAATAATTCCAAGGATAAATCTGTTTCAGAATTACACAGGTTTGCTAGTAGCAGCAAACTTTCTACTCAGGTCCTAGTAAACAAAAAAAATTCTGGTTACAGTTCAGCTAATAATCAGGGAATAGCAGCAAGCTCTGCGCCATTCATCCTATTGCTTAACTCAGACACCATCATACAAAAAGGCGCATTAGAACAGTTAGTTTCGACCTTACAGCAAAATAAGTCTCTCGGTATAGTAGCCGCAACACTCCTTAATAAGGATGGAACACTTCAAGCCCAAGGTGGACATGCACCAAGTCTGCTGACGTTGACAATTCAGCAGTTTTTCCTCGACGATATCCCATTTCTAGGTTCATTTCTGCCATCCACGCAACATACTGGACTCAGAACAACTCAACGACTCAATACCAAAAACAGTGAATTGATTTATCAAGATTGGGTTGGCGGAACGGCACTGTGTGTTAAACGTCAAGTTTTTGATGAAGTGGACCTGCTGGATGATGCCATTTTTATGTACGGTGAAGATATTGAGTTTTGCCTTCGAGCTAAAAAACATTTGTGGCAGATTGCAATCGATCCTCGAGCAAGAGTAATGCATTTTCAAAGCATGAGTAGCAGTTCTGAGTCAGCAATTATTGGCGAACTACTTGGATATCACTACATTTGGGCCAAACATATGCCACTCTGGCAATTGCCCTTCGCAACACTCATTCTTGAACTTGGCTGCCTAGCTCGAGTCATTCTATATAGCACACTCAAACCAAATAAGGCTAAAGCTCAAACTTATTTTTCCGGAATTAAAAAATTGATTGCACAATAACAGCATGTTTAAGAACCATACAAAACAGCTTTCAACAGTCTTCTCAAAAAAGAACTATTTGTTGCTGTGCGCTCTACTACTAAGTGTGGTCATACCGCTCACTCCCAAAATTCCGCTCTTTGAAGTTATTCCGGGGTACATAGTCCGTGTGAGATTTGAAGACATAGTGATACTGAGCGTTGCAATCTTTTGGTTGATACAGCTCCTACGCAAAAAAATTAGTGTTGAATCGAAACTGACCAAACCGTTGATAGCGCATATTATTACTGGTGGCATATCGGTGCTATTGGCTCTTTTTGTTCTTCACACCGTTCCTTTTGAAGCATCACATGTGTTAAAAACTGTGCTGCACTATCTGCGAAATATTCAGTATATTTTTATGTTTTTTCTTGGATTCACAGCAATTAAATCTCAAAAAGACATCTCCATTTTCATTTCAGTAACGCTTTTTACACTTGGCATTGTTGGATTATACGGAGTAGGGCAAAAATACCTTCAATTTCCTGTATACTCCACAATGAATAGAGAATTTTCCGCAGGAATTCAACTCGTACTCACCGAACATGCCCGGGTGCAATCAACCTTTGGCGGACACTATGACTTAGCAGCATATCTCGTTATTATGCTGCCTTTGGTGCTCAGTCAGGCCTTAAGTATTAAAAAGAAATACCTCAAGAGCGCAATGTGGGGACTGTTTATTTTGAGCACCTGGCTCATTACTGTCACCGCTGCTCGCACCTCATTTATTGCTGCAACGATAGGGGTGAGTCTAGTCATCCTTATTTATGCATCTTTTCAAGATACACTCAAGCAAAAAAGTTTGTTTTTTTGCAAAAACATGCTGATTGTCAGTAGTATTTTCGGATTCATCTTCTTTCAATTTGGTGGAGACATTCGGGAAAGGATGCTCCATGCTTTGCAAGGCTATCCACAAATCTATGGAGTATATAGGCAAACCGTCAATCTGTTTCCTCGTTCAAAAACAGATGAGATTGATAATGTAATGGTCAGTTCTGACTCTCAACCAGTTCCCAAAAAACCAAATGATATCTATGTTGACGTTCCAGATTTAGTAAAAGTTGCAACAATCTCAGCAGATGGTACTAAAAAAATCATTATTGTTGAAGCTCCAAGAGTCTATTCTGATAACGCACTAAAGTATGGCTTATCAATGGCGATCAGACTTGATACCCTGTGGCCTCAGGCAATAAGCGGGTTTTACAGAAACCCTTTATTTGGTAGTGGCTATGCCACACTTACAAAATCTGAGATAACTGAATTCACAGAAGCTGATAGCACAGACAATAACTTCCTGAGAACTCTTGGTGAAACCGGTTTAGCAGGGTTTATTACTTTTTACGGTTCAATACTACTGATAGTGAAAATTGCCTATACTCAAACAAAACATAAAACTCCAACTGTCTTAAAAGCTGTTTCAATTGCATTTATTGCAGGTACGATAGGATTACTCTTTAATGCTATATATATTGACGTATTTGTTGCTTCTAAAGTAGCACTGACTTTTTGGCTGTTAGCTGGAATGATTGTCGCTATAGAAACAGTACATAGAAATAAAAATGGCTCATAAAAAACAACAATGGAAGCTGCAGTATCCACTGCTTTGGCTGCTATTATTGCTTGCATTTTGTGCAAGAATGTACCGAATCAACAATCCAATTCTTGATTGGCATAGTTTCAGACAGTCAGACACCGCGAGCGTGACAAGAGAGTTTGTTAAAAAAGGAATTACTCCACTTGTTCCTACATACCAAGACCATTCAAATATACAATCTGGAGAAGATAATCCGATGGGGTATCGTATGGTTGAATTTCCGCTATTAAATACCATTACAGCCGGAATAATCGTTGCTTCACAAAACAAACTTCCACTCGAGCTTACCAGCAGAGTAGTGGTGGTCTTTTTTTCCTTAGCAATGCTGTATAGTTTGTTTTTTCTGGTGAAAGATATTTACGACAAAAAAACGGCATATCTGAGTGTCTTGGTTTTAGCAATTCATCCATACACGGTTTTTTACTCGAGAGCAGTTCTTCCCGAAATGTTACTGCTCTTCTGTTCAATTACATCACTGTATTTTTTCTATCGAGGGTTACAAAAAACAGGTACGCTTTGGCATTGGTTAGTTTCTGCAATCTTGTTGGCCTGTGCTTTTTTAGTAAAACCATTTGTGATTTTTACAGGACTAGTATATCTAGCTATCTGGATACAAAATGATGGAAAAAACTGGTACAAAAGGGTTGTGTTACTACCATACCTAGTTATTGCCCTTACACCAATTGTTTTATGGCGACAATGGATACTGCAATACCCAGATGGTATTCCAGCATCCGATTGGCTCTTTAATGGCAATCACATTCGATTTAGACCATCTTGGTTTCGCTGGTTGGGATATGAAAGAATGATAAAGATGTTTCTTGGTTTTGTTGGTGTAATACCTTTCTTTGCTGGTGTTTTTGGCCAAACAAAAAAACAGTTTGTCATTACCGCAGCGTGGTGGACCGGAGTTGTTGCCTACTTTACTGTAATTGCTACCGGTAATGTCCAACATGACTACTATCAAATCATGGTTATGCCTATATTTGCGATCACCGTCAGTTTTGGACTGCGCAACATGCAACTATGGCTTTCCAAAAAAACAACACAGCCGGTCAGCTACCTCATACCATTAGTGATACTTCTAACAGCTTGCATAGGATCATGGCGCTATGTTGGTGGATTTTTTTCTGTCAATCATTGGGAATATGCCAAAACCGGAAAAATTGTTGATGAACTCGTTCCAAGTGATGCTAAAGTGATCGCACCTGCATTTGGCGATACTTCCTTCTTGTTTCAAACCAATAGAACGGGTTGGCCAATTGGTTTTGAAATAGAAGACAAGATAGATAAGGGTGCAACTCATTACGTCACTACTGCCTATGACGATGAGGCTAAAGAACTTGCAAAAAAATACTTCATTCTCTCCCAAACAGAACAGTACATACTGCTCGATTTAACTAGGCCAAAATTAGAGAAATGATATGAAAATTCTCATGTTGACACCATATCTGCCGTACCCATTGCTCTCTGGTGGACAGATTAGGACATACAACCTCCTCAAAAAACTTGCGAATAAGCATGAGGTCACTTTGTTTGCACTCATTAAGGATGCAGATGAAACTAAGCATGTACCGGAACTTGAAAAATACTGTAAAAAAGTTAAAGTTTTTAAACGATCATCTCGACCATTTACCATCAGCAATATTATTCGCACAGCATTCTCAACATATCCCTTTTTGGTCATTCGCAATCACGTTCCCGAAGTCATCCAAGCAGTAGAACAAGAGCTTGAAGCTGAACACTATGATTTAATTCATGCCGAAACGTTCTACATGATGCCACATATTCCCAAGACCAGCATCCCAACTTTACTTGTCGAACAAACTATTGAGTACCTCGGCTATGAAAGTTATGCAAAGAAGGCGCCAGCACTTGTCCAGCCACTACTTAATATCGATGTAAAAAAGATCAAGCATTGGGAAAAGCATTACTGGAATGAAAGCAAAACCCTCATAGTTATGAGTGATGATGATAAAAAATTTATTGGAAAAGAAATTGGCGATGCATCAAAGATTGAAGTAGTTGCAAACGGAGTTGACACAGACTGGTTCGAACAAAAAAGTGAAAATCGCCCATCTCAACCAACCCTGCTTTCAGTCGGCACGTTTAAATGGTTACCTAATGTTGAAGCTGTAGATTTTTTGGTGCAAAAAGTATGGCCACTCATTAAAGACCAACTTCCGCACATTAAGCTCTGGATCGTTGGAAACGCCCCAACTCGCACAGTAATGAATTACCAAAAAAAGGATGAAACCATTACAGTTTCTGGCACCATTCCAGATATTCGTGATGCATTTAAAGGAGCTCACGTTTTAGTTGCTCCTGTATTTAGTGGCAAAGGCACCAGATATAAAATTCTGGAAGCCATGGCATCAGGAACACCAATTGTGGCAACTTCAACGGCAGTTGAAGGCTTGGAAGTTGCCCATGGCACTCATGTGCTAACCTCAGATACCGCCGAAGGAATTGCTGAACTCGTTGTCACCTTAATAAAAGATCCAATCTTACAAAAGAAACTTGCTGATAATGGTAAAAAGTTTGTAAAAACAAATTATGATTGGGCAATAATTTCTGAAAAGCTTGATACAATCTATCAAACCATCGGAAGTCACAAGAAAATATGAAAAAATCAACTACTGACCTTGAAGTGATTATTGTTAATTACAATAGTGCATTTTGGTTAAAAAAAACATTAAGCAGTTTAAAAGAAAAATATTTAAGCATCACCAAAAATAATGTTGTTGTTACTGTAGTGGATAACGGTTCTGAGGATGAATCACTGTCCATACTCAAAAAAGAATTTAAGTGGGTGCAATTGGTACAAAGTCAAGAAAACAAAGGGTATGCCGCTGCTAATAATACAGCAATTCAGCAATCAGATGCTGAGTTCATATTGCTTCTTAATTCTGATGTTGAACTTACGGATCAGTCACATCTTGATGTTCTCATTAAGTATTTAAAGAAACACACAGAAGTTGGCATTATCACACCTAGAGTCGAGTTTTCAGATGGCTCAATTGACCCAGCCTGTCATAGAGGTGAGCCCACGCCATGGGTATCACTTAGCTACTTTTCTGGTTTAGAGAAGCTTTTTCCCCACTCAACTTTGTTTGGCGAATACCATCAAACTTATAAAGATTTATTCAGCATTCACTCTGTTGCAGCCTGCTCTGGCGCTGCCATGATCGTTAGAAAGTCTGCTATCAATGTCATTGGATTACTAGACGAAAGATTCTTTATGTACGCAGAAGACCTCGACTGGTGTAAGCGATTTAGAGAAGCAGGCTTTACAGTGATCTACAATCCAGAAGCTGTGGTGATTCATCACAAATACAAATCCGGAATTAAAAATGCTTCACAAAAAATTGCACGAAAAACTCGCATGCATTTTTACGACACCATGCTACAATACTACGACAAACACTATAGGAGCCTCTACCCAGAATTGTTGAGGACCTGTATTAGGTATTTTTTAGTCATAAAAAAAGGAGCACTATGACAGGATTTTCAGAAGTAACAGACTTACGTCTACAAAGCATGACCAGAGCGATCGAATCAATTATGGTTTTCATTGCAGCAATTGTTGCAAATGTATTTTTGCCACAACTCATCATTAACATGATGTATTCACAGGAGGAATTGCTCACCCTTACAGAGCAACCTGCAATACTTGAAATGTTACCAATAATCACCTTTGGCGTCTCAGCAGCTTTCTTCCTTTTTACCGTTGTTGGTAATGTGATGAGAAACACAAAAGCTGCAGCTAAAAAAGCAGAGCAAGCTCTCGATGGCTGTTGTGGTGGTGGATGCTGCAGTGAGGACAACAAAACAGATGATCTTTCAAAAGAAGAACTTCGAGAACTTGAGTCAATTGTTGAAGAAGCATTAAAACCAAAAGCAGCAAAAAAAGCTGCGAAAGCTAAAACAACCAAATCAGCAAAAAAAACTAAGTAGCTTACTCAGCTTGAGTTGAGGTACAATAGTGAGGCCAGGCAAATTGCCTGGCCTCAAATGTATTCAGACACCATTTTATATGCGCATAGGAATTGACTGTCGACTCGGAGGAAAACAACACGCTGGCTTAGGCAGATATATTGAAAACTTAGTTTCAGAACTTATTGATCAAAACAACGAGACAATAGTCTGGGTACTTTTCTTTTCCAATAAAGTTCAGGCAGAGTCTGCACTTGGTGCAAATATTTCACATCCACAGTGCGAAATTATCTATGTACCTATCAAGCATTACACACTCACTGAACAACTTATTCTTCCCATTCATTTTTATAAAGCTAAATTATCACTCTTGCATGTGCCTCACTTTAATGCTCCTGTTTTATACACAGGGCGCATGGTAGTAACCATTCATGACTTGTTGTGGCATGAAAAAAAGGGTACGCAGGTAACTACGCTAAGCCCTGTTCTGTATTGGATTAAGTATGTTTTTTACAGGTTTGTAGCTACTACAAATATCTATAAAGCTAAATCAATTTTTGTCCCAGCAGAAACTGTCAAGAACATTATCATCAAATATTACCCAACTGTTGTGAATAAAATTGTAGTTACAACCGAAGGCAGCAACTTAGAAAAATATCAAAGAAAAGGTACTCAAAAAAAGAAACATTCTTTACTATATGTTGGATCACTCTACCCACATAAAAATATTCAGCTCGTCATCGACGCTCTGCGCATCTTACCCAACTATAGCTTAACAATTGTAGGTTCAAGAAACGTTTTCCAAGATAAAGTTGTGAGGTATGTCCAAGAAAGACAGCTGCAAAACAGGGTGCAATTTCTTGGCTATGTTGCAGACGACTCGTTGGCGAAGCACTATCAAAACGCAACTGTACTCGTACAACCGTCTTTATCGGAAGGTTTTGGACTCACAGGGATTGAGGCCTTCTCACTTAATACTCCTGTTATTGCCTCAGACATTCCCATTTTTAGAGAGATTTATGGAAATGCTGCGCAGTACTTTAATCCTCATTCTGTGGAGTCATTCATTGCGGCATTGCAAAAAATTGAGAAACAATCACCAACAAGCTTTCAAAAAAAAGCTGCAGAAGTATCAGCGCAGTATTCTTGGAAAAGAATGGCAAAAATAACCAATACAGTGTACTTATCTCACATTAATCATGCCTAACAACAATGACAAAAAAGATGCAGTTTCACAACTTCTTAGTACTTATCGTGTCGCGATAATTTACGACAAAGTTAATACCCCATACGGAGGAGCAGAGTGGGTACTACAAGCACTTCATTCGCTTTTTCCTGAGGCTCCACTATTCACATCACTGCATTCACAAAAAAATGCACCCTGGGCAAAAAGTTTTACCATCATTCCCAGTTTTTTAAATATACTACCTTTTTTACAAAATAAGCATCAACTGCTTGCACCCACTATGCCGCTTGCATTTGAATCACTCGATGTGCAAAAGTATGATGTGCTAATTTCAGTAACAAGTGGAGAAGCAAAAGGAATTCTTACCAAACCTGATCAACTGCACATATGTTACTTACTCACGCCACCAAGATATTTGTACGACTTTTCAAAAGAGTACCTAGCAACAAAACCGCTCTTACAGTTGCCGATTCTAAATCTACTAGTTATACATTTACTACATTATGTACGATGGTGGGATAGTGCGGCTATGTGGCGGCCTGACAAAATTATTACCATTTCAAAATTAGTTACCAAAAGATTAAAACAATACTATGGCAGAACAGCAGATTCTGTCATCTACCCACCATTACCCAAAATGGTTGCTTCACCAACCCTTTTGCTAGCCAATAGTTTTCCATTTCACTTAGTGTTATCCAGATTAGTTCCCTACAAAAAAATTGATCTTGCAATAGCTGCTATGTTGTCGCTTAATGAAACCCTTATTATTGCGGGAGATGGTGAAGCAAAAAAAAGCTTAGTAAAGCAAGCAGGAACACGCGCCTGTGTTCGAACAAAAAACCAATCATTACATACATTTCTCGAAACAATACAGACTGATACTTCTAAAAACATCTATTTTGTCGGTCGAGTAACTAACTCAGAAAGACAGTGGCTACTTTCTCACGCAACAACCTTGCTAATGCCAGGAAAAGAAGATTTTGGCATTACAGCACTCGAGGCAGTTGCTGCAGGAGCGATTCCCATTATTCACAAAGACAGTGGAGTAGCAGAGATACTTGAACATGGTGTCACTGCACTGCATACTGATTCACAGACAATTATGAATCTGGTTACAGCCATAACAGAAAGTAAAAGCATTACCATTGACACAAAATCAAAGAATGAGATTATCACTGCATTTTCTATGTCAGCTTTTAAAGCCCAAATGCAAAATTTGATATATGATAGTATCATACAAATGAAATTGACACAGAAATCAAAGTAAAAAAGGAAGCCCATGTCACAACTTGATCATGTCTATGCAGTCGTTCTAGCAGGCGGTGGTGGTACTAGATTATGGCCAAAATCACGAAATAAATCACCAAAACAATTTCTCAAACTTGTTGGCAATGAAACCATGATTCAAATTGCCACTTCACGAATAACTTCTATTATTCCTTGGGATCGAATCATAGTGGTGACCAATGAACTATATAAAGAAGAAGTACATAGCTTGCTCCCAGAGGTTCCTATTCAAAACATTATTGCTGAACCAAGAAAAAGAGACACTGCGCTAGCCATGTTAACTGGGGCATTATATGCAAAATCAAAAGATCCTAATGCAGTTATAATCAACCTAGCCTCCGACCATGTAGTCACTGATAAAGAAGAGTTTTTAAGAGTAATGAAAGCTGCAACAACTGTTGCGGGTGAAAATCCATATTTGGTATCGGTGGGGATCACACCAAACAGACCTGCTACAGGCTTTGGCTACATTAAAATTGGTCAAGATATCATGAAGCTACCTGAAGGCTTAACTTTTTTTAAAGTAGAAAATTTTACTGAAAAACCGAATGCAGCAACTGCTCGTGCATTCATTGCGACTGGAAAATACTATTGGAATGCCAACATGTATGTATGGGCAGCTCAAACACTCAGCGACGCCTTCAAAAAGCACATGCCGTCGCTGTACGAACTCACCAAGCATCTCAGCACACTTGATAGTCATGCTTTCCACCAGGCTCTTCCCAAAATATATCAAGATGCCGAAGCAATATCGGTCGACTATGCTATCTCAGAAAAGGCCGAAAACCTAGTACTCATCCCAGGCGACTTTGGATGGGACGATGTGGGCGATTGGAAAGTTGTCTACGACCTAGAAAAAAAGGATTCATTAGGAAATGTGGTCATTAGTGACAGTCAAAGTAAAGAGGTATGTCTTATTGACTCAGAAAATAATCTCATACATAGCAACGGCAGACTTATTTCACTCGTCGGCGTAAACGATATGGTAATTATAGATACAGATGAAATTCTAATGATAGTGCCGAAATCTCAAAGTCAGGATGTGAAAAAAATTGTTGAAAAACTTAAAGCTGATAATAAAAAAGATTACTTATAAACAGACATGAAAAATGAGGCTATGCTACAATCACCTTTTTGTACTATTCTGTAACAGATACTCTGTATGACCTACGACCAACAAAAAAGAATTCTTGATATCTGTGTTGCCTTAGGGCTTGCAGTTTTATTCCTCCCGGTGTGGATACTCATCCCAATCTTGATCTACCTCGATTCAGGCTTACCCATTTTATTTAAACACAAACGTGTTGGACTACATGGCGAAGAGTTTTACTTATACAAATTCCGATCAATGATTCCAAACGCAGATGAGGTACTTCATAAACAAGACAAAGAATTACTCAAAAAATTTAAAGCAGGAGACTGGAAAATTCAAAATGATCCTCGGATCACAAAACTTGGCAAGGTTCTTCGCTCCCTCACTATTGATGAGTTTCCACAGCTATACAATGTATTAAAGGGTGACATGAGCATGGTTGGCCCACGTGCATATGTACGCAAAGAGATCGAAGAACAAACAAAAAAATATCCTGATACAAAGAAGTATAAAGACTTAATTCTTTCTTCTAAACCAGGCATAACTGGTCCATGGCAAACAAGTGGTCGTAATGAAGTGCCTTTTAAAGTCAGAGCAAAAATGGATGCCGAATATGCGGGAGTTCGCTCGATCACCAACGATATACGGATACTGTTTAGAACTCCACGGGCAATGATATCAAAATGGTAAGTAGCAACAAAGTTTGCTATACTAGCTCCTATTATGTCTAGTGTTACCCCTGCAACCAACCCTGACTTTCTCGACACGACTTCTCCAGATTTTCCAAAAACTGCAGAACCTGACATTTCTCAGTTTGCACATACAAGTAAATATCAACAAACTAAAAAAACGGGTGGTAATTCAGATTTAGGTGCTGTAAGTGTTGGCAGTGATGACGGCACTTCGCCCAAAATCAAAAAACCGCTCATTCCCAAAAAGAAAAAACTATTGATTGGCATAGCAGTGGTCGCACTTCTTATTTTAAGCTTATTCGGCACACTCGGTTTCTATTCATACACAGTTGCAGTTGAAATAAAGACGCAATCAGCAGTTGTCTCAGCAGTTGCTAAAGAAGCCTATACTGCTTTTAAAAACCAAGATTTAATTGGCACTCAAAACAAAGTTGAGAGTCTCTCAGGAAACTTAGATGAAATCTCAAATACCTACAAAAAATTAGCACTCTTTAAATTTATTCCTGGACTCAGAGCCTACTATCTGGATGGCGAACATAGTCTAACCGCTGCTCACGCCGGTCTTAGTGCGGGCAAAAAGACTCTAGCCGCTATTACACCGTATGCTGATGTACTTGGTTTTGCAGGAGAAGGTTCATTTCAAGGTGGTACTACTGAAGACAGACTTAAAATTTTGCTCGAAACGCTCGATAAAGTTGCGCCAGAACTCAATGCGATTGCTGCAGATTTAGCAATTGTTGACGCTGAACTTTCAACCATTGATCCAGAGAGATACCCTGAGCAAATTGGAGATACGGCACTTAGATCAAATATTGTTGCATTACAATCAATTGGAAAAAGTGCAGTTACCACTCTCACAGAATATCGACCTGTTATCGAGCAACTTCCCGATGTTGCAGGTGCTCGTGGAACTCGTAAAAAATATTTAGTGTTATTCCAAAATGATAATGAACTTCGACCAACCGGCGGATTTTTAACTGCCTATGCCATCATAAATGTGGAGAATGGTAAAGTTGAAGCTGAAAAGTCTGATGATATTTACGAACTAGATCAAAAATACAAAAAAACACAGCTCATTCCAAAAGAACTCGGTCGTTACCTCACCACTGAAAAATACTGGAATCTGCGCGATATGAACACTTCACCAGACTTTAAAACCTCGATGGATACTATCTACGGTGTATATAAAACTATTCCAGGTGAGCCAAATGATATAGACGGCATTATTGCCGTTGATACACACTTCTTAACCAGTCTAATGACAGTGCTTGGACCAATTGAAGTACCAGGATATGGCACTTTTTCAGCAGAAAATGACCCACGTTGCGACTGTCCACAAATCATTTATGTGCTTTCAGAAATCATTACCCGTCCAACTCCTTACCTACGTGAAGACAGAAAAGGTATCTTGGGTCCACTCATGCGCTCATTACTTTCCAAAGCATACGCGGCACCAAAACAACAATGGCCAACACTCTTCGCTGAAGGATTCAAATCTGTCGAAGGAAGAAATGTGCAATTCTATTTTCTCGATGAAAAAAACCAATCAGCAGCAGAGTTAGCTGAGGCAGCAGGCAGAATGGCTTCTCCTGAGAAAAATCAAGACTTTTTAGGAATAATTAACGCTAATCTTGGAGGAGCAAAATCAAACCTCTTCACTGAATATGGTGTTGAGCAAGTCATATCTGCCCCTAAAAATGGCTATCTTGAGAAGACGGTAGAAATCACCTATCGCAACACTCGACATGGTGACAACTGCAATCTTGAAGCTGGTTTATTATGTCTCAACTCAACACTCAAAGACTGGACGCGCATCTACGTACCAGAGGGTGCACAGCTAATATCTGCACAAGGCTTTACCGAAGAAGCAAAAACATATGATGAGGCAGGATTTACTGTGTTTGATGGTTTCTTTTTACTCGAACCAAAAGGAACTGCGAAGCTACAGCTTACCTACAAAATACCTTATACCAACGAAAAAGAATACACGGGAACTATCTGGAAACAGGGTGGATTACAAAGTTTTGATGTACTCTTTGACGTTGCCGGTGGGCAAGAAAAGGTAACGGTTAATAAAAACATCACCTACACTGCTCCTTTCTAACCATGAAACATGCACCTGCCGTTATTAAAGGTTTGGTACTGCGTCGAACTAACACTGGCGAGACCGACAGAATTCTTACACTTCTCACTAAAGAAAAAGGTAAAGTTGTATGTGTTGCCAAAGGGGTCCGGAAATTAACATCTAGTACCAGAGCTTTCCTTGAACCTGGAATGCTGGTAAAAGTGAACTTAATCGAAACTAGATCGTTGCCACTACTCACTCAAGCTGTTCTCATTGACGACACCAGCAAGATGATTCAAAATCTGCAAAATTATAGTCAACTTTCTCAAATCTTAGAAATTTTTGATACACTCTTTGTTGAAGCAGAAATTGACCATACAACTTTTTTGTCGGCGATCCAACTGCGAAATCAAGTCATCTATAATCAGAGCTCACCTAAACACATTAGACAATTACTCTCTGACCTCATAATTGCACTTGGATTTCAGGACCCAGCAACTTCACCATATGACTCAATAACAGACTATCTTGAATCTCTCACTGGTAAACCACTCAACAGCTTTGCCTTTCTCCGAGTACAGTAGTTCGCAGACAATGAGGTGTACTCATCAAGCCACATGTGATAAAATAATGTTGCAAGTGAGTGTCGTCTTTGGCAAGCGATAGCTGATTGCAGCAAACCACTAAGCAGAAGAGTCACACAAATATGTGTGGAAATAGGGTGGAACCGCCCGGTAGGGTCCCTAACAGTATCTAGCACTGTAGGGATTTTTTTGTACCCAGAAAGCAGCCTATGCCAAACACTTCACTTGAAACTATCGTAGCACTCTGCAAGCGACGTGGCTTCGTTTTTCCTACTTCATCAATTTACGGTGGACTCGCTAACTCTTACGATTACGGCCCATTAGGTAGTCAATTACTCAAAAACATTAAAGACGCGTGGTGGAAAGAATTTGTTTCCTACCGTACTGACATGGTAGGTCTAGATTCTCAAATTATGCTACATCCAGAAACCTGGGTTGCTTCTGGACATGTGCATTCGTTCAATGATCCGCTTGTTGAGGATGTTAAAACACAAAAACGCTATCGGGCTGACCACTTAATCAAGAATTGGCTCGAATCTCAAGAAAATGCTCAAAAAGCTGTACCTAGCATAGTAATAGAAGACCTAACCATTGAAGAAATGGGCGCATTTATCGAAAAACATGCAATCACCAGTCCAGATGGAAACCCTGTGACTGCTCCCAAAGTATTTAATTTATTGTTTGAAACAGCAATTGGTACGGTTGCTGGTGAAAAAGCTAAAGTGTATTTGCGTGGTGAAACAGCGCAAGGTATTTTTAGCAACTTCACCAATATTTTAGATTCAACTAGGGTACAGCTGCCATTTGGTGTGGGACAAATTGGAAAAAGTTTTAGAAATGAAATTACCACTGGTCAGTTTGTCTTTAGAACACTCGAGTTTGAACAAGCTGAAATTGAGTACTTCTTCAATCCTGAGCAAACTGAATGGGAACCACTCTTTGAGCAATGGCAGAATGCTATGTGGTCATTTGTCACCAAAAGTCTGGGACTTTCGGAAGAACACCTGCGCTGGAGAAACCATACGCCAAAAGAGCTGAGTTTTTATAGCAAAATGACACAAGATCTTGAATACAACTTTTCATTTGGATGGAGTGAAATGTGGGGTATTGCATACCGCACCGATTACGACCTCACTCAACATATGAAGCATTCTGGTCAGGATATGTCTTACCGAGACCCTCAATCTGGAAAAGTTTTTGTACCACACGTTATCGAACCAGCAGCAGGTATAGCTCGATTCTTCCTTGCAACACTCAGCAACGCGTATTGGGAAGATGTCGAAAATAATCGAACAGTTCTGAAATTACCAAAACGCTTGGCACCTTACACTGTAGCGGTATTCCCACTCCTCAAAAATAAACCAGAACTGGTTGAAATAGCCCAGCAAGTTTACAGCTCGTTACAGAAGCAGTATCCCACGGCTTGGGATTCACGCGGTAACATCGGTAAAAGATATCTCTACCAGGACGAAATTGGCACTCCTTACTGCGTGACAGTCGACTTTGACACCCTCACTGACAACTGTATAACCGTACGCGACCGAGACACTACCAAACAAGAACGTGTCTCACTCGATAAGCTTGATGCCTATCTGCGTTCTATGGTAGAGTAGAGCCTGTTTTACAAAGTAACGAAAGACCCTATGAAAAAAGCTTTCCCCATCATTGGAGTTATCGTTGTCCTTGGAATTGTTGGATTTGGTGTGTACAAATTTACCAAAAAACCAGCTGAGGTTCCCCAAGAAGCACAACAAAAAAAGAAAGTTTCTGAACCAGTTAACATTATTGCTGTTGCAGAAAGACCATATCTAACTATTACTCCACATGCTGACGGTAGAAACTTGAGTATTGCCGTAGAAAAGCTCAATAAAGATGCTTCAAGTGTAGAGTATGAGCTTGAATATCAAGCTGGCTCACTGCTTCAAGGTGCATTTGGTCAATTTGATCTAGATGCAATGCCTGCTCGTGAAAAGATCCTACTTGGGAGCTGTAGTGCAGGCGGTGCTTGTACCTACCACGAAGATGTTAAAGGTGGCTCATTGCTTACACGCTTTGAAGGACCTGAAAACTATGCATTACAATCAGACTGGAAATATTTTGAAAACAATGCAAAGGAATCTTCATTTGGTTCAAGAGATTCTCTATTCATGATTGAATCTAAAGACCTCAGTACTGTACCGTACCTTGTTATTTTTAATACTGCAGGTGCGCCATCAGAACTACCCGGTACATTAGTTTCAGAACTGTACTCACTCGCAGCATCAGAAACATTTGATGGTGAAGCTAACATCACCATCAGAACTAAAGAAGAAGGTGCATTTACCATTGTCGGCTATGACGGTTCACAATGGGCAGAATTAGAAACAAAATCTGAAGGTAAAACAGCAACTGCAACAGGTAAATTACTAGAACTCTACGCTGTAATTACTAACTAATTTTTCTTCGTTTTTTTCATTAAAAGCCACCAAAACAGGTGGCTTTTTTGTGCACTTCGTTGAAAACTGCGATGTGTTCTAGGATTTGATTTAGCGGCTTTTCGGGTCATTTGTGTGTTTACAATTCACCAGAGGTTTTGCATACTATATCTCGATAGTGGTAAGAAGTGGTATTTAGCCCAAGTAAAAATGTTTATAGGTAAGTTTTATCACAAAGTAGAAGAAAAGGGCAGAGTATCACTTCCAAAAGCTTTTAGAGATAAAGCTGCAAACTGGATTGTGACAAGAGGACTTGACGGAGGATTATTTATCTTCGAGAAATCTGAGTTCCAGAAGCAACTGGAAAACATAAAAGCCAGCTCTTTTACAAAAAAAAGAAACCGAGACTTCGTCCGTCTCCTTACAAATGAAGCCTTTGAAATTGAGCCAGACACAAATGGTCGAGTACAACTGCCCGAGTACTTGACCCAATTCGCCCATATTACCAAAGACGTCGTCATAGTTGGCAGTTTCTCTTACATAGAACTTTGGGACCGTGATCTCTATCACGACTACCTCATTACTCTAGAATCCGAAGCAGAAAACCTTGCAGAAAGCATCAATGCAGAATAAACACATTCCAGTTCTCCTCGCGGAGACACTCACAGCACTGCAGCCACAAGCTACGCACTGGTATGTCGATGCCACATTTGGCAGAGGTGGACACACCCAAGCACTACTAGATAGTGGTGCATATGTCATTGCATTTGATTGGGACATGGAAGCAATTCAATTTGGCAAAACAGCATTTGAAAAACAGATAGCCGCTGGAAATCTCATTCTCATCAATGAAAGTTTTAGCAACATGTCAACTGAGATCAAACAACTCAAAAAAAAGCTTCCAGATTTGGAAATTTCAGGCGTTTTATTTGACTTTGGAACTAGTTCAAATCAATTAACTTCAGCTCAAAGAGGATTCAGTTTTACCGGCGAAGGTCAACTTGACATGAGAATGGATACCAGACTAGGAGTTACTGCAAAAGACATCTTAGCCGTAGTTCCTGAAAGTCAGCTTGCTGACCTATTCATAGAGTTTGGTGGTGAAGAAGAAGCAAAAAACATTGCAAAAGCAATTAAATCTGCCAAAACTCCAATTACTACCACAACTGAACTCAGCTCACTCATTGTCTCGGTTAAAAAGCGAACTAAACCAGGAATTCACCCTGCTACAAAAGTCTTCCAAGCTCTCCGCATTGCGGTTAACAGCGAGTTGGATGAAATTACTACAGCACTTCCACATGCCTTTAGTTTGCTTAAACCAGGAGGTGTACTTGCAACTATTTCTTTCCATGAAGGAGAAGACAGGATTGTTAAACAACAATTCAAAGCATGGGAAAGCAATAAAAAAGGTAAGCTACTTTCAGCCAAACCAATCGGCGCCTCTATCGATGAACTAGAAGAAAACAATCGCGCCAGAAGCGCAAAGCTACGTGCAATTAGAAAGAATATATGAATACTAAAATAACAATGATCTATGCTTTTAGTAGTTTTGTCGTACTTGCACAAATAGTTAGTACTGTTTATAACAGTAGTCTAGTAGTATTCCATGGTCAGGAAGTAGCACAGCTGCAGTCGCAAAAAAAACAGCTACTACAAGAAAAAGCACAACTCAAAAAGCAGATCGCAGAGCACACATCCCTGTCACAAATTGCTTCAGCTGCTCTGACACAAGACTATACTAATATACAGACACATTTTGTGGTTGATACCACTACCATTGCAGTGGCACTACGATAGCGTCTCAAAGCAACAACTCGTATGTATCAGCTGATCAGAAAAAAACGTACAAGCACCGAACATACACTTTTACAACCTGAAGTCATCAGCAAGCGTTCCAAGTTTAGTCTCATTTTTGTTTTTTTTGCAATGCTGTTGGTATTTGCACGACTCTTCTATTGGCAAGTTCTTAGGGGCAATTCACTCAGTACGCAGGCAGAAAATCAGTATCAACGCACCTTTACTAAAACAGGACTAAGAGGTGAAATTCTGTCATATGAAGCGTTCCCACTTGTTAGTAATGAAGAAGTATTTCGCGTTTTTGCCCAACCAAATCAGTTAACTGTAAAGCCTGAAGTCATTGTATCTGCTTTAGTGCCCATTCTTGTTGAAGGTGATAGTGCCTATCAATCAGTGTCTGGTTCTGCAGAAAAAAAGACCAGAGAACTACAGCTGCAAAACACTCTTCTCGAGAAGCTCTCAGATAATTCATCTCGTTGGATAAGTTTGTATCAGCCTATTTCTCAGGCAACAAAAGAAAAGATCGCGGCACTTGATTTCCATGCCGTAGGTTTTGATGCATATCATCGTCGGTGGTATCCAGAAGCATCAATGGCAGCAACTATTACCGGATTTGTAGGTAAAAATGAACAAGGTGAAGATACTGGTTACTTTGGAATTGAAGGTGCCTTAAACAAAGAACTCATGGCTAGAAATGATACCTCAACCATTTTTGCGGATGCGCTTGGTTTTGAATTGTTTTCACAAAATGAAACCAAGCAACCTATTATTAACGGTAGAACAGTAATCACAACTATTCGTAGAGATATTCAGTACCTTGTTTGGCAAGCTCTCGAAAAAGGTCTGCAAAAGTATGGGGCAGCAGCTGGAGAAATCATTGTTCTTGACCCAAAAACTGGACAAATCTTGGCTATCGCAACAGCACCAACATATAACCCTGATAGATTTTCAGAGTCTGATCCTAGCCAATATAAAAACCCAACGCTAACTGCAGCATACGAGCCTGGATCTACCTTTAAAGTGCTAACTGTAGCAGCTGGCATTGATAGTAAAGAAATCACCAAAGATACCACCTGCCCGGTGTGTGCAGGACCAAGAATATTTGGCAAATACACAATTAAAACCTGGAATGATGTCTACAACCCAAACATTACCATGGAACAGGAACTGGCAAAATCTGACAACACGGCAATGATTTACATCGCGGAAAAATTAGGTGCCGATCGTTTTAAAAACTATCTAAAAGCTTTTAAAATTGGTGAAGAACTGCACATTGATATGCAGGAAGATACCACTACACCATTTCCCCAAAAATTTGGACCAGTTGAATTAGCAACCATGTCATTTGGACAGGGCATCAGTATTACTAGCATGCAATTAGTACGTGCTATCAGCGCCATTGCAAATAATGGCTTGATGATGCAACCCTATATTGTTTCTGGAGTTATAGATTCAACTACAAATGAAGAAGTTGCCATGCAACAGACTGCACTTAGTCAGGTTGTTTCCAAAGAAACTGCCAAGACTGTAACAGAGATGATGATTACTGCAGCTCAAGGTGGGGAAGCGCAATGGACTGCTTCAAAAAAATACACTGTAGCGGGAAAAACCGGCACTGCTCAAATTCCTTCACCGGATGGCGGTTATAAAGAAGATGCAACAATTGCTAGTTTTATTGGATTTGCTCCAGCATATGATCCGGCTTTTGTACTGTTTGTTAAGCTAGTTGAACCAACATCTTCTACTTGGGCAGCTGAAACTGCTGCACCACTTTGGTATGCTGTTGCCAATGACTTATTCGTTCATCTTGGAATTCCACCTGATAAAATAGAACAAAAGGAATAAAATGGCATCTATGCTTAAACTATTACTGTATAGGTTAAAGCGACCATACCACTATATTAAAACTGGCCTCCTCAAAGGTTTGCCAGCTGAGTACAAGCATCATTTCCCTTCAAAAAAGCTCACTGTTATTGCCATTACCGGAACAGATGGCAAAACTACCTCCTCAACAATGCTATACCATGTACTCAAACAGGCAGGATTTAAAGTTGCGCTTCTTACAACTGTTGCTGCCTATTTAGGTGATGAAGAGATTGACACTGGTTTCCATGTCACTTCACCTCAACCAGATGATCTTCAGCGTTTTATGCGAATGATGGTAGACAAAGGTTTTACCCATCTTGTTCTTGAAGTTACCTCGCATGGTGTATATCAGTATCGAACTTGGGGTGTTAATCCCGATTTTGCTGGATTAACTAACATCACCAGAGAGCATCTTGATTACCATATTTCGTATGATGAGTACTTGGCAGCAAAAACGGAGCTGCTTTCACAAGCAAAAAAAGTTGTCCTTAATGCAGATGACACCTCATACTACAAGGTCAAGCGACTCCTGCCACTAGATACCGATGTTAAGTCATACAGTACTTCAGTTTCCTTATCAAAAAAAGTAACTGCCGCAATTACGGAGCGATTTCAAGAAAAATATAATCAAATGAATGCCAGACTGGTCTATGGTTTAGCACAAATTTTACTGGTTTCTGACGAAGACTTTGCTACAGCAATCGCAAATTTTCCAGGAATTCCTGGAAGAATGGAATTTGTTAAAACAACTCGCCATTTTGAGTTAGTCGTAGATTTTGCCCACACTCCGCAAGGGTTAGAAAGTGCTCTAACAGCACTACGAGGTTACATGAAAAAAAATAAGAAAAAGGGCAGACTCATCTCAATATATGGTTGTGCAGGACTAAGAGATAGTGAAAAAAGACCTATTATGGGTGAAATCGGTGCGCGACTAGCAGATATCACAATCTTCACTGCAGAAGATCCGCGGACTGAAGATGTCTGGACCATTATTAGACAGATGAAAGAGAAATTAACTCAAAACCATGCTAAAGTGATGTCGATTGCAGACCGTAAGGAGGCAATTGATTTTGCTGTTTCCAAACTTGCACAGCCTGGAGATATTATAGCTGTCCTTGGAAAAGGACATGAAAAAAGCATGTGTTACGGTACCACTGAGTACCCATGGAGTGATAAAGAAGCAATACTAGAAAGTTTGAAAAAATAATATGGAAAACAAGAAAAAAGTGGTAGTAATGGGAGGTGGAACGGGAACGTTCGCGGTCGTATCAGCATTGAAAATGCTTGATTGTGATATCACTTCTATTATTGCTGTATCCGATTCTGGAGGTTCAACCGGTCGTATTCGCGACGAGTTTGGATTTCAACCAGTTGGTGACCTTCGTCAATCACTGGCAGCGATGGCTGACTCCGACGGTCAAGAATGGATTAAAAAAATTCTCTTGTATCGTTTTTCTCGCGGTGATGGACTCAAAGGCCACAATCTTGGAAACTTACTGTTAACCGCACTCCAAGACATGACCGGCAGTACTTCACAATCGCTTGAAATTGCGCAAAAAATATTTAATTTATCAGGGACAGTCATACCAGTTACAGAAGAAAATGTTAATCTTGAAATTACCTATACTGACGATAGTACAGTAGTGGGCGAACACACCCTCGATGAGGATATCACTGAACCAAAAACAATCCAATCAGTCAAACTAATACCTGACTGCACCCTGCACTCCAAAGCAGAAGAAGCACTCAAAAATGCAGATCTCATTATCATTGGACCCGGCGATTTCTATGCCAGTCTTCTAGCAACACTAGTTGTTCCCGGCATTCCAGCAGCATTCGGCAAAATAAAAGGTGAAATCGCATATATTACCAACCTCATGACCAGATTGACACAAACCCACGACATGACAGCGCTCGATCATCTAAACAAGATAGAGGCCACATTGCAACGAACAGTTGATTTCGTGATAGTAAATAATGCTGAAATTCCAGCTGCAGCAAAAACGCTCTATGCCAATGCACATGAACATCCTGTCGTTGACGATTTGGGTATAAACAGCAAAGTTGTTAGAGAGCCATTAATTAGTGACGATGTATTAATTAAAGATACATCTGACACTGCCTATAGATCTCTGCTCCGTCATGATCCAGAAAAACTAGCAATAGTATTTAAAAAGCTTTTATAGGCATGCAACATACTGACACCGCACCATTTTCTTCTTTTTCACACTGTTACCTAGTTGGAATTAAAGGTGTGGCAATGACATCGCTGGCAGAACTACTTGTTGACGTAGGAATTAAGGTGAGTGGTTGTGATGTAGCTGAAGACTTTGTTACCGCTGAGGCATTGTGTACGTTAGATATTTCCATTACCAGTGGCTTTGACCATACTATTCCTGAAACAGTTGACTGTGTTATTTACACAGCAGCACATCAAGGAAAACAGAATTCTATTGTTCAACAAGCGCAAACAAACAATATTCAAATATATTCTCAAGCTGAAGCGTTAGGCATTTTTTCTGCTCAAAAAGAAACGATTGCTGTCTGCGGTGTTGGTGGAAAATCGACTGTCAGTGCTATGGTCACCTGGGTACTTGAGAAACTTGGCGACAAACCTTCATATTCAGTAGGTGTGGGAAGCATTGTAGGGCTACCAAAGACAGGTCGTTGGAATCAGCAAAGCAGGTATTTTGTCGTCGAAGCTGATGAGTATGTAACCAACCCAGAAGAAGTAAAAGTTGGAAAAGACGGTATACCTCGTTTCTCTTTCCTACATCCTTCACACTGCATCTGTACAAATATTCATTTTGACCATCCAGATGTATATAAAACTGTTGAACAAACACATGCGGTGTATCAAGCATTTTTTACCAAAGTACCAAACTCTGGTACTATTATTTGCAACCGAAAAGATAGAGATCTCGTTCTGCCAGCGACAAAAAGTAAGGTCGTAAGCTTTGGCTCAATTGGTGAATGCGACTATCTTGCACTCTATCATGTTGATACCTCTAAGGCTGGCGTTACCCAAGCAGAGGTTGTATACGACAAAAAACGGCATTCTTTCAAGCTTCAAGTTCCAGGTAGATACAACGTTGAAAATGCGGTGGCGACTATTACACTATGTCATCAGTTAGGATATGAAATTAACGACATCACTAAGGCGCTCTCAAGCTTTGCATCTACTCAGCGTAGATTTGAGAACAAGGGAATCAAAGACTCCATTACTTACTACGATGACTATGCGCATCACCCAAGCGAAATCTCAGCAGTACTAAATGCACTTACAGATTGGTACCCAACAGTACCATGTATAATTGCGTTTCAGCCACATACTTTTAGCAGAACAAAAGAGCTCTTTACTGAGTTTGTCTTAGCACTGTCTAACGCACCTCAGCTAATACTGCTAGACATATTTGCTTCTGCTAGAGAAAATTTTGATGACACGGTGAGTAGTAAAGCACTCGCTGCTGCAATTGAGGAACAGAACCCAGAAAGGCAAGTCGTGGTGGTACCTAATTATCAAGAGCTTGCTAAGTATCTCAATACACATGCGCCGAAAGGTTCAGTTATTCTGACCATTGGTGCGGGTGATATCTACAAAGTTCACGAACTTTTATAATGACAAAATTACAAACACAGCTGTCAGATGCTTTTCCTACCTATCCCTGGCAGTTTGACGTCCCACTAGCACCACGTACTTACATGAAAATTGGTGGACCTGCAGAGGCACTTGTTGCTCTCAGCAGTGAAGAAGCAATCAAAGATTTACTTGTATTTGTGCATTCGCATGCTATTCCATTACGTGTCCTCGGAGGCGCAAGTAATGTCATTATTGCTGACGAAGGAATTCCAGGAATTGTACTGTATATAGAGCAAAAAAGCATTGTGCCGCTTGCGCTACAAAACGATACTGAACGTATTATTAGAGCTGGATCAGGAACTAAGATGGCCCCACTTGTAGCAAAAGTTGTTGAACTTGGTTACACAGGTCTTGAATACTTCCTCGGCGTTCCTGGTACAGTTGGTGGCGCAGCTTACAATAACGCCCACTATTTATCAGATTTACTTTCTGAACATATCTATAGTGTGCAGGCCTTCACCAAAGACGGTACATTGGTTAGCTATGAAAAAAAAGAGTGTGAGTTTGAATATGAGCATTCTCGGTTCCAAAGAACAGGTGAGATTATCTACACAGTCGATTTTTTAGTTAAACAAGGTGATGCTAAAACTTCACAAGAAAAAATTAAACACGCAACAGAGTACCGGGCAAAAACACAACCACTCGGAATACCTAGTTCAGGCTGCATTTTCCAAAACTGTCCTACAGATGATAATCTAAGAAAAATGTTTCCAGACTTTGCAGAAACCACCTTTGTACCAGCAGGTTATATTATCGATCAAGCTGGATTAAAAGGAACAAGACAAGGTGGCATTAGTGTGAGTACAAAACACGCTGCTTGGTTTGTGAATGATGGTACTGGAACAAGTGAAGATGTAAAAAAACTACTCGAAGTTGTCAAGACTGCTGTTCATAAGCGGTTTGGCGTTACACTCCATGAAGAAGTGTTTTACTTGGGTGGCAAATAAATGAAAGGGTGGGAACATGTCAAGTTTTTATGTTACTGGCGGCACGCCATTACATGGTTCTGTTCGGATTGGTGGCGCCAAAAATGCTTCATATAAATTAATGATTGCATCATTACTTGGGGATTCCGAGTCAAGATTACTTAATTTTTCAAGAATTAGTGACGTTGAACTGGTTTCACACATAATTGAATACTTGGGTGGCACTGTCAAAAAAGCTGGTGAGCGAGCACTATTTATTGACCCTTCTACACTCACCCAACATAGTATCGATCGCGAACATGGCGAGCAAGGTAGATTCTCAACCATGTTTATTCCACCCCTTTTGGCAAGATTTGGGGAAGCTTCTGTTCCAGCACCTGGAGGAGATAAAATTGGAAAACGCCCATTAGATCGACATTGGGATGGTCTTAAAGCACTGGGAGCTCATGTGGAATATAAAGACGGAATGTTTGTTGCAACTGCAAAAAAACTTGTAGGCACAACCTATCACTTTAACAAAAATACCCATACAGGGACTGAGACAATGATACTTGCTGCTGTCAAAGCACAAGGTACAACCATTCTAGAGAATGCTGCAGCTGAACCTGAGATTGATGACCTCATCGAGTTCCTAAATCAAATGGGAGCGCGTATTCGTAGAAGAGCTGAGCGTGTAATCGAAATCGAAGGCGTAGAGAATCTGAAGGGTGCCATTCATAAATTAATTCCAGATAGAAATGAAGCGGTAAGTTATGCATGCGCAGCCATTGCCACAAAAGGTGATGTAATTATTGAGAATGCAAATAGCAGCCATCTGAGAGCATTTCTAGAAAAACTTGATGAAATTGGAGCTGGGTATGAAGTTGGAAATTATGGAATTCGCTTCTATTACAAAGGCCCACTAAGAGCGGCGGATATTGTGACTGAGATAGAACCGGGCTTCATGACAGACTGGCAACCACTCTGGGCAACACTTTTAACACAATGTGAAGGTATCAGTGTCATTCATGAAACCATCATGTCCAACCGGTTTCAGTATGTTGAAGAACTACAAAAAATGGGTGCTCAGATTGAGCTGTACAATCCAGAAATTGAGCATCCAGAGAAAGTCTACAATTTCGAGCTTTCAGACGATAAACCAAACCATTATCATGCTATAAAAATTCACGGAAAAGCCAACCTAAACGCTGGAACTTTCACTGTCAAAGACTTACGACATGGTGCTACACTGATACTTGCCGCAATGATTGCAAAAGGAACCTCAGTGATTGAGGGTATCGAACAAGTTGATAGAGGATACGAATCACTCGATGACAGACTTCGATCAATGGGCGCACAGATTGTAAGAAAATAAGGACTGGTATGGCACTCGCGCTAAGCGTCTTGATTCTATCTTTTATTATCACCAGTACACTAGTCGTACCATTCATTGACTTACTCTATAAACTGAAATTTCAACGTGCAAACCAAGTTACTAGAGATGCATTTGGCATGCTCACCCCAATTTTTGATGCATTTCACAAAAAAAAAGCAGGGGTACCAGTTGGCGGAGGACTACTCGTTATTGCTGTCGTATCGGTACTGTTTATTTGTATCTTGCCACTCCTTAAGTACTTTGGTCTAGAAATAACCAGCAATCACAAGTCTGTTGACGCAGAAATAAACATTTTATTCTTCACTTTAGTTTCCTTTGGGCTCTTAGGTTTATATGACGACGTAAAAAAATTCTTTCAGATTGAATCAAGTGGTTTCTTTGGTTTACGCATGAAACATAAGTTTATTCTAGAACTTATGCTATCACTAGTAATCAGCATGCTGATTTATACACAACTAGGTATCTCATTTATCTACATTCCGTTCATTGGTACTTTCGAACTAGGCTGGATGTATATTCCATTCGCAACATTTACGATTGTGTCATTTGCAAATGCTGTTAACATTACAGATGGTTTGGATGGATTAGCATCAGGCATTTTAATGATTTCACTCTTTGGACTCTGGTACTTATCATCTTCAATCTTAGATATTCCAACTTCAATTTTTATAGCACTGCTTATTGGGTCATTGATTTCCTTTTTGTACTTTAATGTCTTTCCTGCACGAATTTTTATGGGAGATGTTGGTTCTTTAGCATTTGGTGCCACATTAGCGGTAATGGGATTATTGCTTGGCAAAGTAATTGCACTCTTGGTTATAGGGGCAATCTTTGTGATAGAAATTGCCAGTTCACTACTGCAACTACTCTCAAAAAAGTTTACAAAAAAGAAACTGTTTCCAGCTGCACCGTTCCATCTCACCCTCCAAAAATATGGTTGGGAAGAACCTAAAATTGTACAAAGAGCCTGGTTGCTTCAAATAATGTTAACCATTTTTGGAGTATGGCTGGCTGTACTTTAGTAAAATAAAACCTGCATGCAAAAAAAGAAGACCATTGGATTTTCGTATTCAATCTCTTTTACTATTCTACTCTTTTTACTGTTGTCCTTCGGAACGTTATTTGTATTTGAGGCATCAACTGCCGAAAGTTTAGTTACTTTTGGCACCCCCTACTTTTTGCTCAAACAACATTTTTCTGCACTGATCATTGGATCTGTTGCTTTTGTCGCTGGTATTTTGATTCCTGCAACATTTTGGATCACCATCTCACCGGTGTTGTACTGGAGTTCAATAGTACTACTCATCGCAACGCTTATTCCAGGATTAGGACTTGATCTCAATGGCGCAAGACGCTGGCTTGCACTCGGTCCGATTCGTTTTCAAACAGTTGAGTTACTCAAGTTTGCCATACCTGCATACTTTGCTCATTGGATGAGTTATTCACAAAAGTTTTCTGCCTTCTTGTTTTTAACAGCTCTCCCAGCAATTCTAATTATCCTTCAACCAGATTTAGGCTCTTTGCTGCTTATACTTGGTATTTCAGTAAGTATTTTTTTTATATCCGGGGGCGAACTGAAAAAACTGGGAATGCTTGCTGCTGCTGGCATTCCACTCATCTTGCTTACCATCGTCTTTTCTCCATATAGACTGAAGCGCCTAACTACCTTTATAAACCCGGACTCAGACCCCCTTGGTGCAAGCTTTCACATCCGACAAATCACACTCGCTTTGGGACGTGGTGGCTGGTTTGGACAAGGACTGGGAAACTCTCAACAAAAGTTTTCATACATTCCTGAAGCAAGCACCGATTCTATTTTTGCTATCGTTGCGGAAGAGGTAGGATTTATTGGTTCAGTACTCATCATTGCCATCTTTCTTGCTTTCTTATTTTCAGCTTTCAAATTGATTCAAAATGCACATAAAGGTCCAGTACTAACATTGTTTGGTACAGGTATTGTCGTTTGGTTTACTATACAAACTGTACTTAATCTTTCTGCAGTTGTCGGTCTTGTACCACTCACAGGTGTCCCACTTCCATTTTTTTCATATGGTAGAACATCTCTGGTCATGTTATTGTTTGCTTCAGGGGTACTGCTCCGGATTGGAAGAGAAAAATGAAAGTCTTACTCTCAGGGGGACACTTAACCCCTGCTATTGCATTAATTGATTACATTCAAGCTGTTCATCCCAAAACAGAGCTTATTTTTGCTGGCAGAATGTATACCAGAAAACAAGTTGCTCAACCAGCCAAAGAAAAAGAAGAAGTAGAGAAAAGGGGAGTACTCTTTATAGCCTTCGACTCAGGAAAATTTTCTAGTCATAATCCATTAGTTCTATTCATCAATGGCATTTTATTTCTGATGGGATTGCTCAAAGCTCTGAGCATCGTTTTAAAGCAAAAACCTTCTGTCTATATTTCTTTTGGCAGCCATCTCAGTATTCCATTAGCAATTGTGTGCAAACTTTTTGCAGTTCCCATAGTTGTGCATGAGCAGACTCGAACCGTTGGATTTGCCAATAGTTTTGTGGGAAAGCTAGCAACCAAGATTGCGCTTTCATTTAAAGAGAGCGCTGCTCACTTCCCTACAGAAAAAATTGTTGTAACTGGTAATCCAATCAGAAAAACAGTCTTGAGTGGTTCTACAGAAAAACCAAGTTGGTATACCACTAGAGCTCAAAAGAAAATAATGTATGTCACCGGCGGTAGCCAAGGTTCAGAAATACTCAACTCTACTATCGCGCATTCACTCAAGTGGCTTGCCACAGACTGGATTATTATCCACCAATGTGGGATGAACACTGCAAGTAGAAACTATAAAAAAGAGCTTGAAAACGCAAGTGCACAACTTGCAGCGGTATCAAAACAGCAATACATTATCCGTGAATGGATAACCGAAGATGAACTCAGTTGGATCTATAAACATGCGTATTGTGCCATTTCAAGAGCCGGGGCAAATACAGTGTTGGAATTACAAGCAGTCTGTTTACCGTCAATCTTGGTACCACTCCCTTTTTCGCATAATAACGAACAACTGATCTCTGCCAAAAAACTCAGTGATGAAGGAAAAGCTATTTTGTTACAACAAAAAGATTTATCCCCCGAAACGCTCAGAGTTGCAATTCAACAAATAGAATCGCACCATACTGACATACAGTCCGCACTTACAAAAGATGTGCCTGCAATTCAAGAAGCGGTCACACAGTTGTACTCTCTACTGGTATCAGTAACAAAATCAAAGTGAAACACACGGTGCTACATAAAAGTGCATTTTTACTCGTATTTATTTTTGCCACAGTTTGGCTGGTAACGCGTTCCACTACCCAAGTAATTTGTACAACACAATCAGCTGAAAATTGTGATCCAGAAGTCGAGCGAAGCCTTGCAGCGCTAACAGGGAAATCACTCATTTTTTCAGATACTAAAGCAATGGCTGAATCGCTGCTACAATCCCAGCCACTCACCGTAACAAAAGTGAGCAAAGATTTACTCGGGAAAGTAGAGATTTCACTTGCTGCACACACACCAAAGTATATACTTAAAACTGCTGATGAAAGCATGTTTGTTGTGTTTGAAAATGGACAAACAAAACAGCTTTTCACATTACCAGAACAGTTGCAGCTTTTTTCTGCATTCTTTTCAAGTACTGATCGAATAACAGACGGATACCTACAAAAAGAAACACATTTCCTGCTAGACCAACTGACAACTGCTCTGCAAAAAACAGAATTACAGCCACAATATATCACTTGGAAAGAAGAGCATTCACTCGAGATACAACTTGAAAAAGGGCCACTCGTTTTTCTTGATCCAACAAAATTACAACACAGTATTACTACTATTGTTGCTATACTTGCATCACCAGAACTAACCTCGCTCAAACCGGTTGCAGAAATTGATCTGCGTTTTGAGCTGCCAGTACTACGCACGCGAGAGTAATTTTGATATGCTACTCGCAGTTTACATATGGGACACAACAAAGTAATCACCGGCATAGATGTTGGCACAGATAAATGTGTCACACTCATCGCTACAACAAGTAGTGAGGGTGTTATTCAAGTTGTTGGTGTTTCAGCAGTTCCTTCAAAAGGAATGAAAAAAAGTCAAATCATTGACTTAGAAAAAGTGTTAGAAACGATTACTGAAAGTCTTGATGGTGCTGAGCGCATGGCGGGGTTAGAGGTTAAATCAGCATTTATATCACTTTCAGGTACTCATATTCAATCACTTAACAGCAAAGGAGTTGTTGCTGTTGCTTCACCTGATCAAGAAATTACCAGTTCGGATGTAGATAGAGTTATAGAAGCAGCAAGAGCTATTTCACTTTCTTCAGACCGTGAGATTATTCATGTAATACCAAAAGACTACCGCGTTGATTCTCAAGAAGGAATTAAAGATCCAGTCGGCATGACTGGCGTGCGTCTAGAGTCTGAAGCACATATCATCACAGGCATGTCTACTGCTTTAAAAAATATGGAAAAATGCATCCAAGACTTGGGAATTACTGTGGCTGAATTTGTATTCTCAGGAATTGCAGCTGCAAACGTGGTGCTTTCTGAAACTGAAAAAGAGCTCGGCGTTGCAGTCATAGATATTGGCGCAGGTTCAACTTCAGTGTGTGTCTTTATGGAAGGTTCATTAAGTTACTCTTGTTCTATTCCTATTGGTGCTAGACACATTACTCAAGACATTGCCCTTGGTTGTAGAGTGAGTATCGACACTGCAGAAAAGATAAAGCTCCATATTTCATCTGAAAAAGCAAAAATGCCTACACCACTCGCTGGGGAGTCAAAGGTAGATTTCAGCAAGCGAGCTAAAAAAGCTGACCAAATTAAAGTCTCAGATTTCGACAGCAGTGATTCTGAGGAAATTCTCTCAAGGAAAACAATTGTTGAGGGTATCATGCATCCTCGAATGCAAGAAATATTCAGTCTAGTTGCAGATAAACTCAAAGAGCAGGGCACACTCAAGGATATTCCAGCAGGAGTAGTGATTACAGGTGGTGGCGCTCTTACACATCAAATTGCTGAAGTTGCAAAACATGAACTCAACCTTCCAGCTAGAGTTGGCGCACCTATTGAACTACAAGGACTAGTGAGAGATATCAACACACCTGCATATGCAACATCTATTGGACTAATACAATTTGGCATGAGTCAAGGAGGTGGGCAAGAAAAGTCAGGATTCTCATTTGGTTCACTGGTTAAAACACTTCCAAAATCAAAGTTTTCGCTTGGTAAATTAGGCTCATTTTTCCGTTCACTTTTACCTTAAGTTGGGTCTATAACTTACAAGTAAATAATGTTACACTTTGGTACTAATAGTATCACTTATGAGCACATATGGCACTCGTTAAACCCTCAAATACCACGTTTGCAAAGATAAAAGTTATCGGAGTAGGTGGTGGTGGCGGTAACGCTGTTAACTCAATGATTAGCTCGAACCAAATCAATGGTGTTGAGTTTATTGCTGTTAACACTGATGCCCAAGCGCTCCTCACATCCAAGGCAGAAACAAAGCTACAGATTGGGAATAACTTTACCAAAGGACTTGGATCTGGCGCAGATCCTGATGTAGGTAGGACAGCTGCTGAAGAATCCTACGACAAGCTTAAGGATCTACTCTACGATACCGACATGGTATTTATTACTGCGGGTATGGGTGGTGGAACCGGTACCGGCGCATCTCCAATTATTGCAGAGATTGCTAAAGAGAGCGGAGCACTTACCGTTGCTGTGGTTACTAAACCATTTTCATTCGAAGGCGTGCGTCGCTTACATACTGCAGAAGATGGCATTGCAAATTTGAAGGAATCAGTTGACACCCTTATTGTAATTCCAAATCAACGCCTCATGGATGTGGTAGATAAAAAGATGACTCTTCTCGACGCTTTTAAGTTGGCAGACAACGTTCTTGGTCAGGGTGTACAAGGTATTTCAGATTTGATTACCGTACCTGGACTTATTAACGTAGATTTTGCAGACGTTAAAACCATCATGACAGAGTCTGGCTCTGCACTCATGGGCATTGGTGAAGCAAGTGGTGAGAATCGTGCCGCCACAGCTGCTCGGATGGCAATCGCATCTCCACTCCTGGAAGTCTCAATCGAAGGGGCTAAAGGCATACTCTACAACATCATCGGTGGTGAAGACATGACGATGACTGAAGTCTCAGATGCTTCTACCATTATTGCAAATGCAGCAGATCCAGAAGCAAATATTATTTTTGGAGCAACCATTAATAAAGAAATGGGATCAAAGATGAAGATTAGTGTGATTGCAACTGGGTTTGACAGTAAGCAAATGGGTTTTGGCTCAGCTAATAAACCACTTTTTGGTGCATACACCTCTGAATCCAGAAATAGGATGAAGCAGAATGAACCAGATCAACAGCAAAATCAAACAAAAATTGATCGTGCACCAGATGGCTACACGCAACCGATCACTGTTTCTCAAATGTCTAGCATTTCCAACCCATTTGTGAAGTCCGATGCATTTGGAGATGCAACTGCTACTGAAACCATCGAAGAAAATCAAAACAACACCAGTAAAAATGACCTCGATAGTGAATTTGAAATTCCAGCTTTTCTTCGCAGGAAAAAATAGCCGAAATATAGTATATTTGCACAAATGCGGTATACTATCCCTAGATACGTCTGAGCTAGCAATCAACTAGCAAGTACTCTGAGTTACGTACGTCGAAGAACAGTTGAGCGAAAACCATCGCCACAACTCAGTAAAACGATGCGGGTAAGCCCGTAACAGCAGGAACAGAGGTGACACGAGTCACAAAAAGAGGTGGTACCGTTCTCAGTAGTAAAAATAGAGAACCCTCTCATGCTCACAGATTGTGAGTAGGAGAGGGTTTTTTTGTATCAGGACACATGCATATGTCTGAAAATCAATCATTACCAGCAACACCAGGTTTTCCAGCCTTCGAAGAAGAGATTCTTAAGTATTGGAAAAAAACTGATGCATTCGAAAAATCAGTCTCAATGAGGTCTGAAAGCAAACAGTATGTTTTTTACGATGGACCTCCCTTTGCAACAGGCCTCCCGCACTATGGCCATCTGTTGGGATCTACTTCCAAAGACGTCATTCCTCGCTATTGGACAATGAAAGGATACCGAGTTGAGCGTATTTGGGGCTGGGATTGTCATGGTCTGCCAATTGAAAACATGATTGAAAAACAAATGGATATCAAAGGTGGAAAAAAGGGTATCGAAGCACTTGGCATTGACCAATTCAACAATGCCTGTCGATCTGAAGTCTTGCGACTCGATACCGAATGGGAAAAAATTATCGACCGACTTGGCAGATGGGTCGACTTTTCCCATAATTACAAAACAATGGATACTTCATACATGGAATCTGTCTGGTGGGGCTTTAAGCAACTCTATGACAAGGGACTTATCTACGAAGGTCGCAAAGTAGTCATGTACTGTCCAAGATGTGCCACTCCACTTTCAAACTTTGAAATTGCCATGGACAACTCATACAGTGATGTCGAAGACTACTCATTGTTTGTGAAATTCAAAGTTGAGAACACCAAAAATGAGTACTTGCTGGCTTGGACAACAACACCATGGACTTTACCAGGAAACGTCGCACTTGCAGTAGATGAGACGGCTACGTATGTACAAGTTAAAACAGAAACCAACGAATTACTCTGGCTTGCTGAGGATTTAGTTTCAAAAGTTCTTGATGCCACTGCAACCATTATTAAAACTGTAACTGGTTCGGAGTTGGTAGGTATCAAGTACGAACCACTCTACGACTATGTGACTTCAGACAAACCAAAAGCTTGGACTGTATTGCCAGCAACATTCGTCAGTTTAGAAGATGGTACTGGTATCGTTCACACTGCTGCAATTTTTGGTGAAGACGACTACGCCCTCGCATTAGAACACGATTTGCCTCAAGTACCAACACTCACAGATGAAGGAAAGTTTTGTGACTTTGTTGAGATTACAGCTGGCAAATTTTACAAATCAGCAGAAAAGATAATTACTGAAGATTTGACACAACGTAACCTCATATTTAAAGAAGAGAAGATTACTCACTCATATCCATTCTGCTATCGTTGCGCTACACCACTGTACTACAACGCAGTACCAGCTTGGTTTATAGACGTGGCTCAACTAAAGCCTCAGCTAATTGCAGAGAATGAACATATTAATTGGCATCCATCACACCTTAAGTACGGAAGGTTTGGTAAGGGACTTGAAACAGCTCCAGACTGGAATATTTCACGATCTCGCTACTGGGGTACGCCAATGCCTGTGTGGAAAGCAGAATCTGGAGAGTTACGCATTGTTGGTTCAATAGCTGAACTACAACAATGGGCAACAGACCCAAGCTTAGTTGCAAACCTCACAGACTTGCATAGAGAACATATTGATGACATTGAAGTCTGGGTTGATGATGCAAAAACTATCAAGGGAACTCGCGTTTTTGAAGTCTTTGACTGTTGGGTAGAATCTGGCTCTATGCCATTTGCTTCAAAACATTATCCTTTCGAAAATAAGGCCTTGTTTGAAGAAACATACCCAGCCCAATTTGTAAGTGAATACATTGCTCAAACTAGAGCCTGGTTTTACACCATGCACGTGATGTCAGTCGGTATTTTTGGCAGAAATGCAGTTGAAAATATCCTTACTACTGGAACGCTCATGGCTGCAGATGGTAATAAACTCAGCAAGTCTAAGAAAAACTTTCCAGATCCTATGGAAATCATTAATGAGTATGGTGTGGACAGTTTACGCCTTTACTTAATGAGCTCTTCTGTCATGAAATCGGAAAATGTCAATTTTAATAAGGCAGATGTGGCAGAGCTTCGTAAAAAAGTATTTGTCATTTGGTATAACCTCATTTCATTTTATTCACTGTATGCGGGTGGTACTAAAGTTGACTATCAAACCGTGCCAGCACCACATACAGTCATGGACAAATGGATACTGAGCAGGTTGCAAGCCGTTGTTAAGTCGGTGACTTCATCAATGGATGACTACAACGTCGTAGTAGCCACCAGAACACTGATTAGCTTTGTCGATGAACTCTCCACCTGGTACCTGAGAAGAAGTAGAGATACCATTCGAGAAAATAAAAAATCACGTGCTGTATTTGGCTACGTACTAGTAAAACTGGCGCAACTGTTTGCTCCATTCACACCATTCTTTACTGAGTGGGTTTTTCAACAATTAGTTGGCACAAAAACAAGTATTCATCATACAGACTGGCCACTTTTTGACGCAAACCACTACTCACCAGAGCTAGAAGAAGGCATGCAAGCGATAAGAGGCGTTGTTGCTGAAACGCTTTCTCAACGTAAGCAAGCTAATAGTAAAGTGAGACAACCTCTCTCTAAACTCACCGCTTTTGTGCAGTTGCCACAACCTGCAGATGATGTGTTGGAAGTGCTGAAGGACGAAGTGAATGTAAAAGAAGTTGTTTGGAAACATACCACTGAAAACCTTAAAGTTGAGTTAGATACTAACCTTACTCCAGAACTAATTGCCGAAGGGGAGGCGAGAGAATTGATTCGATCTGTTCAGAAACTACGTAAAGAAGCTAAGCTTTCGTTTGATACACCGGTAATAGTTTCTGCGCCAAGCTGGCCTGCAGAGTGGCAAAAGCATATTGAAACTAAAACAAACGCAACTCTCAAAAAAGGTGCTCAACTCGCTTTAAGCTAAACCTTTGCAAAAAGCTGAGGGCTTCCGTATACTCACAGCTGTGAGAACACTCGTATTACCTGCACTGCTGGTTGTATTTGCATTGCTCAGCAACCTAACACTCAGCAGTATTGCAACTCCTTTAGTAAGCAAACAGTTACTTTTTTTCTGCTTGGGTGGTGGTATTTTTTACCTTGTTTCCAAAGTGAGTATAAAACGAATGGAACAATTAAGTTTGCTTGGCTATATTGCCACCATTTTTTTACTCATACTCACCCTTGCTATCTCGTTAGAGACAAGAAATACCTCAAGATGGATCGATATTTTTGGCTTTTTTAGACTTCAGCCATCACAGCTTGCCATTCCATTTGTAGGACTCTTTGCAGCAACATTCATTCAGAACGCTCCTTTAGCGCAAGGAAAAAATGTCCTAAAGTTGCTAGGCATTCTTGCTGTTCCCGCAGTATTAATTCTAATAGAACCTGATCTTGGCACCACAGTGGTATTTCTTGCGAGCATGGCTCCACTATTTCTGCTCACTAAAACAAGAATCGAGCATATTACGCTACTTATAGGCGGATCATTAATCGTTGGCCTACTGACCTGGGCTTTTGTGCTGCAACCTTACCAAAAGCAACGCATTTTTTCTTTTCTTGATTCCTCTGATACCAAAGGAGCAAGTTATAACGCACAACAAGCTATGATTGCTGTAGGATCTGGAGAACTTTTTGGCAGAGGTCTCGGACAAGGAGTGCAGTCACATCTCAGATTTTTGCCCGAACGTCAAACTGACTTCATTTTTGCATCATTCGCAGAAGAGTTTGGTTTTGTTGGCTCACTGTTACTGTTGCTGATTTACTCTGGACTCTGCAGTTTTATATTGTATATTGGGTATCAATCTAACCAGAAAACCGCGCAACTCTTTTGCTTTATCTGTGTTACTATGATTGCCATACAGGCCGGTGTTAACATCGGTATGAACATGGGAATTGTCCCAATCACAGGTGTTACCTTACCGCTACTTTCATATGGTGGTAGCTCAGTGCTTACTATCAGTGGATGCCTGGGAATACTACAATCCTTTGTTACAGCGCAAAAAAAAGAATTAACACTCCACATCTCATGATACTGTGGTATAATTGTGTGTTCTAAGACATAGCAACAACAAAAGATTAAGGTACATACGTATGTCATACGCAGTCATTCAGCTTACCGGCAAACAATATAAAGTCAGTGAAGGAGAAAAACTCACTGTAGGTCGTCTTGAAGCAAAAGAAGGTGAAACAATTACTGTTACCGACGTGCTTCTTACTACTACAGGTGATGACACAATCGTTGGCACTCCTCTAGTAGCTGGTGCATCTGTAACTCTTAAAGTTCTCATCCACGACAGAGCTGCAAAAATCAGAGTTGCAAAATTTAAAGCAAAATCACGTTATAGAAAAGTACAAGGTCACAAACAATTACAGACTCAAGTAGAAGTTGTTTCTATTAAAAAATAATAATTGAGGTTTGACGACGTTTTTTAAAGGGTAATTCCTTAACCGGTTGTCATCAAACACTATGAACACATATTTATTTCAGTTTGGTATTAAACCAGACATCTCTTTGGCAGAACTTCAAGCACTCACAAAAAATGCTCGTATTACGCAAGTATTACCTACCATTTTCTCTGTGGATCTCGAAAATGACGTCACAGCACGCGATTTACAAGACAGACTTGGTGGTACCATTAAGGTTATTCGACACTGTTCTTATATAGAGCAACCAAATCCAGAAAGTTTACTCGAAATCGTAACCCACACACTCCTAGCAGAGCAGGCTGATGGCAAAATTGTATATGCCGTTTCCGAACTTGGTAGAGATCATTTACCACAAATTAATGCTGTTGCTGTTAAAGAGCGATTAGCTAATCTTGGTCGCTCAGCACAATATAAAGATGGCTCACGTCATGGATTATCTGCTGCTGTGTTACTTCATAAAGCAAAACTCCTCGAGATATATGTTATTTCTAACGGTGAATCAACCTCTGTAGGCGTGACCATTAGCGTGCAAAATATTGATGACTGGACCAACAGAGATCGTAACAAACCTTATGCAGACGCAAAAAAAGGTATGTTGCCTCCAAAATTAGCTAGAATGATGGTTAACATTGGTCTTGGAGCAGTTTCTAAAGAAAAACCAATACTTCTTGATCCATTCTGTGGTTCGGGAACAGTTCTTATTGAAGCACTAGCATCATGTTCCAAAGTCTATGGTTCTGATCTCGATCTAGACTCTGTCAAAGGTACTAGAGAAAATCTCGAATGGTTCTGCGAAGACTACGAACTTGAAAATACCAGTGATATTAGTCTTGCTGATTCCACCAAAGTGCAGGTAGATACACCAGTCGACTTGATAGTAACCGAACCATTTTTGGGTAAACCAAAACCAAATGCGGCTCATGTTCCAAATGTATTACGAGGCCTCGAAAAACTCTACAAAGGTAGTTTCAAGAACTGGAAACACCTGCTTACAGAAAATGGCGTAGTCGTGATGGTGTTTCCAAGAATAGAAATTACCCTAGAATCAGGCAAAATTGTCAGCTATGATATGCATAGTTTTGTTGACAGTCTAGCCGAGATGGGGTACACTACCATCTCTAAACCTCTCGTGTACAGCCGTCCACTAGCAGTTGTGCAACGTGAGATTTTTGTTTTAAGATATAGTACTCAAACAAAAGAAAACTAAGGACACACATGTCAAAAGTTAAAGCATCAGGTAAAGTTGCACAACATAAACAAGGTAAACGCCACGGCAAAAGACTTGGTGTTAAAAAGTATGGTGGTGAAGTTGTTATAACTGGAAATATCATCCTCAGACAACGTGGAGCCAAATACAAAGCCGGTAAAGGCGTTGGTATGGGCAACGATCACACCATTTTTGCCATGATGGAAGGCATTGTCAGTTTCGGCAAGCGCTGGGGCAAAACCGTCGTCAACGTCATTTCTAAATAAATTGCTAGTAAAATCTAAGTGGCACTGGTATACTGCGAGTCGATGCAAGATACTTCAATTCACACTCTAGATATTACCTTACTCCAACCTAATCCGTTTCAACCTCGTGAACTTATCAAGTCCGAAGATCTCGCGGAACTTATCGATTCTATTAAACAGTTTGGTGTTCTCGAACCTCTTTTAATCGCGCAAACCCCTGCTGGTTATCAGATTATTGCAGGTGAACGTCGCTGGCGTGCAGCTCAACAAGCAGGACTTACCGAAGTTCCCGTCGTTGTCAAAAAAACCACTCCAAAAGAGATGCTCGAAATGGCAATTATTGAAAATATCCAAAGAGTAGACCTTGGTGCTCTCGAAAGAGCTCAGGCATTCAGCCAGCTCATTCGCACGTTCAACTATACTGTCAACGAAGTCTCAAAACGAGTTGGCAAGTCCCAACCTTATATTAGTAACTCGCTCAGACTCCTCAAGCTGCCAGATGCCGTTAAAGATGGTCTGCTTGGTGGATTAATTAACGAAGGTCATGCCCGAGCAATTGGTGGCATTGACGACCCACACACAATGATTGAGGTCTATAAAAAAATCCTCAAAACCAACGCGTCAGTGCGTCAGGCGGAACAACTTGCTCGCATTGCCAAAGAAAAACTTGGCCAAGAGCAATACACCAAGAAAGTTGAAAAGCCATCACAAGAAGTTATTGATGAAGTGGTGGTTTGGGAAGCTCAACTCAAGCGACTATTGGCATCAAAATCGATGGTAAAGTTACAACGCAGTCGTTCTCAGACAAAAATTACCATTACCCTCAAAGGCTCACCAGACAAAACACAAAGAGACTTAGAAAAAATTATGGCGATTACGGTAAAGGAGAAGTAACGCTCACTTAGTTTTCGTAACGAACAGGTTTCAACAAACCGATTTTATTTGCTGGCCAGTATCTAAAAAATGCTTTTCCAACGATGTCACTCTTGGAGATTGGTCCCCATGCCCTTGAATCGGATGAATAAGGTCGATTATCACCAACTGCAAAGTATTCATCAGCAGATAGGGTAATAACTCTGTCTTTAGAGAATTTTCCAGGTAATGTTTCAAACTCTTCAGGAATGTATGGTTCTTTTCGAGCAACCCCATTCACAATTATTGAGTCATCACGTACTTCAAGTGTATCACCAGGTACGGCTAAAATTCGCTTAATAAAATCACAACCCGTACCTGCAGGACAGTTTGCTGATTCCGGAGCATGGAAAACAATCACATCTCCGGCGGTAGGTTCACCAAAGCGATAACTTACTTTGTCAGTTAAAACATACTCACCGCTCAAGAATGTCGGCACCATTGATTGACCATTAACTTGGTGTGGTTGCATAAAAAAGAGATAGATGACTAGGAAAATAGATAGTCCTATGACAACAGTTTCCACTATATCTAAAAACAGACCTGAAATTGATGTAAGTGGATTCTTCATACATGCGATTATGAGTAGAAACTAGTAACTTTACAAGACAGAAACAGTCTATAATGTCTCTATGGGTTACACAAAGAGTGCAATTTCTGGTTTTAGTTGGCAAACAGTACTCAAAATACTGCAAAACTTGATTACCTTAGCAAAAATTTTTGTGTTAGCTCGATTGCTTTCTCCAACAGATTTTGGACTTTTCTCACTCATTGCTATTGCCCTCGGTATTGCTGAAGCTACCACGCAAACAGGCATCAACATCACCATCATTCAATCAAAACAAAGTATCGGCTACTTTTTAAATACCGCTTGGGTGTTGTCAATTCTCAGAGGCGTATTGATAGGTATTGTCATGCTCATCCTTGGGGTAGTCATGGGTCAGTTCTACACTGAGCCACAACTCCCACTCTTTATTGCCTTGGCGTCCTTGGTACCAATTATAAAAGGCTTCATAAATCCAAGCATCATAATGCTGCACAAAAACTTAGAGTTTTTCAAAGACAGCTTCTACAGACTAACCTTAACCATTGTTGATGGTATTTTAGCTATTATCCTCGCATTTTGGTTAGATTCAGTTTTTGCACTTATTTATGCAATGATCGGTGCCGCCATTTTTGAAGTGGCCATTTCATTCCTGTTCTTTTCACAAAAACCCACCTTTGCTTATATACCAAGTAGAGCCAAAACTATCCTAAGTAATGCTAAATGGTTAAGTATTTCGTCACTGCTTTCGTATGCAAATGATAATATTGATGATTTTATTCTTGGAAAAACAGTTGGCACCTACAATCTTGGTTTGTACCACAATGGATATGCCCTCGGTCATAAACCCAACTATGATATTACGCGCTCTGCCAATCATGGGACGCTACCTATTTTTGCCAAAATTGTGAGTGATAAGCAACGACTTAAAAATGCGTTCTATAAGTCAGTGGGAATTAGTACTGTCATTTCAGCAGTGTTATCACTGCCCTTGATCTTTTTTCCAGAGTTTTTTGTTACCTTACTGCTTGGACAACAATGGTTACCAATCACTCAGTACTTAGGAATTATTACTTTTGCTGGATTTATCCATGCTATTTCCACTAGTTCATATCCTTTGTTGTTGGCTACAAAAAACTATTCCAGTATCAATATTCACCTGCTGGCGACACTCATTATTATGGTGCCACTCCTTATTTTTGGTAGCCAACAGTATGGTGTTCTTGGCGCATGTGTTGCCATTGCGGTTGCAAGAACCATCTCACTACCACTACTAATGTTGGGAGTTCGACATGAACTTGCAAAATAAATCGATTCCTATTACAGCAATCATTTTAACTAATCGAAATGACTCTCGTTTTCACGCTGCACTTGCTTCAGTACAGTCCTGCCAAGAAATTCTTGTTATTGATAATAATAGCCAGAATGACTGGGAAAAACTGCATCAACAGTTTCACTTTACCAAAATTGCAACAGCACCTCATCCCATTACCGATTTTGCTGCCGCCAGAAATGACACTCTGCAGTTCGCAAACCAAGAGTGGGTGCTGTTTTTAGATAGTGATGAAGTATTAGAAAACCCACAAAATCTTCGAGAATTGCTCTCAAACATAGACACAACTACATCTGGATTCACAGTCACTCGCCAAGATGCTTTTTTGGGTACAAAACTCAAACATGGTGAAGCGGGAAAACAACACATTACTAGAATATGCAAAAAATCTAACACAACATTTGTTGGAGCAGTGCATGAAGTTGCGAAAATTGATGGGGTTGTTCAAAAAAGTCAGATAGTACTCTCACATGATTCTCATCAGTCTATCGCTGCATTTATTGTGGATATTACCACCTATACCGATACACTTACCAATAGAAAGCCCAAGTGGAACAACCAAAAATTACTGCAGATGGTCTGTTATCCGCCACTTAAATTTATCTATAACTACCTGCTTAAACTTGGATTTCTTGATGGATACCCAGGCTTAGTATATGCACTACTTATGAGTATGCATTCTTTTTGGGTTCGCGTGCACACGTATGAAAAATCTACTACAAACTAAGCTCCATAACTACTTCTTTTTCTTACTTTTAGGTAGTTTAATTCTGGGAAACCTCAGTAGATTTTCTGTTTTTGATGGTGCGCAGCTGTATGCGCACGATGTGATTATCTTGTTGTGGATACTGGCACATTTTATCGAGAAAAAAACAACGATATCTGCTGTATTTTTATCACTGCAAAAAAGTATTTCAACGTCTAAACTCTTTCAAACAGGATTGATTCTAGCGCTTGTACTAACTTTTGTTCATTTTCTACTGTCATTTCAATTGTTTGCACTATTGTATGTACTTCGACTCGCGCTCTATATTTTTTTTGGTTTTTCCATTTGGAACAGCAAACTACAACTTCCTTGGAAAAGTGCTAGTGTTCTCGCAATTGCGATTGCCGCATTCCATGGACTCTTACAATACTTTTTACTACCAGACACGCGATTCTTATATGTTTTGGGCTATGACGACCACTTCTTCAGATTAATTGGAACCTATCTAGACCCTGCAATTATTGGGGCAGTGCTTTTGATTGGCATCATCACTACTGCTTACACCCCACTCATCGCAAACAGTAAAACTAGAGTTCCACATTTGATGCTATTTGTTGCATCGATTACACTTACTATGTCGAGGGCAAGCTACTTAGGTCTTGGATTTGTATTACTGGCTTTACTGCTACAAAAAAAACTAAAACTTGGTGAAACACTCCTAAGCATCCTGCTTTTTTGTTGTGTCTTGGTGTTTGTTTCAATTGGCAAGGGAAGCGGAGAAGGGGTGAACCTGGCTAGAACTGCAAGTATTTCTGCAAGAATTGAAACTGTAGAAGACGCACTGCCAAAATCGCTGCAGACTGCTGCTATTGGCTCAGGGCTTTTTTTTCAAAGTGCACCAGTTACCACGCAACATGATCTGTTCACTACTCCCAACAATGCTCGAGTTGCTGACAATTTTTTTGTATTTTTACTGTCTAGTTTTGGGCTACCTGTTGGATTGCTGCTTATTTTGGGGTGGATGCAACTGATTCTGTTAAACCTGAAAAAGCATCCATTTTCTGCAACAATTCTGCTAACTGTGATACTACTTTCACAATTCAATGCAATTGCATTACAACCGTTTGTTGTCCTTTGGGTCTGTTTGGTGTTACAAAACGAATCTAGAGTGAAAAAGTAACGGTCTTTTCAACTTGGGTTTTATTGCCTGCTTTATCTTCTGCAGCAAAAGTCACTTTGTTTTCACCTTCTTTAAGAAAGAGTGTGTGTTTAAAGCTACCATCTGCAGCTGGCAAGGTTAGTCTCCCGTTTACGTAGACTTTGGCGTCTGTATCAGTTTTACCTTCAATAACGTAATCTTGGTTTTTTCTTGTTTCAATTGTTTGGCCATCCTCAAAATTAGAGAGTTCTAGCTGTGGAGGAGTAGCATCATAGATTGTGGTAAACAATTTGGTAACTTCAGATTCATTACCGGCTTCATCAACAGAGTAAGCAGTAATAGTATTTTCACCATCAGCTAGTTTTAGATTTAACTCAAAATATCCTTCATCATCTGCTGTTATTTGAGCATCTTTTTGGCCATTGAGTACGAATATTATGGAACTCTTGGGCTCTCCAAAGCCAGTCGCCACAATTTGAGCACTAAAAGTTGCTTCGATTGGTGCAGACAGAATAGGAACTTGAGGTGCTATTGTATCAGAATCTTCAAATGGATTGGTGTCATCTAACAAAGCATTAAAACCAGTGATGAATCCAGGAATTATCACAAAAATAAACGTCAGCAAAATGATAACGGCCGCCAGCAACAGCAGAACTGTTTGTTTGACTGTTTTTTGACGTTCTTTTCGAACTTTTCGGGAGGAGACGACGGGTTCTGCCATATATTGCAGTATACTGATACACAAATGTAATTTCAATTGGAGTTGAGATTTTAACCTAGAGATTAGTAGTTTTCTGCTTAATCATAACCTCTTTTTTTTGTTGGTGCATCCAAAAGTGATTGCATAGTTTGATGAATAGTTTCTAATTCTAGAAGAGTATCATTCTCAACATATGATTCGCTGCGCAGATACGCTGACCATTCACTAAAGCTATGCACAGCGGATTTCTTGTCTAGAAATACAGCATACATCTCTTGATCATATGCCTTTCCCTTCAGATTCATTCTGTCTTCATCTGCTCTGTTAAAAATAAACCCACCGCTATGTTCTAAATCTGTTGCTCTATCAATGAGAAATGCAGCTTTCTTTTCTGAATTTAGCAATGTCATTTGATACGCAACATCAGCTATAGCACTCCAGTCGAGACGACCAACACTTTTATACATTTCTAAGTATCCATGAAGAATCATATTCAATTCTGAGTGACTAAAGGTAGCTCTTGGAATAGTTGGTTGGTGTTTGATCGGGGGAAATTCATTATTAAAAGCAAATTGAGAAAATCTATGATAATTAACCGCAAGAGTTAGCTGTGTAGCAAGCAGTTGCATGAGTTTTTTTTCATGATCTTTTGAAATACTTTCAAGTCTGTAGATAGCTTGATCATATTTTGCTCGGTCACTAATTCTACTATATTCCTTGGGTTCAGTTACTAGGTCATTAGCATCACGACCTTGAGAATCATTCAAAGTACGCTCTAACACAGCACATTCATGTTTGAGAAGCTGGTGTGCATAAAAAATTCCTAATTCTCTCGTTAAATCTGTCTGAGGAACATCTTTTAATTCGAGTGAAAGACTTGCTTCAACTTTTTTATCAGGAAATGCTGAAAAGGTGTGCACTGCGGAACCATCGAGTGTGAAATGCGAACTTATGTTCTGCAATATCTGCACTTGATTATATTTACCCTCTGCATAGAGCCTCTCAAGTGTATCTAAAATTATTTTTGTACCGACCGTAGATCTTTGCCAATGACTAAGCTCAGTAGACTTTGCCGAGTCCGTAAACAATCCGAGAAATAAAGCTATTCCATCCATCCTATCAATACTGAAAAAATAATCCACTATTTTTTTTGCTTCATCCACTGAAAAAGAATTTGCAACCTGCTCCAGTTCAACCTTAATTTCTGCAAAGGTACTTTTGGGTAGATTTGCAACTAGCCATGGGAACAAACTAACCAGCTTTTCATTTTCACCATTTTTTAACCCATTCTCAATAAGTTCAACAAAGTAATTTGATGGAAAAGTGTTCCATGCAATCGCATGAAGATTAGTAGTAATAACGTCTAGCTCAAAAAGACTCGGATCATTCTCATACACTTGCTTCAAATCATCAAAAGTTACACCCAGTAACAGGTTGAAAGGCAGACTTGAAATGTGTTTTTTTTCTGAAGCACTTAACAAAACCTTAAAAATTTGATCATTATTTTTAGGTGGTACTCCATACAATTTAAGCGCTAACTCCGCGACGATGAATGGGTGTTCTGCATCATCAAAAAGTGCTAACATCTCATCGACATTCAGCGCCTGAGCAATGACTCTTTGAGTTTCTAAATCTCCAAAAAGCAGTTGATCTTTGATTGGTTTAGATTTTGCTAACATAGCCACTACTTCTTGAGCGGAAAATAATGTCAGCGCTTTTTTTGGATCATCGATAATGTAGCGATATATTTGATCATCTGCTATGTATTCAGAAATAAGGTTGCGAGAAATAGTGGAAAATGATGACAAATGTCCAAAAAAGAAATCATAACAATGATTCTGTAAAAGTAGTCGAGCTAGTGATTCCTCATTTTTATTCTGTATTTTGAAAAATATATTCCAAAATGAAACAAGGTCCTCAATTTTTACAAGCAGTATCTTCTCAAAAATATCTGAAGGAATATGTATGAAGTATTCTTCATATCTAGAATCTAAAATCCAATCAGCCAACTTTGAATAACCATTTGCTGATTCTGCAATAATACTAAAAAGCTCTGGAGCTGGAATCTGCTCAAGATATCCAGTTGATGCAGCAGCCAACAATGGCACAATCAGGTCATTGCTTACGCATAACTCAACAAGTGACAATTGATCATCCCTGGTTTCAAAATGTGGCAACATCAGGTGTGTAGGCTTCCCTTTTTTATAATAGTTATTGCCCGTATCGAGATAGCCAATAATCGATTCTAATTCTCTAAGTTGATCCACATGTTTAAATGACGAAAATTTTTCTGCTAATTGTGGTTTTAAAGATGGTTGAGTATCAAGTATTTCTTGGAAAAGTGATGGACTCATCATGGGGAAAAACTCACTTTTATCGATAATTGCTTGATAATTTTTAGTTTTATAAAGGTAGTCATACAGATTAGAAGTGTCAAATTCCTCGAACCTATCTACATTTTTTGCTAAGAAATCAAAATATCCTTTTTCTTCTATCCAAGTAGCAATTGTTGCGCTCACACCTTTTATTTCTGAAATTGCAGCAAATAAATAGGTTGTATCTTTTGTATCAAAGAAAAACTGTGTTATTTTTTGTTGTAAAGCTGGAGAAAGAATTTTGACGATTTCGACTAAAAACAAATGTCTTTTTTTTGCTATACAGTAGTCAACTACATTCTCAGAAATACCAGGATAATAGTGTGCAGCTAAAGCTGCATCAGTTGGACTAAAGACATTCACAAGCGTCAAAACTATCTCATCGTCTGAAAAGCTTTCTTGTTCAAACTGCGAAAAAAAGCGACGTACTACTACCATTGCACTTCTTAAATCAACAAAAAAAGTATGCAACTCCTCTTTACTAACTGCAAAATTGTCAAAATGCTTAAGGAAAATTGGAAGGGTTTTTTCACGTGATAGCAACAATATCGCATCCATTTTTTCTCTAGAATGCAAAGTTGGGATTAACATCACTAGATCAGCATATCTACCTTGTTCATAGAGTTCCTGAGGTGATTCTTGATTTTCCTCTAACTCTCCCTCGGATTGATTTGTGCTTAGCAACTGCTCAGACATAGAATATCAACAAAATTATATAGCAATAGTAAGTGTAGGGCGTTTAATCATAAAAGTAAAAAGCTCATATTCTGAGCCGAGAAGGGGAGTCGAACCCCTGACCCACGGTTTACGATACCGTTGCTCTACCAACTGAGCTATCTCGGCAAATTGCTTGAGTTTTGAGTAGTATACACTTCTAAAAGTGATTCGTAACGAGATGCAACTGCTTGAGAAACTTCCTCAAAAAAAATCTTGTCATTAAAATCACGTCTGAGTTTTTCACGCACCCAATCAATAAACTCGAGATACGATTTATTATCTGGCAAATGCTTCCAGGTAAATTGCAGATAAAAATCTGTCATCAAATGAGCATACGCATCTGCAGTTGCTAGAATTTTGCCTTCAACGGTTGTTGGAAAACTGCCATCTTTACAGGAATGTGGTTTGATGATTATTTCCAAAACTTCAGTTATCTCTGCCTTGGCGTATCCAGCCTCTTCTAAAACTTTTTGAGCTTCAAGGGCTGAAATCTGATCATGTAACTGCGAATGTCTATGAACAAACGCATCGCCAAAATCATGGAGCCACGCGCCAGCTACAGCTAAATCAACATTTGCATTGTGGTTTTGAGCAAGTTCTTCGGCTTTGCGCGCAACTAACTGCAGATGGTTTTCCCACATCCATTTACCAAAATCTTCATTTGAGTTGGCATATGCATTTTGTACAAGTTGGGCAACGTTGTGATGTTTCATGGTTGAGTTTAGTACTCTATTTTAGATACGAACTACGGAGCTGGTGACGGTACTTAGCTCGAACCTATTTGGCCTAGATGGCTATATCACACCAGATCTTGCTCTTCAGCTTAATGCTCTTAAAGAGCATCTCCATATTAAAAATTTCTCTCAAATTTAAACAGATTGTTCTTCATGTTTTTGGAACAAGCTATACTTTTTTCTTCTTTCATCAATAGATTTTCTTATGTCATCGGGAAGATCTGTAAACAGGGAGTCAAACTCATCACTATTGACTAAGTACGTATCCACGAGATCATGAGCGTATAGTGCTAAATCGCCTTTCCTTTGAAGGTTTTGTTCTTCAGCATAAGCTTGGCTAATTCGCTGTAACCTTTGAGTACCCATACCATGAATTATCATTTTTAATATATCGTTTCTTTCAGTCCTGTCTAGTGTTACCCAATTTGCTGCTCTGCGAGGATTAAACTTAACTATTGCTAAAATTTTTTCTTTTCCCTGAGGATCTCTTGTAATCCAGTGATCGTAATTGTCGGTGCCCCTATCTAATTTGTCAGGCTTTTCCATGACAATTGCTGCGGGTAGAGAAAAAGCTGCACCTCTAGCATTTCCAAGTTGGTTTTTGTTCGTCCTTAAGCCATGATGATAAAACTGCTCAGTTATTTTCCGCAATTTTTTTAGCACTGTGGATAAATTATCGGTTCCCAACATGATATCAATAAATGGACCTCTGACCTTATCCTGTTTTTTAAATGCCCCTACATGAACTTTCTTGACTGAACCTTCTTCTGAAAACTTTTCAAGAAAACCAGTGCTTACAAGTTTATCTAGTTGAGGACCTACTTCTGCGTTGGTGAAGTGAATAACAGGTAACTCAGCTCCAAAATGTTCAGCCATTACTGCTTCAATTCTGTTTGTTAAACCTGAAATATTTTCCAAATAACGAGTATCTGGTTCTATTGACGAAATTTTAGGTGTTTTTGAAGCCATTTCAGTAGCTTGAGAAATAAGAGAAGAGAAATCAATTTGTGCTTCAGTCATTTTTGTATTTTTAAGTAAATTACTGTATATATCTATATCTATCACTTTGTGAGCTGGTAACGGTACTCAGCAAAAAAATCATTTTACAAGAACTTCTCACCTACGACGTTATTGTACAACTTTAGGAGTTAAAAAACATTTGGGTATTAATTATTATGACAGTATCATCATAAATGATACAATATTGCATCATGCCGGAAATACTTTTGAAATATTGTTGATAAATCGTTTTTGGAATATCATACTGCTCGTTCTCAATGTTCGCTAGGTTCTTTGACTCCCGAACAAATAGCCGGTGCATATAATGATATTAATGATTAATTTCACCAAACGGCTAAGGATAATCATTGGTATATTACGGGCTAACCCTCGCCCGAGGAAGGAAACATGAACCCTACCCAACTCGCTTGGCTCGATGATGATTACTCCGAAGTTCCAGACGACCAGATTGAGGAGGTGAGAAAATTAGTCAACAACATTTCCTTCATTCGCATATCAAGCAAATAAACTTCGATAATCAAATTAAACAGGGTATTTACCCGCTTTTTTTGATATATTTTGTGTCACTTAATGTAATTTTCTGTTTATTTCTATCACTTTTGGAGCTGGGGACGGTACTCAGCTCGAACCTAAGATCTCTAGTTACGTCTAAGCTTGAACTCCAGCTTCAGCTTCAGCTTCTTAAAGAACATATTGGAATTGAATCTTTTTCAAGATAATTTTTCTCGTTTCTTCTGCAATCTTTTTGTTAATTAATTTTGTTATTTTATCGGTTGTTACCTGATCCCTCGCAATTAATCTTAAGTCTATTTTCCAAACTTCACCTTCTTCATCTTTGTGTTTAATGCCTATATACATACTTTTAGGCCTATTTTCTTCTGTCTGATTTCTGTTATCTACAATTGTTAGTAGATTAACCTGAGGAGAAGCAAAAAACTGTTTGACAATTTCCCAGAACTCATCATCTTCAGGATCATTTTCCATAATCAGATTTGCGTCAATATCCCTCCAAGTCATCAAACCGTATTCAATACTGCCCACCAGTTCAAACTCTCCATATTTATTCAATACTTCTTTAAGCTTTAACTTCTCAACGACTTCAAAAGCCTGATTTTGCAATTCAGCTTGTTTTTTTAACAAATTATCCATTTATGCAAATTAGTGGTAACTTTATGTAATTTTCTGTCACATCTGGAGCGGGCGAAGGGAGTCGAACCCTCGTTTCAACCTTGGGAAGGTTGCATATTAGCCGTTATATGACGCCCGCATGCTGATGGCATTTTACTGCAATTGAGCGCAGATTCCCAGGAGAGCATTCTAGGACCATTCTCCATAAAAAAAACCACCCTTTCGGGTGGCTTAGTCTATTTTATTTTCTACATAAATCCTGCAAGAAGTGGCATCAGAACAAAACAGCCACCTGCTAAAAACAATAGTCCTATGATCATAAACAATCCGGGACCAAACAGGATTCTAACGTAAATGTTTTTCAGAACTTTCCCATTGAAGTTGAGGGGCGCAGTTACAGAAATGATCACCAATAGTACATAGGCCACCGCTGCAAAAAATGTTTTTTCAAAAAAGAAACAAATAATTGGAGACGCAAACAGCCCTCCAATAATCACAAATACGACACCAATCACAAACATTATGATTGGACCTGCCAACACAACTAAAATTGGGTGAGTGAAAGGTTTCCCATTTACAAAAATCCTATTCCCAACTAGCACATATAAAAACAGCAGCCATGCATACATCACAGCAACAAAAAGCAATATCTCAATCATTTTTTTCTCCTTTTTGATTTTTTAGTTAAAGCGCCCAAACGATGAATGGCAGGAGCATTAATGCTCCTAGTATCATGAGCATAATTCCAGATACCACCAGAACGGCTGGTATCGCTATTACTCTGAGAAAATAATTTGGTAATATTTTTTCAAATTTTTTAATCAGATTTGATGCCACCACCAAAGTAAAGGTGACATACACTATGAATGCCATCATCATTTTTTGATTGATAATCAGAATAATTGGCAGCGCTAAAACTGCTCCACCAAGTATTGATAACACAGCTAGACCAATCATAATAATTGGTCCTAGACTTATCACCCAAATAGGTTTTTCAATTGTCCTTCCAAAAATGGGAATGCAATTCCCAATCAATACATAAAAAGACAATAGCCAACCATACATCATCACGAGATAAAAAATATTTTCCAAAAATGCCATTTTTGAGCCTCCAAGGTAAGTTTTAAAGAACGATAAAATAAACCAGGGTGATTATATCTTGCATTAAGAATAAAATCAAATATTATAGGGTATTTGCTAGGCTTAAAGCAATAAAAAACCACCCGTTTGCAGGGTGGTCTTTTTCACAAATCTCACTTAGAATGGCAAGGGCGTTCGACCCACTACAATCTGAAATAAAATGGCAAGTGTCAGTACCCCTAAAACAAAAGTTGAGAAAAAGCGTACCGGCTTGTCAGTGATAAATAAAAGGAATGTTATTATAACAACTCCCCTGACATACCATTCCAACAAAATGTAAAAATGTTGGTCAACCAATCCCCAAACAAACGACAGGATAAAAATGTTCAATAAAAAGAACAGCTTCACCTTGTCCTTCAATGAAGACTTCAAAAAAAAATTCATCATTTCTCCTTGATTTTTGTGTTTTGTGAATGAACAGTAATTTTGTATGAATTATTGTCAGGAGATCTGACAATTTTCATACTGAAACAACCCTAATATCTTACCATATTTGACAAGAAAAAACAATATAGGACTAAATATTTGCAACAAAACCTTAAGTTCATTGTGAAAAAATTAAAAAAAATAGGTTAGTCTAAACAATAAGGCCCTTCTTTTCAGAAGGGCCATTTTTTGCGAACCCGACCAGGATCGAACTGGCGATCTCTTCCGTGACAGGGAAGCATGTTAACCACTACACCACGGGTCCATTTTTTTGAATTAAAGCAACGATGAACAATTATACTGCACAACCAGGTACTTGCCAACTGCAGCCTAAACTTGCACCTTAGTGTAGAATAGACAAAAAGGAGTTTTATGCAAACATCACTTGTTCTTTTAGGAGTAGCAGCTGCGGTTGTTGTGTACGTCATTTCAATCTATAACACACTGCAAAAACTAAAGACACAAATTGTTGCCAGTATTCAAGAAATTGGCAACCAACTCAAAAGACAAGCCAGCCTTATTCCAAACCTACAGGCAGCCGTCAAAGGTCATCTCAAGCAAGAAAAAGATATTTTTAAAATGCTCACCGATGCTCGTAAAGCAGCAGAAGTAGCCGGCAGCTCTGGAAATCCACAAGATATTGAAAAAGCTATTGCTTCTATCAACCAGTTAGTTCCTCAGATGAACATTGCTGTAGAAGATAATCCTGAGCTCAAATCTGACCAAACAATCTCGAAGTTTATGAGTGAACTCACTGACACCGCTGACAAACTCATGTACGCTCGTAGAACAGTGATCGACCTCACGCAGGTATATAACGAAAAGTTGGTTGTGTTTCCATCTAACCTTATTGCTAACTTCATGGGATTCAAACCTGAGAAGGGTATAGCCACCCCAACAACAGGTGCGCATGTTGAGGTTTCAGACGCTGATATGACTGATCCAAAAGTAACGCTGTAACCAAGTATGACCCACTATCAATTAGTTGCTCAAAATAAACAAAAATCATTAGTGGTGGTGTTCCTGTTTACACTTTTTGTAACTGGTGCAGCTTGGGTAATGGCTGAAGGCTTTGGCTACAACCTCAGCATGGTTGGAATAGTCTTGATTATATCTGGAATCACCTCATTTTCTTCGTATTGGTGGTCAGACAAACTAGTGTTGGCAATTTCTGGTGCAAAACCTGCCAATCGCCAAGATCATTTCGATTTCTACACTTCTGCCGAAAACTTGGCACACAGTCAACAAATGCCAATACCAAAGTTGTACGTAATTGAAGACACAGCAATGAATGCCTTTGCTACTGGCAGAGATCCAGAACATGCGGTGATTTGCTGTACTACCGGCATATTGTCACGCCTTTCTCGTCCAGAAGTTGAAGGCGTTATTGCACATGAGCTCAGTCATATTAAGAATTATGATATTCGGCTGATGTCGATCGTCAGCGTACTTGTTGGCATGCTCGCTTTGTTGTCTGACTTCATGCTCCGTTCAAGATTCCTTGGTGGCCAAAAACGTGAAAGTAGAGAAAGCAGCCAGCTGGATGCAATCTTAATGATAGTTGGCTTAGTCTTAGCGATACTCTCACCACTTATTGCCAAACTCATACAGTTAGCGATTTCAAGAAGAAGAGAGTTCTTAGCAGATGCATCTGGAGTAGCTATGACCAAAAATCCTGAAGGACTTGCAAAAGCACTGGAGAAACTTTCCATGGACCGCGAACCACTCGAAGCCGCCAACAAAGCTACCGCGCATTTGTATATTTCAGACCCGCTTAAAAACTCACAACCAAGCTTTGCTAAGTTTTTCCAAACGCATCCACCGATCACAGAACGCATCGATGCGCTACGAAAAATGACCCACTAACAAAAAATAAAATATGGTATTATAACCGCTGTAGATGAAATCAATTTCACAAAATAACCAGCAACAACGTTCATAATCCCACATGGGGTAGTTGCTTGAGTAACAGACGAGTCCCCAGAGGCTCGTTTTTTAGTAAAAGGAATGTATGAGTACCATCACCAGACAACAAGTAGTGCACGTTGCTAAACTAGCAAATATTCCTGTTTCTCGGGATGAAGCTCAAGCTTTTGCGGGTGCGTTTGCAGAAACACTCGACGTGATTGCCGATTTAAAAAAAGTAGACACTTCAACAGTTGAACCCACCAATCAAGTTACTGGCCTAGAAAATGTCTTGCGTGAAGACGTTGTTGATGAAGAACACATGCTTACCCAAGCACAAGCACTTGCTAATGCGCCAGTTTCGTATGAAGGTCTAGTAGTTGTACCAAGAATTATCGATCAGGACTAACTATGCTACACACTAAAACACTCTCAGAATCACTCAAACTTATTGCTGCAAAAAAGACGACTGCATCCGAGCTTACTCAGGCAGTTCTGGCAGAATCGACTGCTCGCAATAAAGAGCTAAATGTCTATCTCACACTCAATCCAAATGTGGAGACTGAGGCAAAAGAGTATTCCTCAAAACCATTAGCTGGGGCTCCCATTGCAGTCAAAGACAACTACTGCACCAATAGTTTGAGAACCACTGCATCTTCAACCGTTTTGAATACATTTATTCCTCAATATGATGCAACCGTTATTGCCAAACTTAAGCATGCGGGCGGCGCAATTATTGGAAAAACTAATTTAGATGCATGGGCGCACGGATCTTCAACTGAAACGTCGCAGTTTGGCAGAACACTCAATCCTCGAAATACCAGACATCTGCCAGGCGGATCTTCAGGCGGCAGCGCAGCTGCGGTTGCAGCTGATATGTGTATTGCTTCTTTAGGTACCGAAACTGCAGGTTCAATTAGACAGCCAGCAGCTTGGTGTGGCGTTGTTGGCCTAAAACCTACCTACGGCAGATGTAGCCGGTATGGAGTGGTTGCAATGGCATCTTCAACGGACTCACCAGGACCAATCACCAAAACAGTAGAGGACTCAGCAATACTACTAAACCATATTGCCGGCCATGATAAATACGACGGAACCACCAGCAATCAAGCAGTACCCGACTTTACTGCTGCACTTGGTCAATCTATCAAAGGTTTGAAAGTTGGATATGTCTATCACGACATCCCTGGACTTGAATCTGGAAATGAACTGCTAGAAAAAGAGCTGAAAGTACTTGAAACACTTGGTGCGCATGTAGAAAAAGCAACTGCTTTCGACCCCAAACATGCCATCAGTGTCTACACCGTGGTCCAACGCGGAGAAGTAAGTAGTAACCTGGGAAGATATGACGGGATTCGCTACGGCAAAGACCGTTCTCACTTTGGAGACGAAGCTAAGCGCAGAATCATGCTTGGCACCTATACCCTCAGTAAAGGGTATACAGACCAATACTATCTCACGGCACAAAAAGTAAGAACCTTATTCCTTCAAGATTATGAAAAATTGTTTAAAACCTATGATGTCCTGATTTCACTCACATCACCTGGATATGCCAAAAAAATTGGTGCTACCGATGGCGCCTCAATGTTTGGTGAACTCGAAGATATGCTTCTTGAACCGAGTTCAATTAGTGGTTTGCCAGGCATTAGTGTGCCCTGCTACCAAGACCCAACCACCAAACTCTTCTTGGGTATGAATATTGTTGCCCCAATGTGGCGAGAAGACCTAGTTATCAAAGTTGGACATGCCTATGAACAGGCTACTAAATGGAATACTTGGTTAAGCAAATAACTGGAGACACCTATGAAAACAACACCTACATCAAACTATACACTCGTCTGCGGAATGGAAGTGCATGCCGAACTCAAAACTAACTCAAAAATGTTTTGCGGCTGTAAAAATGATCCGTTCAACGCACCACAACCAAACTGCTATACCTGTCCTACCTGTCTTGGTATGCCAGGCGGCTTACCTGTTGCAAATAAAAAAGCAATTGAGTGGACTATTCAACTTGGTCTAGCGCTTAACTGTAAGATCAATTTGTTCTCTAAGTTCGACCGCAAAAACTACTTTTATCCTGACTTGCCAAAAGCGTATCAAATTAGTCAGTTTGATATTCCTTTTTGCTATGATGGTGTGGTTGAAACCTCATTTGGACCAGTGCAGATCACTCGCATTCATCTAGAGGAAGATACTGGCAAACTCATGCACAAGGAAATTAATGGCAAAAAAGTGAGTCTCATCGACTACAACCGCAGCAGTGTCCCATTGGTTGAAATAGTTACCGAACCAGATATTCATACTCCAGAACAGGCAAAAGAATACGCAAAAAAACTGCGTCAAATTCTTCGCTATCTAGATATTGCTGACTGCGACATGGAGCAGGGCGGGATGCGACTAGAAGCCAATATTTCGTTAGCGCAAAAGCATGCAACAGAGCTTCCTAACTATAAAGTAGAAGTAAAAAACATTAATTCATTTAGATTCATGCAGCAAGCTATTGAATATGAAATGGATCGACATGAAGAAATGTTGGAAGAAGGCGAGACACCACTACAAGAAACTCGAGGATGGAATCCTACCAAAGGTGAGACTTTTGCACAACGAATTAAAGAAGATGCAGGAGACTATCGCTACTTCCCAGATCCAGACCTGCCACCAATTCGATTTACTCAAAAGCAAGTTGATGAGCTACGAGATTTACTTCCAGAACTACCAGCAGCAAAAATTGCACGCTGGCACAGCCAATTTGGCCTAGAGTCTCGATATGCAGAACCGCTCACAGATGACAAAAATACGGCGGAGTGGGTTGAGGCTATCTTTACAGCTGCACATGACGACAAAGCAATTGATGGCGTTAATGCTACCAGCATCGCCAAAGCATTGATAAATAAAAAGATTGCAATGAATGTGGGAGAAACACCCAGCGACGTTCTTGCTGCAGTCAAAGCACTTTCACACACCGATGCTGTCGACACCTCCGAGCTTGATACTGTTATTTCAGCAGTACTAGCAGAAAATGCAGATGCCGTAGCTAAGTTTAAATCTGGTGAAACAAAAGTGGTTGGTTTCTTTATGGGACAAATCATGCGAAAACTTGGCAAGAAGGTAGATGCTGGTATACTCAATCAAGCATTGATAACTGCTCTACAAAAATAAATGCGCAACAACCATGGCTAAACAATCAGATTTTGTTCATTTACACGTGCATACCGAGTATTCACTGCTTGATGGACTCTGCAAAATCCCCGCACTAGTTGAAAAAGTCAAAAATTTAGGACAAACTGCTGTTGGCCTTACCGACCATGGGGCAATGTATGGCGCGTTACATTTTTATAACGGCTGTAAAGCACAAGATATTAAACCAATCATTGGGTGTGAACTCTATGTTGCCAAAAACTCACGACATGACAAGCAGGTTAAAATGGGAAGTGACCAGTTTCACTTGACGGTGTTAGCCACCAGCTATCACGGCTATCAAAATATCAACCGACTAGTATCGGATGCCAACTTTGAAGGTTTTTCATATAAACCTCGCGCTGATGAAGAATTACTCGCCAAATACAACAAAGATATTATAGTTACGAGCGGTTGTATGAGCAGTCGCATCAATAAGATGATCCTTGAAGGTAATATCGATGACGCTAAGGAAAAACTAGACTACTACAAACAACTCTTCAAAGACCGATTTTACATTGAAATACAGGCGCATCCGCACATTGCCAAGCTGACAGAACTAACTCCGATTCAAGTAAAGTTGGCTCGTGAGCTTGATATTCCCTTGGTGGCAACAAACGACGTGCACTATGTTGAAAAAGATGATGCCATTGCTCAAGATGCCCTCCTATGCGTGCAAACACGCAAGCTCATCGAAGACACCAAGCGTATGAGCATGATGGATTCACCAGATTTCTATATGCGCACAACAGATGAAATGGTCGAACTCTTCCGAGATTATCCTGATGCAATCAAAAATACCGTTGCTATAGCAGAACAGTGCGACATCACTATCCCAACTGGTCAACTTATTTTTCCCAAATATGAAATTCCTCAAGGTGAAACCTACGAAACCTTCTTAGAAAAAATGGCACTTGAGCGTGGAGCAAAAAAGCTAGGCACTTTAACTCCTGAGTTACTTGATCGGATGCAGTACGAACTCAAGATTATTTCAGATAAGGGCTACGCTGCGTATTTTTTGATTACGCAAGATTTTGTAAACTGGGCAAAATCCCAGGGCATAGCGGTGGGACCGGGTAGAGGATCGGCAGCGGGATCGCTGGTTTCGTATAGTATTGGTATTACAGATATTAATCCCATTCAACATGACCTCGCATTCGAACGCTTCCTTAATCCTGAACGTCCAACACCTCCAGATATTGACCTTGATTTTGCTGACAATCGCCGTGACGAAGTTATTCACTATGTCGCTGAAAAATACGGCAGTGACCACGTGGCTCACGTTATCACTTTTGGAAAAATGGAAGCACGTGTTGCTGTCCGTGACATTGGCAGAGTACTTGGTTTGCCCTACGAAGATCCCGATAAAATTGCCAAACTCATTCCCAATGATCCTGGCAAAAAAACATCACTGTCGCAGGCAATCGAAACCGTTCCCGAATTAGCATCGTACTATCAACAACCAAAATTTAGAAAACTAATTGATCTTGCAAAAAAAGTTGAAGGAAATATCCGCCACTCCTCGGTGCACGCCGCGGCCATTATTATTACTGACAAACCTCTGCCAGATTATGTGGCTATTCAAAAAGATTCAAAATCGGGTAAAACCATTACCCAATTTGACATGTATGCCCTCGACTGCAACGTTGATGACAATGCCATTGGACTACTAAAGTTTGACTTCTTGGGACTACGAAACTTAACAATTATTCAAATGGCAATTGAGTTGATTAAAAAACAAAAAAGTGTGGTCATTGATATTTCTACCATTCCAATTGATGACAAAAAAACCTTCGAACTGCTATCTGCTGGTGATACCATGGGTGTGTTTCAACTCGAGTCAGCTGGCATGCGCAGAGTTGCACGAACACTTAGACCAAACCAATTTTCCGACATCACCGCTATGGTGGCGCTCTACCGCCCAGGACCGATGGATCTTATTCCTAAATTTATTGAAGGAAAACATTCTCCTGAGACCATCGAATATCCTCATGAGTCCCTAATACCAGTGCTCAAAGAAACCTATGGAATCATGGTCTACCAAGAGCAGATTATGCAAATTGCCAATGTTATGGCAGGGTATACGCTTGGTGGAGCAGACGTGTTGAGACGGGCAATCGGTAAAAAGAAGAAAAAGCTGTTAGACAAAAATAAAAAGATTTTTATTGATCAATCGGTTGAAAAAGGTTATAAAAAAGAAATAGCCGAACGTGTTTGGGGATTCATAGAAGCGTTTGCAAACTACGGCTTCAACAAGGCCCATGCCGCTAGTTATGCAATGGTTGCCTACCAAACTGCTTACCTCAAAGCCAACTTTCCAGAAGAATACATGACAGCTCTGATGAGCGTCGAGTCATCTTCATCTTCAGCAAACCGTGACGTCAAAGTTGCAGTTGCTATTGACAACTGCAAACAGCTGGGTATTCGAGTGTTGCCGCCAAACATAAATACCTCTCTTGATGACTTTATTCTCGAGTCAGACGATCAATCGAAGGGTGGATATAGCATTCGATTTGGCTTTACCGCCATTAAAAATGTGGGAACAGCTGCAATTGAAAACATCCTTGAAACCAGAAAACAAGTTGGCTCTTTCACCTCACTTACTCAGTTTATACATGAGACAGATGGAAGGAGAGTGAATAAAACCACATTAGAATGCTTAATTAAAGTCGGAGCTATGGATTCATTTGGCACCCGAGCAAGCATGCTTGAAAACTTAGAATCAATTCGAAAGTCTGCCGCAAAACTAGTTTCTAATACAGAAGGTCAAGATAGTTTGTTTGGAGAGGTTGCTGCACAAACGAATCAGCTGCAGGATACTTTTCCCAAGCTACCAGAGTACCCACAACAAGAGCTCCTTTCTTTCGAAAAAGAGTTGCTTGGATTATATCTTACCGACCATCCTCTCGCGACACAACTCAAAGCAATTGCCAATAGAGTAACAAAGGAAATTGGCGATCTTGATGCAACTATTCATGCCGATCAAGTGTTTATGTTTGGGGGAGTACTAAGCAACGTGAGAACAGTGCAAACTAAAAAATCACTCAAAACAATGGCATTTGGGAAATTGGAAGATTCAACCGGTACTATAGATGTGGTGTTTTTTCCCAAAACATACGAGACTTGCGCCGAATCAGTTAAAAACGATTCAGTAGTATTGATAAAAGCCAAAGTTGATTTTAGAGATGAAGAAATGCAACTATTAGCCGAAAAAGTAACTTCGCCAACGATAAGTGATATAACCAACGAGATAGCTGGCATTCATAAAGAGATCTTCATTCCTCGAAAAACATCACCAGAAACGCTAAAGCGACTGGGTGAGTTGCTAAAGAGCAGACCCGGTTCTGACAGTGTCATTATTCTTATTCCAAATGGTTCACAGCCACAAAAGATGCTCTTACCATATGGCGTTGCATGGTCGGCAAAGCTCGAGGCTGAAATTGCTACTTTGTTGCAATAATTCTGCCATTTCGATAGCCATTTTCTTCAATTTTTAGCCTATATTAATTGACTATAAATCACTTTTCTGCTATAATATAGGATATTACTGAGTAATTTCGATTGCTCGGTTTTCTTTCTTTAATAAATTTATTTAAAAAATCACAAGGAGAACCCCATGGGTCGCAAAAAAGTAGTAGCCCTTTTTTTCATTTTTATTTTTACTTTCATTCTTGCCGCTTGTTCAGGGCAAGAATATAAAGGTGATGCTGAGGTTATTACGATCAAACCTCAGGCCCTACATGTCTACCAAGACGGCAGCTACCTGGCAGCCGAAGGAGGCTTGGTAGAATTAGAAGCGGTAAGAGTCAAAATGTCTGTCTGGGAGGACCCATACTACCTCTCAGAATGGAAAAAATTTCAGTATAATAAAAATGGAGTAGATCAATCGAATAGGGATTTGCTCCATCATTTGTCTGCATTCATGCAGACAGAAGAAGAAATAAAATGTGAGGAGTACTCGAATGGACTCCTTTGTAGTGAAGTACTGCTTAACGAAGGATTTGAGTGCTCATTCGGCCGTTGTTATTACAACGGCAAAGTACTCTCTGAGGAACATAACCTTGAGGGGGTCGAAAACCTCCGGTTGGTGTTCTTCCCTCGCCCGCAAGGTGAGGTAGTGATTCATAAATAAATTAAAAGCCCCGCAAAACATCGCGGGGCTTTTTTTTGAGAAAAACCACAAACCATCGCCTTTGACAATTATTTCAATTAAGCTACAATATAATTCCATGACTACTCATGGTAAAAAATCCCCTTCAACACAAAAAACAAAATTTATCTTCGTCTCAGGCGGTGTTCTGTCGGGTCTGGGAAAGGGTATAACGGCTGCTTCACTTGGGTTACTGCTCAAAAATCGTGGGTACACGGTAACCAACATCAAATGTGAAAACTACCTCAATTTAGACTCTGGCAATATCAACCCCATTGAACATGGCGACGTGTTTTTGTGTGAGGATGGCCTCGAGGCTGACTTGGATCTTGGCTCATATGAGCGCTTTTTGAGTCAAGAAGTTGGTCAAAAAAACTACACCACACTTGGACAAGTCTATTCAACCGTTATCGAAAATACCAAAAACCTTGCATATGGTGGAAATACCGTAGATGCTTGGCTCTACATTCCTCAAGAAGCTATCCGAAGAATGCGATTGGCTGGTGAAGGTTTTGATATTTGCTTAGTAGAACTAGGTGGTACAGCAGGTGAGTATCAAAATGAGATTTACTACGAAGCATATCGTATCATGAATTTAGAGAACCCTGACGATACCGTCCATGTGCACGTCACCTACTTTCCAAATCCATCACACATCCATGAGTTAAAGTCGAAGCCAACCCAGCTCTCAGTTCGTGCATTGCAGTCGATGGGTATTCAACCAGACTTTATAGTAGGACGAGGCGAATTTTTGATTGATGAAAAGCGCAAGGAGAAAGTAGCTTTTTACTCTAACATGAGTAAAGAAGACATTATTTCAAACCCAGACTGCACCACCATTTATGAAGTGCCTCCAATTTTGGCAGAACAGAAATTTGATGAAAAAGTGCTCAAAAAACTTAACCTGCCACTTAATTCCGCCGATTTAACCGAGTGGAATACGTTTGTTACCAAACTTTCCTCACCAAAAAAACACACAGCTACGGTTGCCATTATTGCCAAGTACCTTTCAACGGGTGACTTTGAACTCAAAGATTCGTATGTGTCATTACTCGAATCCCTGGGATTTGCAGCAGTTCATGGCGACACCAACCTCACCATTACCTTTATTAAAGCCGAAGATCTTGAGAAAAATGATGCAAAAGCGGCAGCCGATCTCAAGCATGCAGATGGTATTATCGTACCAATTGGCTGGGGAGAGCGGGGGGTTGAGGGTAAAATTATGGCAATTCAATATGCCCGCGAGCATAAAGTTCCTTACTTAGGACTGTGCTATGGTATGCAGTTGGCATCAGTAGAGTACGCTCGCCATGTAGTAGGGCTAACGGGCGCCCATACAGAAGAGGTTGACCCAAATACGCCACACCCCATTGTCCACAGCATCCCTTTCTCATCTCAGTACCAAACAATTAAGGGTGAGGGTGCAAGCATGCGACTTGGTGCTTATGACTGCGTACTTAAACCGGGAACATTAGCACACAAAATCTACAAAAAGCATGCAGGGTTTAAAAATGAAGCAGAAAATCTCATTTCCGAGCGACATCGCCATCGTTTCGAGTTCAATAATGCCTACCGCGAACAATTGGAGACAGCTGGGTTTGTGATTTCCGGCACCTCTCCAGATGATTTTTTTGTGGAAATGATTGAACTTCCTCAAGAAGTTCATCCTTTTTTCATCGCTACACAAGCACATCCAGAGTACAAATCACGACCACTTACACCGCATCCAATCTTTATTGAGTACTTAAAAGCTATGAATACGCATCACAATACGTAATTGAGTTTTCGAATTGCATAAATACCATCTGTAGAGTAGAATAAGACCCTTGGTACCTGTGGTACGTGGTACAAAAAGTGGAATACATACAATGGCACAATATTTTACATACAATGAAACTGAAATTGGTACAGGAGATACTCTTCGTGTGCATCAAGAAATTACTGAAGGCGCCAAAACAAGAATCCAGATTTTTGAAGGCATCGTCGTTGCAATTAAGAATCGCGGTACAGGCAAAACCTTCACCGTTCGTAAAATTGGCGCAGGTGGCATTGGAGTAGAAAAGATCTACCCAGTAAGCCTTACGGCAATTAAAAAAATTGAGATAAAACGTAAGGGTGCTGTAAGAAGAAGCAAGTTATACTATCTCCGTGAAAGAATTGGTAAAGCAGCCACAAGAATTAAAGAAAAGACATTTAACACCAAAGCAGCATAAGTTACATGCAACCTCATACGGTCTGCGCGGTGAGCAGTTGGCGGTGATTTTTCTCAAACAAAGTGGATATACCATTCTTTCGACAAATGTTCGTTTACAAACTACTGAAGTTGATATCGTTGCAATCGATACTTCTACTAATGAAATAGCAATTACTGAAGTTAAACGAAGATCGAGCGGCTCATTTGGCAGTCCAGCTTTGGCAGTAACGCCACAAAAAATGCGCCACATGGCTAAAGTCGCTGCAGTCATACAACGAGAATACCACTATAGCTTAGACGTTCGATTTGATATTATAAGCATTGTTGGTACAACTATAGAACACTTTAAAAATATATCATGGCACTAGGAGTTAGCTAACTACCATATGGCCCCATCGTCTATCGGTTAGGACACCAGGTTTTCATCCTGGTAAGCGCGGTTCGATTCCGCGTGGGGTCACCAGAAATTAAAGATTGAACCTTAGACACAATTAGTAACCCTTGTTGCTACT
>CAZKVV010000001.1:46587-214034 GCA_964556485.1 uncultured Pseudomonadales bacterium | reverse complement strand
CCCACCCCCGTTCCCTAATTTTAGAACTCTTTTTGTACGAAGCCGGATTCCAAGAATCCGGCTTCTTTTTTTGCCTTTTTTACTTAACCAACTTCCATCAACCATGTTAGTATTAGTTTCGTGAATACTCATTCGTTACTAGAAAACCTCAACCCAGAACAACAACGTGCAGTCCAACATCCTGGAGGACCAGCAATGGTTTTAGCAGGCGCAGGCTCTGGCAAAACCACCGTGCTCACAACTCGAGTTGCTTCGCTGGTTACCGAGCATAACGTACAACCACACAACATTTTAGTCGTTACCTTCACCAATAAAGCTGCAGGAGAACTCAAAGAACGCATTCAAGCTAAAACTGGCAGTGTTTTACCATTTTCCGGCACCTTCCACAGTCTGTGTGCCAAAATGTTACGTATTGATGGACATCTGGTTGGTTTAGACCCTAACTTTGTGATTTACGACAGTTCAGATCAAGATCAACTGGTCAAAGACTTGTATAAACGACATGGATTCGATAACACCGAGTTTAATGGCAAAGCGGTAAAAGCAGCCATTTCACATGCTAAAAATGAGTGCGTTACTCCTAAAGAATATTCTGAAGTTGCCAATGGCGCCTTTCAAACCTTCACCGGAAAGTTTTATACCCTCTACGAAACAGAACTCATTAAGGCGCAGGCAGTCGATTTCGACGATTTGATGCTCAAAGTTCTCAGGTTGCTCACCAACAACGCCACTATCCGAGAAAAGTATCAAAAAATGTTTGAACATGTCCTCATCGATGAGTACCAAGACACTAATACCGTGCAGTACCAACTGTCGCGCATTTTTGCTGCACCGCAAAATAACATTTTTGTGGTCGGAGACTTCAGCCAAAGTATTTACGCCTGGAGAGGTGCTAACTACCGCAACATGCTGCAGCTCAAAAAGGACTTTCCCAACATTACTGAATATAAACTTGAACAAAACTACCGTTCCAACCAAAATATTCTTGATGCCGCAACCGACATCATCTCCCACAATACCTCGCATCCAATTCTCAAACTCTGGACCACACAAGATGCTGGGCAACTCATAACTTGTTTAGAAGCTGAATCGAGCAGAGCAGAGGCAACACAAGTGGTGCGATTTTTACAAAAGCACCATGCAGAAACAGAGTATGGTGACATGGCCATTTTATACCGTACCAACGCGCAATCTCGTGAGTTCGAAGAAGCCTTTATCGCCGCAGGCATTCCTTACAAACTAGTAGGTGGCACTAAATTTTATGAACGCAAAGAAGTCAAAGATGTGATTGCATACCTGCGCTTTGTACTCAATCGAAAAGATCTGGTGAGTTTTAATCGCATTGAGAAGCTAGGCAAACGCAGATTAGCAACACTTTCTGAGTGGGCACTCAAACAAAACCTCGAAGAACTCATCACTCGAGAACCAAAAGAAGTACTCAAAACAATTCTTGATGTCACTGAGTACCTAGAAAAATTTTCTACTGATTCTGAAGAAAACTTACAACGAACCAGTAACGTCCAAGAGTTGCTAAACGTTGCGGCTCAATTTCAAACACCGCATCAGTTTTTGGAAAATGTTGCCCTGATTCAAAATGATTACCTCATGGATGGGCAGCAAGAACAAACCAATGCCGTCAATCTGATGAGCTTCCACGCAGCTAAGGGCTTAGAGTTTAGTGTGGTGTGTATGGTGGGAATGGAAGATGGATTATTACCTCATAATCGCTCGTTGTTTGATCCCGATCAAATGGAAGAAGAACGCCGACTTTGTTATGTGGGAATAACTCGAGCCAAATCAAAACTCTATCTCACACACGCACGGACACGATTCCAGTTTGGCACCACAACTGGTGCCATTCGTAGTCGCTTTGTTGGTGATATCTCACCACAACTACTCGAACTTTTAGGAGGTGGATCAAGTCATTATCAACCTCGCTATCAACAAAATAAAACGCCTGCATATAGCGACAAACGCCGTTATATTCCAGTTGATGAAGACATGGCTGAAGGTGTACTTTCAGGCGAATTTGATATTGATAGTTTCATAGATAGCTAAAGTTACTTGTTTTGCCTATAATGATGCCACCATGTTGATACGAGAAGTTCGCCCAGAAGAAAAAGAAGCATTTAATACTGTCGTCCGTCATCCCTTGCAAACCTGGGAATGGGGCGAGTTTCGTAAAACAACCGGTGTGACTGTCGATCGGCTTGGTTTTTTTGAAAATGGCATACTGCAGCGCGGATTGCAGGTGACCTTCCATCCAATACCAGTGTTTGGTCAAAATGTTGGCTACTTTCCCAAGGGCGATATGCCTGACGATGAACAAATTGCCGCACTCAAAGAGCTGGCCAGTAATAGAAACGCATTGTTTGTTAAACTTGAACCCAACATTGCTCAAAAAGTTGGTACTCCTTCTGCCCATAGTCATATCGTTGATTTCCTAGAAAAACACGGCGCAGTTGCTGGCAGGCCACTCTTTACCAAATACACCTTTCAACTCAATCTTGATCATTCAGAAGAAGAATTATTTGAGAGACTCGAAAGCAAAACTCGATACAACGTCAATCTCGCACACAAAAAAGGCGTGCAAATTTTTGAGAATACTACAAAAGAAGGCATGCAACAATATGTAGATATCTTGGCAGAAACAACTAAACGCCAGGGCTTCTATGCACACAACACTGAGTACTTCACTAAGATGTTTGATCATCTAGCTCCATCTGGGATAATGAGAATCTTTACGGCCGTTTATGAAGGAAAGGTGCTGGTTTCCTGGATTCTTTTTATTCATAACGGTGTTTTGTACTACCCATATGGTGCGAGTCGTCGTGAGCATAGAGACGTCATGGCCAGCAACTTATTGATGTGGGAAATGATTCGATTTGGAAAGGCTCAAGGCTGCCATGTTTTCGACATGTGGGGATCGCTCGGACCAGAGCCAAACCAAAGTGATCCATGGTTTGGTTTTCATCGCTTCAAAAAAGGATATGGTGGTGATTTGGTTGAATTCCTAGGAACATATGACCTTGTCACAAACCCAAGCATGTATGGCATTTTTAAAGTGACCGATGATCTACGCTGGAAGTGGCTTAGACTAAAGGCAAAATTGCATTTATAATACGTAGCCAGCAAATGCGTTGGCTTTAGCTCGAAAGGAACCGATATGGCTGCACCACGATTTAAAAGAATTCTACTCAAGGTAGGCGGAGAATCGATAATGGGAGACAGACCATATGGCATTGATCCTAAAGCAGCATTAGAAGTTGCTGAAAAAATCAAACAGGTATATACAAAGCATGTGGAAATTGCAGTCGTCATCGGCGGCGGCAATATTTTTCGAGGGGTTGCAGGGTCTAAAAATGGTATTGATCGAGCAACCGCAGACTACATCGGAATGATGGCAACTGTCATGAACGGGTTAGCATTGCAAGATGCTCTTGAGAAAGTTGGTGTTCCAACCCGCCTTCAATCTGCCTTACAAATGCCAGCTGTCGCGGAAAGTTTTGTTCGCCGCAAAGCCATACGCCATATGGAAAAGGGAAGAGTGGTAATTTTAGGAGCGGGTACCGGCGTACCATATGTAACCACCGACACAGGCGCCTCACTTCATGCCCTCGAGTTACAATGTGACGTGCTTATGAAAGCCACCAAAGTTGATGGCATATTTGACAAAGATCCAGAACAATTCCCTGATGCAAAACGCTACCGCACCATTAGCTTTAAAGATGCGATTGAAATGGATGATGTCCAAGTTATGGACACTGCAGCCCTTGCTATGTCAAAGGAAAACGACATGCCGCTAATGGTCTTTGAGCTCTTCAAGGGTGAGAATCTCATTCGAGCAGTCGATGGCGAAGATATCGGCACCTACGTTTCAAACGAAGTCACGACTCAACTATCATAACGTTCACGGCGCTCTTTACACCGTTACTTTTACCCGAAATGATTCTAGTCTATACTGAGAGTGCGTCTCGTTACATGCACTTGTTTGTATTTGAAAGGATCATATGAATACGTTTGGCATTAATGGCTTCGGCAGAATTGGTAGAACGAGTTTCCGCGTCTGGTGGGAAAACTTACAAGAGCAAACAGATTTAAAACTAATCAACACTTCTGGCTCAATGGAAATTGAGCAGTGGGCTCATTTGCTGAAGTATGACTCAAACTATGGGGTTTTTTCGGAGTCCATTACCGTTGAGAGAATTCAATCAAAAAAAGATGTTACCGATGCCAATCCAATTTTAGGAAATCTTAAAGTTGGAGACAAAACCATTGTGGTGACTGCCCAAAAAAATCCAACCCTCATTCCTTGGGGAAAATTTGGCGTTAACACGGTGATTGATAGTACTGGAGTCTTTACTACTGAAGAAAAAGCAGCACAACATTTTGTAGGCGGTGCCAAAAATGTCATTATTAGTGCACCAGCCACTGGTGGTCATGTAAGTACCAGCGTCCTTGGAGTGAATACCTTTGATACCAACATTCACATCTTCTCTAATGCTTCCTGTACAACAAACTGCGTGGCTCCAGTCGTAAAGTTGGTACAACAACACTTTGGAATTGAAAAAGCCTTACTCAGCACCATTCACTCATATACTGACGACCAAAATGTGCAAGATAATTCACACAAAGATATGCGCAGAGCTCGCAGTGCAGCTGAAAATATTATCCCTACCAGCACTGGAGCAGCGATTGCTACAACCGAAATTATTCCTGAACTAAAGAATAAATTCGATGGACTTGCTATTCGCGTACCAACACCTGTTGGCTCACTTTCTGACATTGTTATGGTCACTTCCCGAGATATCACTATTGAAGAAGTAAATACCATGCTCGAAGCAGAAAGCCAAAAAAGTGAGTGGCAAGGCATTCTCGCAGTTACTCATGATCCAGTCGTTTCCTCCGACATCGTGGGCAGAGCTGAATCCTCAATTGTCGACTTATCACTCACCAATGTGGTGGGAGGCAATCTCCTCAAGGTGATTAGCTGGTACGACAACGAATGGGGTTACTGCAACCGCCTGGTTGAGCAAGTTAGCAAAGTAGGCTAGCCCAGTTCAAAAACTATTCTAGTATCACAGTTGGTGTAAGAAACTAACGCTATAGTTATCGAATGGTTTCTCGTACATTCAGCGCCACTATGGTAGGACTTACTCCCATCAAAATTCAGATTGAAACTGAAACTACATCCGGAATACCCACTCTCGTATTTATTGGACTTGCTTCAAAGTCGGTCGAAGAATCAAGGGAAAGAATTACCTCTTCGCTTACTCATAGTGGTATTCGGCTTAAGACCAAACGAACCGTCGTTAACTTAGCGCCCGCAGATTTGCACAAGAAAGGTAGCAACCTTGAATTAGCGATTGCCGTAAGTCTGGCACAACTACAGGGGATGCACATACCAAATGGTGCCACAACACTTTTCTTGGGTGAACTGTCGCTCGACGGTCAATTAAAAGCTTGTAAAGGCGTACTGCCGCTGGCACTTTCTGCAGCCCAATTAGGTTTTACTTCACTAGTTATACCATATGAAAACAGAACGGAAATTCCAGATGGTTTAGCGGTTTGCGCATACCCAGTAGCAAACATTCAAACTCTTTTTTCTTATTATCGTCAGTCACAACTGCCACCAGTATGGAAACCAGCTCCATCACTTTCGCAATCACTAGCTTACGGGGTGATGCTAGAACATATTCAAGGACAGTCAGTTGCCAAACGAGCCGCACTCATTGCAGCTGCAGGAAGACATAATCTCATGCTTTCTGGCTCACCAGGATCGGGCAAAACCTTACTTGCACAAGCAGTGCAGGGCTTTCTCCCACCACTCACGTTGCAAGAGAGTAGGGACGTTTCTACGATTTACTCTGTTGCAGGCAAACTTTCTGGTTCGCTAATTACTCAAAGACCATTTCGCTCACCGCATCACACCATTACTAATCGAGGTCTAGTTGGCGGTGGTATACTCTTGCAACCTGGTGAAATTTCACTTGCGCATTGTGGAGTACTGTTTCTCGATGAATGTACCGAATTTAAAGCATCAGTATTAGAAACCCTCCGCCAACCACTGGAAAGTGGCTTAATTACGATTACGAACGCCCAAGGTAGTGTTACCTATCCAGCACATTGCTCGGTCATACTGGCACTCAATCCGTGTGCCTGTGGTCAAGCGTACTCCCTCACAAAGCCATGCACCTGTAGTCCGGCAGTTAAGCAACGATACCGAAAAAAAATAAGTGGTCCATTGCTAGATAGAGTGGACTTAAGCGTCAAAGTTTTTGACTTGCCAAGCAGCACGCTCATCAAGCATCCAGAAGCACACAGCGGCATGTCCACCCAGCAAGCTGCTGGAGCAGTGTCACTAGCCTACCAAAAACAACAAAAAAGATACCAAAACACACAACTCACGTGCAATGCTGCACTTACTTCCCAAACAGTTGACCAATTTTGCTCACTTACAGCCTCGGCGCGTATACTACTTGGAAAAGCCACAACAAAACTGTTGCTATCTGCTAGAAGTTACTACAAAACGATTGCCACTGCCCAAACAATTGCAGATCTTGATGATTCTGATCATATTTCTGCCGATCACATTGCAGAAGCACTACAGTATCGCATACAATCGCTCTAACAATAGAAAATAGTAGTATGGCGCTTTCACTTCGTGTCCGCAGTGCATTGTTCTTCTTTCTCCCATTCGGAATAGTCTCAATCATTCTGTTTCTTGGCTTTTTGACCGCGTCTATTTCAAAAACAACCGATCTAACTTCCAAAATTCAAACGAGCATGCCTTCACCACTAGCATCACCATCCGCAACTGTCACAACACAACCAAGTACAACAGAAGTTCTTGGAAGGGCTACTGCAACAACAAATGAACAACTGCTCGCAATAGAAAAACTATTTTTGCTCATTAATGCGCATCGTGATGAACATCACATTCCCAAAGTGCGCTTGCATCCAAAGCTGATTGCCTCCGCACAACTAAAACTAAACGATATGATCTCAAAAGGGTATTATCAGCACGAGGATGAAAATAAGCAAACAACTTGGGAGTTTATACAATTAGCTGGCTACCACTACTCAATTGCAGGTGAAAACCTTGCCTTTAATATCGGCTCGGAGTGGGATATTTTTACTGCATGGAAAGAGAGTGAAACGCACAACAAAGAAATGCTACATCCTCTGTACACAGATGTGGGAATTGCAATCGACTGCGACAGCATCGAGGACCCAGAATACAAATGCATTGTTGTAGCTCACTTTGGGAAAGAGTAGCGAAGATCGGTTATTCAGTAACCTGTTTTTGTAAATTTTTATACCACTTATCAAGCAATTTTTGAATTAAATCTTTACCACCCAAACCAAGTGCTAATCCAAATCCTAATGACATTGCGGTAACTAAGCCGACAAATAAAATAAGTATAAATTCATTAGCTATACCTAATTCTGAGATAGCTGCCATAACTGAAATGGTGACTACTAAGTAACTTGCAACTTTACCAAACAGGCGAGAGCTGCTGGCATCAATGGTTTTGAGCGCACCTTTTATAAGTGCCTCTACCAAACCTGCCAATAACACACCAAAGAATAAAACAAAAATAGCTGCAAGAATTCTTGGCAAGTACCCTAGCACTCTATCTAACAGTTGAACCAGAGAATGTAATCCCAAAACAGACACTGCAGACTGAACCACTACCAACATAATCAGCCAATAAGCTACGTTACCAATAATCACTTCAATCTTGGAACCAAGTTCTGCGTTCTCTAAAAAATGTTCAATCGGGGTTTTTTTAACTGCTTTGCTCAGGTTGAGAGACTCAAAGAGCTTAATTACCAACCCACGAGCTGCTTTGGCAATAATGCCACCAACTACCAATAAAAATAACGCTCCCAAAATGGCTGGCAAAAAGTCAGCAATCGTTTTGGTTGTTTCTTCAACTAGAAGCGCGCTAGAATTCATGAGAGAAGTGTTCATGTTCACCTTTTTTATTACGAACTACCATCACAACTATACTATCATGTTTTCACTTGAGAAACACCAGGCAAGCATTTCTTGACTAAGCCACAGCGCTGCAAAGATCATAAGCCGGATTCTGTATTTGATAGTGATCTATCTATGCCTGGGGCATTATCACCAGCTCCTTGCAGAGCTCGGGAATAGGTCCAATGGTGAAGCTCGCCAGTTGCAGCAGGGAGGATTGCCGCTCCAAGACCCTTGCAAGCCTTGGCACACCGCTTGGTCGTTTCACTCGGCGCTACCCGATTCGTCACTGTTGCTCTAACTGTCCTTAGCTATTGCTAGCCAAGTCCCACACTTACTTCAATTACTTGAACTCCATGTGGCACCCTCTATTCAGCTGTCCGGACTTTCCTCCATAAACCAAAAGGTTTACGGCCACTATCCGATCTTTGCAGCTTTAATAGTATACAGCAGACAAGCAAGCGAAGCTCTATCTATCCTGCTCCGGTGTATTAGTAATGTTGTGCATTACAAAAGTCGAGTAAGTAAGTCTAAAAATAATATAAATTGGAACAGCCAAAAGTGCACCAATCACTCCGCCCAACTTAAGACCAATGAGAATAACAACTATAGATATGAGCGGACTCACATTTGCGCTTGCAGCAATGATTTTAGGCACAAGAATATTATTTTCGAGCTGTTGAACTATAATATAAAAAAGCAACACTATTCCCGCACTGATTGGACCAAAGGTGACATATGCAATAATTATTGCGGGTACAGCGGCAATGAGTGGACCAAGATTGGGTAAAACTTCAAGCAAACCTGCAACAAGTGCAAGTGCGAGTGCATAAGGTATTTGCAACAAAGACAGTCCAATGAAGGTGACGACTCCGATTACAAGCATTAATAAAATTTGAGCCCTTACCCAACCACCCAGTTGCACTTCAGCATCTGCAAGAAATTTTTCAAACAACAAAAAAACATTTTTATCTTTTGTAAACCAACCAACTTTAGTGTGTAATTTTTCCCGCTCGAGCATAAAATAAAATGATAAAACAAATAATGTTACAAACGTAAAAACACTACTGAATGCAGAAGTAATAGCAGCAGCAACCATTGAGGCTGATTCTCCCACTCTGCCAACTAAAGCGCTCACTTCTTGTAATGTAAAGTTAATGTCTTTGAAGTAGCCATTGAGGCCTGGTAATGATAGTTTTTGCACAAAACCAATAAACTGTTGCGTTAAAGGTGGAACAACCAAACCAATGAACAAGACAACACAACTAACCAAAGTAAGGTAAGCCGATACAATAGCAATGATTCTCGGCATTCCAACTTTTCGTTGGAAAAATGAAACAATGGGATTGATTGCAACCATTAGGATAAACGACATAAAAAGTAGTATTAAAATGTCGGTGATCAGAAACAAAAAATAGGCAACGAGCACCATCATCGATAAAAATAAAAACGAGAGCGGATCTATGGTAACAGAGTGGCGGTTTTTGAAGTACGAAAACATATACTAAACATCATACCATGCAACTGACGGCTGCGCCTTCCACCAAGTCATCTGTCTTTTTGCATATTGGCACTCATGCAACGCCCACATATCGATAAGCTCTGCTTTAGTGTATTTTCCCTCAAGGTATTGAGAAATTTCTAAGAAACCCAAGGTGGTTTGTAGATGAGAGGCAACATTTTCTAGCTGTAGACATTTTTCTACTTCAAAAATTGCGCCAGCATTAATTCTCGCAATTACGCGATCTTTAATTATTTCGTTACTCTTAGCAGATCCTTGCAAACCAATAATTTGTTGTTGGACATGTTGCAACAGATCTTGGTATTTGTTAGTCACCAGCAATTTTGGCGCTCTAGCAATTTCAATTGCACGCTGCAATCTACGGGGATTATTACTATCTGAATTATTCATTGCTGTCAGTCTGTTTGGATCAATAGCTTCCAATTGCTTTTGGAGTTCTAAAAGAGTCATGATGCTTGCTTCTTTTCTCCATGCTGGGTCGGGTTTGACATTAACCTGAGTATCAGTTGTAAACAATTTAGTCTGATACAAACCGGTACCACCAACAATAAGTACCACGCGACCATCTGCAATAGCCTGCATCATGACATCTAACGCAAACTGCCTAAAAAGTCCCAAAGACCATTCTACCGAACTTGCCAGCATGCTACATCCATGTAGTTGGATGGTCCCTGTTTGATTCTGAAAAAAGGGGTGCTCAAAAACTGAGTCGTTCGTTTTAAAAAAATCAGCGGGTACATCTGCACCAGATAGAATGGGAATATCTTTATATACTTGGCGTGAATCTGCTGAAATTAGTGTTACACCACGACCAAGCCTTGCGATTTCTTCCGCCAACATTAATGCCACTGCAGTTTTTCCCGATGCCGTCATACCAACTATAGAAATACAGGGGATTTTATGCATTACACAACATATGGACGAACAGACAAATTGTCCTTATTAATGATTTGATCCAACACTTCCCAACGACGTTTTTTTTCTGCATGCGGAATGTCATCAGGGTAGATTCTCCAACTCGCCGTGCCAGGGCGAGGAGAGTAAATGGCGACAAACCCAACTTTCCAATCAATTTTTTGGGCAAACTCGACGGTTTCATTAAACTCAGCCTCTGTTTCACCCGCAAATCCCACTACTATGTCGGTACCGATCACAATTTTGGGGTCAGCAGCACGTAGTTTTTCAACAACCTCTTGATATCGCTTAATCGTGTACCCACGGTTCATTCGATACAAAACTGCATCACTTCCAGATTGGATGGGTAAATGAATATAGCGATCAATTTTTTTATTGACGCCAATTTCTGCAATAAGTTCGTCATGGAAATCCCATGGATTACTACTCATAAAACGTACTTTTTTAATTTCAGGAAAGTCAGTCACTGCTTGCAATAGTTTTACAAACGGTGGGATGCCCGTTGGTGTTAAATACTGCGACTGGTTATCTGGCAAATCTTCTCTAGTAAACTCTTTCTTTTCCATCAAGAGTTTTCTAAATCCAATTCCCAGCTTTTCAAGTCCCCAAGAATTCACATTCATGCCGAGGAGCGTAATTTCTGTGTATCCTTTTGAAACTAAATCAGTCACTTCAGTCATGATGTCATCAAATGCTCGAGATTTTTCGCGACCTCGAGAATAGGGGACAATACAGTAGGTACAAAATGAGTTACAACCTACAGAAATAGGAATCCAAGCATGGTTTTGATCTTTTCGAACTGTCGACTGATTAAACCCCACCTCATTAATCGGGAGAATCTCATCAATCATCGGCATCATTTTGTAGAGTTGTTCATTGCCATGATGAACCATACATCCAGTGAGGATAAGCTTTGGTCTGGGCAGACTATTCTCGTGAAAGTACACCACCACCGCGTGTAAAAATCCACGCGCTCTATCTTCGGCACGTTGTCTTACTGCACATGTATTAATGACTAGCTCGTCACAATTTTTCCAATTCTTAGCTTCTTCATATCCTCGTGCTGCATAATCGCCAGCAATACGCTCCGAATCAGATTTGTTAGACTGACAACCAAAAGTATGGATATAATAGGTTTTCTTCTTTTTCATGGAGTGTATAGTATACCAGACAAAACTAATTACAAATTGTTGATGAAACACTACCAAGGTACTGTATAATTGCACCGTACATGGCACGATACCAGAGCGGTCTAATGGCAAGGTCTGCAAAACCTTCGTTCACGGGTTCGAATCCCGTTCGTGCCTCACAAACGAAAAAAGCCTAGGATTATCAACGTAAATCCCAAAATCCTAAACCTCTCCCAATGAGAGGTAGTAAAACAGTAAGCTATAATATCCTATAGCAATAAATTTACAGCCAATTATTGTTCAAGCAAGGTGATATCCAATTTTGCCTCAATCTTACAACTGCTTAATCACAAACTCGGTGCCACCAACTGGGTAGTCAAATCGCACAGCAGCAGTTCTCTCAGAAATTTTATGCACACGTAAGAACAATTCAATAAAGGGATTAGCATAACCAGAAGAGCCAGCATTAACTGCCAACACCCCTCGATCGACCTGAAAGCCACCTATAGACATCACTCCAATCATCGAAACGCCATTCATGATTACCTGTACTTTGTCTCCTGGGTTAAGACCCATTTCCTTAAGATCTGACATTCGCATTGTAGTTTTGATATTTCCAAAGCCATCAGTCCAAGCAACGATATTATTTGGAATCTCTGGAATATCATCCACATGTAATTCCTTACCAAAAGCCGAGTAATCCCCATTTACAATTTGAGCTACCACAATGGGGAAAAAATCACGCGATCGAAATTGAGAACCAGAGTTTGGACAGTTTAAATCTCTAAATTCCACAATATCCTGCTTTACAAAGCCAAAAGCATGCTCGGACCACACATTAATAATCTCAACACCATTTTTTAACTTAGCGTACTTAATCCCATGATCAATATTATTAAGTTGCGCGCGCTCAGAACTTCTTCTTGGGGCACAATTGCCATAAATCACCATTCTGCCATCAAAATCCGCATATGCAAGCTGTGAGGTGACGAACCCCAAAGCAACCGTATCTAGAGAGGGAACCGAAACATCATGGATGAGCACCTCATGTGGTTGTGCTAATTTGCTATATAAACGTGTGTCAATTTCTGCAAACTCAAGTCCTCCTGGAGCGTAATCATCAATGTGGTGTAATAGTACTTTTTGAGGCATGTAACGTTCCTTATTTTGTAGTTGTAACAAGGTGTGAGTATAGCATTTTCACTTAAGCTTTTGTAGATCAAAGAGTCTGAGGTATAATGCACCCCTATGACAGAAAAGAAACAAGATCAACCCCTCATTATTCCTAACACCATTTTGACTCTCATCATCCCAAAAGAGCAAGCTACCAAAGCTTACAAGAAAAGTTTGGCAAAGCTGAGTGTTGGTGTTAAAACCGCTGGATTTAGAAAAGGCAAAGTGCCTACGCAGGTTGCAGAAGAGCTACTAGGATCAGAAAAGATTATTGAAGAAGCACTCCAACAAGTAGTTCCAGATTTGTATCAAAGACTCATTGAATCCGAAAAAAAACATCCTCTAACTTACCCAGAATTTAAACCAGTATCTTTGAACAAAGAAGAAGATTGGAAACTTGAAGTGCATATTGCCGAAAAGCCAGAAATAAAGCTTGGCAACTACACGAAAACTGTAAAAGATGCAAAGAAAAAAGCTGCAGCAGAACTTGAAAAACAACAAGTTGAAATGAAAAAACATGTCGAAGAAGCAATAAAGAATGGTGAAAAGCACGATCATCCTCATGAAATTACCGAACCACAAAAGCGAGAGCATGTATTGCAAACCATCTATCAAGAGTTAATTACCACTGTCAAACCTCAAATAGCAGAGTTGTTAGTGAAAGAAGAAACCCGATACGACCTAGATAACATCGCCCGCAGACTGCAACAGCTCAATATTACCTTTGAAAAGTTTCTTGAAGGTAGAAAGATGACTTTTGACCAACTTTCAACTGAGTTAGCAGCTGGCGCTTTAGCTCGATTACAAGCAACATTCATCATAAGCGCAGTAGCCGAAGAACAAAAACTAACAGTTACTAACAAAGAAATCGAAGCTGTGATTGAAAAAACAACTGATGAAAAGCTCAAATCACAACAAATGGCAGATCCTCGCTATCAATCAATGCTTACCGAAACATTGCTCAGGCAAAAAGTGGCCGACTATCTTCTGAGCCTATAACTGCATTTTTTGCAAACTCTGATCACTTGAGAAAATCTTGTTGACTTTTCGACATATAGGTCCTATAATTAGAAAATTTCTCATCTTGAGAAAGATGCAACATAAGAAATGCAAGCAGGACATAAAAAAACACCACAGGGTTCTACAAGTACAAGCGGCAGCGTTAATCCGTTCGCTCGTGCATTGGCTGAAACTGAAAAAACGTATAGCGGTTCACAACAACTTGCCGAAACCCCTCTAAATCCATTTAGTGAAGCCTTGGCGCGCACAGGCGGTCAATTACCCCAAGACACAACAACAAATACCGAGTGGCAAGAACAGCAGCGAGCGTTACTTGAAAAACAGCAAAAAAAAGAGATGCTACGCAAAAAATTGCATGATCAAGTTAATCCGGTTGATATGCACGCAGTGTATGATGCGAGAGAAAAACAGGTTAAAAGAGAAATCGATCAGCTAAGAGCGGAACTAAAATTACTTTCAAAAGAAGTAGGAGCATTCCATAAAGAAATTGAAGTTACTCTGCAATCTGAAGTTGCACATCCAGGTCAAACTGGTAAATATTACCTTACTTTTTTCAGAGAACTTCGTCACTTCATCATGTTGCTCAGACAAAAAATTCATAGTGCTCGCACCTGGGCAACACAATTTCATACTAAACAAAGCAAAAAACAAAAGCGCAGCGGTGCTGGATTACAAATCGTGGGCCAAGCACATGAACAAACCAAGACAGTGTTTGACATGATGCACCATGAGCGATCAAGCACTTACTCTGGCGGCTAAGTTCTGATATAATCCTCCTGCCTAGTTGAGACAATCTTGAACTCGTAGCTCAGTTGGTTAGAGCGCTTCGTTGACATCGAAGAGGTCAGAGGTTCGAGTCCTCTCGAGTTCACCCTTTTGTTTTTTCAACTGCTGTTGTAGAATACAAATCTATTTGTGGAAAGATAAGTACTAAGACTCGTGAATAAATACAACTCGAATCAACAAACTAAGCAACGTATTGTTGCTAACGAGCGCATTTTCGCTTCAGAAGTCAGAGTCTTATCCGAACACAAAGAGATGCTTGGGATAATGAGTAGAGAAGAAGCACTTCGTCTTGCCCGAGCTGAGGATAAAGACTTAGTAATGGTGAGTGGTAATGCTGCACCACCGATTGTTAAGATTATTGAACTCGCAAAATACAAATATCAGCTACAACAGCGTGAAGCACAAAATCGCAAAAACGCTAAGATACAGGATATTAAAGAAGTTCGTTTTTCTCCCTTTATGGGCGATGGTGACTTCGAGGCTCGTTTAAACAAAGTATTTAAATTCCTTGAAAAAGGAGATAAGGTCAGGCTTTCCTTGCAGTTTAAAGGTAGAGCAATTACAAAAAAAGAGTTTGGATATGACATCTTCGAAAAGGTAATTAGCAGAACAGCTGATAGATCCACAGTCGAAGTGGCACCAAAGTTACTGGGCAAAAAACTTATGGCTCAGTTAATGCCGGTGAAAAAATAAAGAGAGGCGCTCATGAAAAAGATAAAACAAAAAACTAGATCTGGTGTTGAAAAACGTTTTAAAATTACCGCTACCGGTAAAGTTCTTAGACGTTCACAAAACATGCGACACCGTCGAAGAATTAAAAGTAAAAAAACTATTAGAGCTTATGGTATTCCAATTGAAGTAACTGGCAAGTGGGCCCGCAAGATCAAGCGTATGCTTGGAATGGCTTAACACCAAAAAGTAGAAAGATACAATGTCCAGAGTAAAATCAGGTTTCACTAGAAAAAGAAGGCACAAAAAAGTTTTGGGACTTACCAAAGGCTTTAGAGGTGCTAATAGCAGACTATACAAGCGCGCAAAAGAAGCATTATTGCACGCAGGTGAGTATGCCTATATTGGTCGCAAACTTCGTAAGAGAGACATGCGCCAGTTATGGATTGTCCGTATCAGTGCTGCTCTTAAAGAAGTTGATGCAACACTCAACTATTCAAGATTCCTCAATGCAATGAAGAAAGCTAACGTTCAGCTTAACCGCAAGATGTTATCTGAAATTGCAATTGCAGACTTTGCTTCGTTTAAAACCATCGTATCAAAAGTGCGTGGAAACTAAACGAACATCTAACAAATGAAAACGAAAGACCCCGCACCATGCGGGGTTTTTTAATATCAGGCGCACAACTAACATAGGAAATAAAAAAGAGGTAGAATAAGGACTTACCATGACACTTCAGGAATACACCCAACAGCTCCAAATACTCGTCAGTACATTAACATCTATACTCAGCACATGTCTTTCAAGTGCAGATGTAGAGAAATGCAGTGTTTCATTTCTAGGAAAAAAAGGCAGCTTTACGGTACTATCTAAACAAATTACTGATTTAGAAGTTCAAGACAGAAAAGAAGCTGGCGCTGTTCTCAACACCACTAAACAGCAACTTGAGACTCTTGTAGCTGAAAAATCAAACCAGCTTGCGCAAACACAAACCTGGGTAGATCTTACTATTCCCGGAATTCAGCCTGAGGTTGGTCACATGCATCCTGTCTCACAAGCCATGGAAGAAATTACACATATTTTTGAACAAATTGGCTTTACCCGCGTCCGCTATCCTGAAGTCGACTGGGATTGGTATGTATTCGAATCTTTAAATATGCCAAAAAGTCATCCAGCCCGTGATGAATGGGAAACATTCTTTATTGATGCTCCAGAATCTAGTGATAAAGGCAAAATGGTCCTCACTACTCACACCTCAAATGGCCAAGTTCGTGAAATGGAGCGACTCAATGCCACGCCACCCATTCGCATGATTAACATCGCTCGCTGCTATCGAAGGCAACAAGACGCGACACACACACAAATGTTTCATCAGTTCGAAGGCCTAGTTGTCGACAAAGGCATTACTATTCAACATCTCAAGGGAACATTAGATTACTTTGCGGAACAATTTTATGGTCCCGGCACCAAATCTCGTATCAGACCTTTTCATTTTCAATTTACCGAACCTTCATTCGAAGTCGACTTTTCCTGTCATATCTGCAATGGAACAGGATATCTTGAGACTGAAAAAACCAAGTGTCGTTTCTGCAAGTCAGGATGGCATGAAGTTGGTGGCGCCGGCATGGTACACCCAAATGTTCTCAAAGCTGGAGGAATAGACCCAGAAGAATACACCGGATTTGCGTTTGGTTGGGGAGTTGAAAGAACCTACACTCTCAAAGAAGGCCTCAATCTCGACGACATTAGACTACTCTATAGTGGAGATTTACGATTCTTACGACAATTTTAATGCATTCTGAAAGATACCTATGAACATACTTATTCCACACTCATGGCTCCTCGAACACCTAGATACTGCAGCAACACCAGATGAAATTCAAAAACAGCTATCACTTTCTGGACCCTCGGTCGAACGAATTTACGACAGAGAAGGCGAGTCTGTCTACGATATCGAAGTCACAACCAACCGCGTTGACAGCATGTCCGTGCGTGGCATTGCCAGAGAGGCAGCAGTGATTTTGACACAAGCTGGACTACCATCATCACTCAAACCATTACCACAGTACGATGTTTCGATGACCACTGAGCTGCCATTGCCCACAATTGTCCAAAATGCAGCACTGTGTAAACGAGTAGTCTGTATCGTACTAAAAGATGTACAACGCACACCAACTCCAAGCTGGATGGCTGCGCGACTAACACAAACCGACCAGAATGTTCACGATAGTGTTATCGATATTACCAACTACATCACTCATGAGCTTGGCCATCCCTGTCACGCTTTTGACTATGACAAAGTCATGGAACTAGGCGGTGAAATTACAGTGACTGAAGCCCGCCCAGGTGAAACATTTACCACGCTCGATGGCACAGAGTACCAAACAGTTGGCGGAGAAGTAGTCTTTAAAAATCCAGTTGGTGCTATTATCGACCTACCAGCAATTAAGGGAACAGCAAACACATCAATCTCTGAGACAACTAAAAATGTACTGCTATGGGCGGAAACACTCGATGCGCAAAAGGTGAGGTACGCCAGTATGACTCATGCGATTCGTACCGTTGCAGCCCAACTAAGTGAAAAAAATGTTGATGCCAACTTAGCAGAACTTGTCATAAAACGTGGGGCAGAACTCTACCGAGAACTGTGCCACGCGACCATTGCGAGCAAACTCTATGATGATTTTCCAGGTAACACGGCACCACAACCCGTTACAGTAACTCTGCAAAGAGTATCAGATTACCTCGGAATTTTATTAGAAAAACAACAGATTAAAACTATTCTTGGAACTCTTGAGTGCGCGGTTGAATTAAATGGCGAAACACTAGTTGTCACACCACCAACGTTTCGTCCAGATATTGCCATTGCTGCTGACATTATCGAAGAAATTGCACGCATTTATGGCTATCACAATTTGCCGAGTAAGCTAATGGATACGGCAATTCCTATTATTCGACAATCTACTACAGACTTTGTATTTGAAGGTCGCATTAAGCACTTTTTGGTTGACCTTGGGTGGCAAGAACTCTATTCCTACTCGATGGTGAGTGATATTATTGCACAACAATCTGGTCACACACTCGAAAGTCACCTCAAATTGCAAAATCCACTTACTGAAGATCGCGTCTACCTTCGCCGATCACTGATTCCTTCATTGCTCGAAATTCTTGAACAGAATTCAGGAACTGCAGGCTTACAATTTTTTGAGTTAGCTCATGCGTACCATCCAATTGCTGGAGAATTACCTGCACAGGAACTCTATCTCACACTTTTGAGTGCCAAACCATATCGAGAGGTGCGCGGAACCCTCGAGTCACTGCTTAGTCAGTTCTTTATTACCCCAGAGCAGCTGCGTATTGTGCCGCTGCAAGAAAGTACCAGGCTGGCAAGTCAATCTGGTGAAGTATGGGTTGATACAACAATCCTGGGTACCATCCACTTTTTGCGAGGTGGACAAGCAGCAATTGAGCTTTCACTCGCTGCTTTGCAACAAGTTGCCAAATCTCATCCTTCATACAAAAGCATTCCAAAGACTCCAGAAGTAAAAGAAGATCTCACCTTCACACTGCCCGAGCAAATCCCCGTTGGACCGGTTCTAGCAACTCTGAGGGGCGCAGACTCACAGATTACTGGAGTACGACTTGCAAGTGTATATAATCAGAACTATACTTTTTCACTTACGTATTGGCATGCAGAAAAATCACTTACCGCCGCTGAAATTGAAACCATTCGCAAAGCCGTCGTATCTGCAGTCCAAACTGCACACAATGCCAGCTTAGTTGGCACAGTATAGCAAATCTTGGCATGCGCAGTATACTGATGGTGTGAAAAAATTCTTTGAGATTTTGTTAGCCGTTGTCATTTTTTTGGTTCCAACCAACTTATTTTTAGTGCTAACTGAAGTTAATAGTCGAGTGCATGGACTTCGAGTAGACTATCTCCTTCCCAAGTTGTATCTTTCCGACATTCTGATCGGCGCAGCTACTGTAGTTGGATTGGTGGTGTATAAAAAAACACTGATTCCAGCTTTTAAACGACTCTTAAAAAATCAAACATTTCAAATCAGTGGAGTCTTTTTTGTACTGTTTAGCGTATTCCAGCTAACCCTGCAGATACCCATTTTGTCAGTTTGGCTCTTAGCTAAATTACTACTATTTACTCTGTTTTTTGCTGTAGCTTGGCAACTAAAAACCAAAATACCATCAAAAGTATCGATCTTTGCAGTTGCCGCAACTATCATGCTTCAAAGTTTGGTAGGTATATACCAATTTGGAATGCAAAAATCACTGGCGGGCTACTGGTTTTTAGGAGAAACAAACATTTCCAGCTTTGCAGGTCTCGCAAAAACAACTCATGGCGGAATAGAAAAAGTATTGCCATACGGAACCACCGCACATCCCAACGTACTCGGTGGAGTCCTTGCAGTGTATCTGTTGATCTACCTGCAACTGAGCACAAAACCAAATAGCGCAGTACTTGGCCTAGGTTTGTGCTGTTTACTCCTCACTCAATCGTTCTCAGCGTTGCTCGTTTTTATGTTTGGCCTGTTGTGGCTCTTTTTACAAAACAAACCTGCCAGAAAACTAATTGTCGCACTGTATGTGACGGCATTACTCGTGGTGCCACTCCTGCTGCCATTCTGGAAAACTTCAAATGCTTCGATTACTCGAAGAGGATACTTATCTGTTGCTGGTTGGCAAATGTTTGTAGCTAACCCAGTTGCAGGAGTAGGGGTTGGTGCGTTCACAAGCCAAGTTGAAAAATATAGTCCTACAAAAGAAGTGGTACGATTTGTCCAACCTGCACATCATGTAGGTATCTTACTCTTGGCAGAAATAGGTCTAGTAGGGATACTGACAATTGTTACAATTGTTTACAAATTGTACTCAAAAAAAACGCACCATTTTTTGCTGCAGACTTTAGGATATGCCGCGTTACTTTCCCTGCCGCTGCTTGTGTTAGATCACTACGTGTACACGTTGCAATCAGGCCAACTTCTACTTGTGATTTTGCTGTTATGGTGTGGGCGAAGGAGTGAGACTTGGTAACACGCTTGGAATTGGTGAAAGTACTGGTGTAGGTGAAGGAGAAGGAGTAGGGGTAGGGCTTGGATCTGCTTGGTTCCATGTAACACCACCCGTTCCAATTTTCTTCTTGCTACTAGTACGTTCTTTGCCTTTTTTATCAAATGCTTTAGCGTAAATTTCGTGCTTACCTTTTGGCAAACTAATATTTCCTTCGTACCTGCGATTAGTAATAGTTTCACGCAATTGACCATCAACATATAACTCAACTTTCTCAATTCCTTCTGGCGATTCAGCTTCAATAACTATTTTAATCGACTCGCCATCAAAATTCTTTTCATTTTGTGGTTCACGCACATCCACGAAAACTTCACCTTGGTCTCCACAGTACTCAGTTGGCACCTTGTATCTACTATCTTCTTGACCACTTATCCAAGAATTAATACCCAGCTGCCATCTATTAGTGCCATCTTCACTGTAGGGATCTTTTTCATTTAAGATAATGAATTCAGAAAGATCAAAATCATTTGCGGCAATTTTAGCGTCTGTTGCTAATTTTCGTTCACCTTTACACAATTTTAAGTTGCTATGAACTGGATCTGGAAGTTCTGGAACAGTACCTGCAATAAAATAATCTTCTAGAGCCGGGAAAGAATCGTGTTCTGGATACCCAGAAATTGCATCAACTTTCACTTTTTCCACACCTTGTGGCGGCTCCCAGGCTGGTGCCTCTATGCCATCCTTTTCTAGCGCAGCCTGCATGATGCGTCTCCATATAGGAGTTGCACCAGAAACACCGGAGGCGACTTGCTTCATTGCACTATTATCATTATTTCCAACCCATGCGGTAACGAGCACATCTCTGCTCCAACCAATAGCCCAGTTATCACGTTGATCATTAGTAGTACCTGTTTTGACCGCTACTCCGGCACCCAAGTTTAAGAGAGAGTTAGAACCAAAGGCAGTGTAACGAGCAACGTTGTCGGACAAAATGTGATTAATCAAAAATGCCTCTTGAGGCGTCATGACCTTTTTGCCTGAAACCTGTTTATGAGCGTACACGGTACGACCATTTGCATCTTCAACTTTCAAAATTGAAACTGGCGCAACCCTGCTGCCACCATTTGCAAAGGCACTGTATGCCGAAGCTAAATCTAGCATGTGCACTTCTGCACCACCAAGCGTAACAGCTAAACCAAAGCGCTTCATGTTTGCTTCTGTAGGTTCAAAAGTATTGAGTCCCATGTCATATGCGAGCTGTAAAAACGAGCCAACACCAACAGTTGCTAGCGACTTCACCGCAGGAATATTGAGCGAACTCCCCAAACTATTACGAATTGAAACCGGACCCCGAAACTTACCGTCATAGTTTTTTGGTTCATATGGATCGATTTGGTCATTCTGTGTGAAAGTTGTCTGTACGTCAGCAAGCATTGTTGATGGGGCAAAACCTCGTTGGAACATAGCTAAATAGGTGATTGGTTTAATTGCAGATCCTGGCTGTCGAAGTCCATCTACAACAACGTTAAACTGACCACTCATGCTCGATTCGTTGTAGTCTCTACTTCCAACCATGGCAATAATTTCACCATTAGAAGGTGCAATCATAACTGCGGCGCCATTGGTAATATTCAAACGAGCTACATCATCTATCTCCTCTTTCACAATAGCTTGCGCTTCTTCCTGCAGGATCCAATCTAGAGTAGTAGTAACTTTAAATCCACCGGCATTTACCACATCTTCACCTAGTAATTCTTCCAACTGATCCTGAACATAGAAAACAAAATGAGGGGCTTTAATGTCTACCGAGCCGCGTTCAAACACAACCTTATCTAAATCTACGAGAGATTGCTCATACGCCAAGTCGGTAATGTAGTTATCCTCTTGCATTCTGCGCAAGACACCTCTGGTGCGGAGCTTCCAAAGTGGTTCGCCATCATCATCTGTTTTGCCAATGTAGGGAGAGTAGGCTGAAGGTCGTTGAGGAAGTCCGGCCAAAATTGCTGATTCTACTAAATTCAATTCATTTACTTTTTTGTTGAAATAAATTTCTGATGCAGTACCAACACCCCAAGCAGTGCCGCCATATGGAGCTTCATTAAGATACATTGTTAAAATTTCGTCTTTAGAAAATTTGCGCTCTAACTGCAAAGACAACACAAATTCTTTAAATTTTCTTGAAATACTTCGTTCATTGGTGAGTAGAGCATTCTTGACCAACTGTTGGGTAAGTGTTGAACCACCAACTACGCGTTGTTTGAAAATAAAATTGTATGGAATACGCAATATAGTTAAATAGTCGAACCCACTGTGCTTGTAAAAATCTTTATCTTCGATTGCAACAACAGCTTGTTTGAGATGCTCTGGTATATCTTCAGTTTTGACTGGATTTCTGCGTTCTTCATCAAAAAGATCATACAGGAGTCCACCATTGCGATCATAAATCTTAGTACTGTATCCTTCACGACGAACAACTTCTCCTGGTTTTGGCAGTTCTCGAGAGAACCATGCCACTGCGACAAAAAACAACACAATCATTGCAAGAGCACCACCTACAGAGGCTATGGCGCCAAAGCGAAACAGCTTGAGGTATCGAAGCTTCATTTGATCTGGATTTATTGCTCCAGCTTTTCTTGATCGAGCTCGTTGTTTGCGACGCATGAACATAGTAACTTCATTAAACACTACTTGGCTCTTTTGCTGTAGTCTGCCTTTAAGTTGAGGATACCACACAAATCGAGTAGTGAGCCGAGCGTCGAGTGTATGAATTGCTTGTTTGAATTGCACCACAAGCTTTTGCACAGTTGGTTTCATTCTGCCATTTTACCATTGATCTAAGCTGCAAACAAAAAATGCACATGTTACAATAAGTATTGTTATGAGAACGTACACTCAATTCTCCAGCTATTCTTACAATCTTAGTAACAGCTAGGGGCTCAATCAGTACGACAACATCTTCCGACAGCCCCAAATAAATAGGGGCTTTTTTTATGAAAAATAAAGGAGTAAAAATGGCAAGCATGAAACAAATTGAATATTTTCGAGTAGAGATCGATACGCTAAACAATCAAATCATAGATCTGCTGGGAAAGCGTATGGAGATCACTAAAAAAGTTGGGGAGCTCAAAAAGGAGCTTGGGCTAAAGGTGAGAGACTACGAACGCGAACACCAAGTTATTTCAAATATGCGAGAACGAGCAAAGCTGCAAGAACTTCCGCAAGAATATGTTGAACAAATCTTTGAACTCATTATGAAAGCATCAAGAAAGGTGCAGCGGTAAGCTGTACAATACACTGGTATGACAGATCAAACAACGTTTTCAATTGATGAAGTACTAACTCGCGGAGTTGCAGAAGTACTTCCAAGTACTGAGGAACTTAAAAAAGCCTTACAAAGCAGACGTCTAAAATTATACTTAGGCATAGATCCTACTGGATCACTCCTTACCCTGGGTCACAGCGTGGTTCTACGGAAACTTCAGCAATTTGCAGAACTAGGACACGAGGTCATTTTACTTATCGGCAACGGTACCGTAAAAATTGGTGACCCAACGGGCAGAGACTCTACACGTCCCGAACTCACCAATGAAAAAATTATTGAGAATTTTCAAACATGGAAGGAGCAGGCTAGCAAAGTTCTCGATTTTTCTAAAATTGAAATTAAATACAACGGCGACTGGCTAGATAAACTCACCTACTCAGACATTGTTAAACTAATGGCTAAAACCACGGTGCAGCAATTGTTAGAGCGAGACATGTTTCAGGAAAGAATGTCTAAAAATCTACCTATTCATGGACATGAAATTATGTACCCACTGCTACAAGGTTATGATTCAGTTGTCATGGACGTTGATTTAGAAATTGGTGGAACAGACCAAACCTTCAACATGATGATGGGTCGATCTTTGCAAAAACAGTACCACAACAAAGAGAAGTGGGTGCTCACCACACCAATAATTAATGGCACTGACGGTCGAAAAATGAGTAAGTCGTACGATAATTTTATTGCGCTTACCGAAAATCCTATTGATATGTATGGAAAGTTGATGTCAATTGCTGACTCAATGGTAATCGAGTACTTTTTAGTGCTTACTTCAGTATCGAGTGATGAAATTGAAACGATGCAGGCAGCCATAGGAGCGGGGGGAAACCCCATGCAGTTTAAAAAGCAACTAGCTTTTTGTATTACAGAAATGTATCACGACACCAAAGCTGCTACATCGGCTCAAGAACATTTCGAAAAAACGGTTCAAAACAAAGAGCTGCCAGTCGACATGCCGACAGTGCAAATTAACCAAGACCTCATCAGTCTGCTTGAATGCGTTAAACTGTGCATGTCAGAAGAAAGCAGCTCCAATTTGCGTAGATTAATCATGCAGGGAGCAGTCGAAATTTTTTACAGTGATCACAGTAGTGAACGTCCTAGTGATCCTCAATACGTGATAACCATCACGCAACCAACAAAAACAGTAACCCATCTGCGAATTGGTAAACGTGCCTATTTTGCACTATCACTAGCGTAACGTAAGGAGAACATGAAAAAGGCAGTCAAGAAGAAAATACTCAATGTTTTTGTGATCATGATTATCTTAGTCCTGGTGCTCAGTAGTCTTGCAAGTGGCTTATTCTTGTTGTAATACCATGTACACTTTTTCTACACCTCTTGTCGCCGTCAAAGGCATAGGGGAGAAACTCGTTGCACTGCTACACAAAAATGACTATTTCACTGTCAAAGATTTACTGTTAGCAGTTCCACTCCGCTATGAAGACCGTTCGCTGCAGGTATTTATTGCTGAAGCTCCAGTTGATGAAATTGTCACCATTAAAGCAATCATTTCTGCTCCAAAAACATTCTATAAAGGAAGAAAAAGCATCCAATCTGCAAAGGCAATCGATGCGACTGGTTCTGTTAAGCTGATGTGGTTTAACAATCCACATGTCATCAGCAATATTACTGAAGGCAGAGAATACTTTATCAGTGGAAAAGTAAGCTCAAAGTATAAATCAATGACCCAACCAGTTATTGAAAAAGTTTCAGAAAATACCATCCACACCAATCGATTAGTGCCGCATTATAGTAGTACTATTCCCATTAAAGAAGGTAGTTTGCGCCGGATTCTCAAGGAAATTACCGACAACTTCACCTTAGTCCAGGGGGAGAAGCAATCTATTTCTCAATTGCTTCTCACTACTGCACTAGCCCAGATTCACTTTCCAGATTCTGAAGAAGCAATTGTTGCCGCAAGAAATCGCCTAGCATTAGAAGAACTTTTGGCACTCATTGCTACTTCAAGCAAAATTAAAGAAGAGTGGAAGCAGTTGCACTCTGCGCCAGCTTTTGAGATCCCGACCGGCAATTGGCAAACAATTCTCCAAGGCATTCCCAATGCTATTCCGTTTGAATTGACACAATCACAACAAGCGGCTGCTAAAACGATACTTTCAGAACTAACCAGCACTACTCCTATGAACCGACTACTCATTGGGGATGTTGGCTCAGGAAAAACGGTAGTAGCAGGACTCGCTGCAAGTGCGTGCGTTACCAAGCGCCACAGTTGTGCACTGATTGCACCTACGGCGATTTTGGCAGCACAACACGTCCAAACACTTCGAAAACTTTTTCCCCAAATGCCAGTAGAATTGTTTACCGGTACCGTAAAAATAAAGGATTTCTCAAAACCAAGTTTCTATGTGGGAACACATGCAGTTATTAACGCTTTGGAAAAAATTCAGCCAGCATTGATCGTCTACGACGAGCAACACCGCTTTGGCGTTTCTCATCGCTCTGAGGCGATGTTTTTAGGATATATGCCTCATGTGTTAACTATGACAGCAACTCCAATACCTCGAACCTTACTCCTGACCTTATTTTCTCACCTAGGAGTCAGCGTTATTGACGAACTTCCCAAAGGCAGACTACAAACCAAGACGTGGTTAATTCCAGAGGCAAAAAGACATGACTCCCTGATTTGGCTAGCCCAGCAAGTGCTAACAAATGATCAACAAGCAATCGTTGTTTGTCCCTTTATTGACCCTTCTGAGTATGAAGCGCTAGAAAATGTTGCTGCGGCAGAGGAGACATTTGCAAAACTACAGGAAGAATATACAACTCAATTTCCAGAGCTTAAACTAGGCCTGCTGCATGGTAGACAGAAAAAAACGGAGAAAAACGCAGTCATAAAAAAGCTGTATGCAGGCGAGATTCAAGTCTTGGTCACCACACCAATGGTTGAAGTTGGTCTCGATTTACCAAAAGCCAGCATTATTGTTATCGAAGCCGCAGAAAGATTTGGTCTTGCAAGCTTACATCAACTCCGGGGAAGAGTCGGGCGTGCTGGCCAACAAGGCTACTGTATACTGTTCAATAACAGTCATTCGCTTGCCAGCAAAAATCGTTTGTCAGCATTTACCAAACTTCAAAAAGGCCTAGAGCTTGCAGAATTAGACCTCCAAAATAGAGGGTCTGGTGATATCTTCGGGACCAGTCAGCATGGCTTTTCAACCTTGCAGTTTGCAGACTGGGCAAATCTTGAACTCATTACCACCGCAAAGGCAGTTTCAGAAACCCTACCACCCCACTGGGAGTCGGCACTTTTTACCACTACACCCACCAAGAGTATTCCACTTGCCAACTAACTACTCTAGTGATACTATTCTAGGCTCTGGGATTCTTGTATATGTAAGTGCTATACTGCACACCTAACACAAAAATTACCACCGAAAAGATAAGAAAGGCCCCATGGGAGCACTACCAAAAAATAAGATAACAAGTGTTGAACGAGGTAAAAGACGCCGAGGCAATACACCAACAGTAACTAAAGATGCGAACGTTGCTAAGGTTCCTCTTCACAAACAGTCTCTAGTTAATGATATCCTTAAAAAAGTAGGTATCAAACAGTAACGAATTCTCGTTACACACTAAGCGCAGTCCTCGCCTTTAGAAGGTGAGCCTCAATGCGTGGATAGGGTCACTGTATGTCCGATTATCGACACGATAAACGAATTAAAGTAATGCAAGATTTATTTGCTTGTACTTTTAATGATCAAAATACAGCTATTTGCTTGGAAGAGCGAGAGCCAGATTCTACGATTTACAAGATTCTAACCTCACTCACAGAACTAGACGCTGAAATCCAGGTTGTAGCACCAGAGAGACCTCTTTCTGAAATTAACCAAGTGGACCTTGCAATCCTACGTAGCATTGTGTTTGAATCAAAACATAAAGATACGCCAAAAAAAGTGTTAATCAATGAAGCTATTGAGATGGCAAAAGAGTTTGGTAGCGAATCATCGTCAAGGTTTATTAATGGCGCGCTAGCCACATTACTTCTTCCAGAAGGAGAAGAAGCTACTAATGAAGAAACAACAGAAAAAGAAGAGGAATATCAGCATGACTAACCAAGAACTCTACGAAACAATACTTGAGCAAGTTCGAACCATTATTTCTGATGAAACCGGCACTGATTTTGAAGAAATCACGCCCGATTCAATCCTTGATGAAGAACTCGAAATTGGCCCAACCGATTTTTTGCGCATTGTTGCAGCAGTAAATGACGAGCTCCAAATTAATCTTAACGCTAAAGAACTCGCGGCAGAGGAGAGCGTAACAACAGTGCGAGGATTAGCTGCTGTGGCTTGTGAAGAAGTTGAACTTGGCTAAGGTATGATTCCTCAATTCACCAACACCTCACTACTTACTACCGCGCTCACGCACCGCAGCGCCCTTAATGAAGTTGGTACCCTCTCAAATGAGAGTAATGAGAGACTTGAGTTTCTTGGCGATGCGGTACTCGAACTAATCGCAACCGAGTTCTTATACGAAAAATTTCCTGAACAACCTGAGGGCATATTAACTGCCTACCGGAGTGCTTTAGTAAAAACAAACACATTGGCAAAAATTGCCGCGCAACTAGACCTAGGAAATAAACTCTACATGAGCAAAGGAGAGGAAGCTACCGGAGGACGCACTAATAGCAGCCTGCTTGCAGACACCATGGAAGCCATTATTGGAGCTCTGTACTTAGACCAAGGCATTGAAGTCGTTAGAACCTTCTTGCATACCGAGCTTTTCGTCGAAATAGATGACATTTTGACTAATAAACTCTATAAGGATGCCAAGAGTCACTTGCAAGAAATTGTGCAGTCGCTTGGATTTGACACACCAACCTATGAAGTTATCGCGGCTGAAGGCCCAGACCACGACAAACAATTTACAGTTAATGCTGTTGTGGATGGCAAAACCATAGGCACTGGTGTAGGAAAAAGCAAGCAGCGAGCGCAACAAGCGGCAGCCGAAAAAGCACTCCAGAAGTATCCTGATACAAACACTATTTAGTTACTTGAGAATCGCCGGTTCCTGGAGTATAATTTCAACTCTGTAGTCAGACCAAAACTAACATATAGCAAAGAAACTAGTATGCTCAAAATTAAACTCGCTCGATTCGGTAAGAAAAATCAACCACATTTCCGTATTGTGCTAAACGAAGCAAAAACAAAACGTGATGGTAAATATACCGCAATTCTCGGTCATTATGCTCCAACATCTACACCTAAAATTCTCGATCTTGATCTAGAATTATACAAAGAGTGGCTTACTAAAGGCGCACAACCAACTCCAACTGTTGCAGGACTTGCCAAACGCTTGGAATCTGGCAATCCATTCCCACCAAAGAAGCCAAGTTTGTCAAAAAAAGCAAAAGCTAAGGCTACAGCTGCTGCTCTAGAAGCTGCAAAACCTGTAGAAGCACCAGTTGAAGAACCAACCCCAGTCGTTGAAGCAGTAGAAGTAACAACCGAAAAGACGCAAGCATAAGCATGAAAAATCTTATTGAATACATCCTCATTCACCTAGTAGAACATCCAGAAGATGTATCTGTAGTTGAAACTGAAGATGAGCAGGGATTACTTTATACCATTCACGTTCACAAAGATGACATTGGTCGCGTGATTGGCAAAGGTGGTTCAGTTATTCAATCAATCCGCAATATTGGCAAGATAAGAGCCGTAAAAGAGGGCATTCGCGCCCATATCACTCTCGCTGAATAAACAAAAAAACTATATAATCTCTTAGTTTTTAAACTGGTTTAGTATCTCTAGTTTTCCCACGCCAAATGGATCTTCAACGCCTCCACCAATGATCTCTGTTTGCTCAGGCAAATCAGAAGCCTGAAACTCTGCCAGAGCATTCAACACATTTCGATCATTTGCACCCAACTTTGGCAATGGCGCTTCGACAGTGGCTTTTATTGTTTGAACAAAGAAATATGTTTTAGTTGTGAGTGATGCGGAAATAAGTCTATCAGTCCCTCTATCTGCAGCTGAGGCGCCTTTACCGAGTGATAACGTAGTGATGGTAGTAAACGGAGAAATTCTCTCGATATCCAATAAAAATGCCTGCAGTTGATCAAAACTACCTTCAATTTCTAGACTGAGCTCAAGAGAATCAACCGAACCCTTAGCTTTACTTGCCTGATTCACTTGAGAAGCATCAGTAGCAATGATTCCCGGATTAATTTCAAAGTTGGTAACCGCAATCTCGTTGACTACCGCAATAGTATTTAAACTGGTTAAAAACTCTAGCAATGGCTTATTTGAAGGCAGAGCCTCATTGACTAGTGGTGCGTGAACAAACTCTTCAGTAAACAAAACATTTTGTAATTCTGCCAATTTTGCCTGAAGTTTATCTAATTTTGGCTTTTCATTTTGATACTCAGCTCTTAGTTTGAGAACAGCTGCAACTTGTGGATACATTCCAAAAGCAACTAAACACACTATCAAAGCAACAATGCCCACTGTAAACACCATGTATTTTCTGGTTGTCCAGATAACTTTAAAATTAATTTGTGATTTATCTTTAGGTTCTAGCATGGTGTATTATTCCGTTACTTCTGGTTCAGGCAACTTGTGTTTCCCCAAGGCAATGGTAAGTTTAATATTGTAAAACCCATCTCCGCCTCGACTTAATCCACTTTTTACTATTGAAGTGTACTTTTCAGAAACATCGGGACGTTCCAAAATGGCAAACACATTTTCTAGATCAAAGACACTTGGGGCGGTAAGGGTAAACGTTACAATATCGTCAGCTTCAGCACTATAATCAATCTCACTAATGATAATATGCTGGCCAAAAGCCTGGCTAAAGAACACCATTGCTTCTTGTTTATCTAAACGTCGGCCAAAAAGTTCTGAGAGCGCTTTTAACTTGTGAGCAAAAATATTGTAATCTTTCTCGACTTGCTCTTGCGCCATTATCGCTTTTTTTGTTGAAGCTTGAGTATCCGTAAGTTTCTTGACTTGTATAACCGCAAACAATCTCACGCCAACGATAAGCAGCATCACTCCAAAAGTAACCAAGACGCCCCATGTGGCATACCTAAAATAAACTTTATCCCGCTTTTGCTCAGATGTAAGCTTTTTGCGCCGAATAGCAACAAAGTTGATATCTCTTGACATACGCTAATCTTCTCTCATCAACAGCCCCATACACACGCCGAGTGCAGGAGGATTGATATTTGCTGGAAGCGTCCCACCGACATTAGTAAGTGGGGCAGCAACAAGTACTTCAGTACCCAATTCTTGAGTGATGTGTTGGACAAAATGAGGCAGTGCGGCAGTCCCACCAGATAAAACAACGCGATGGACAGAATCTTGAGGATGCTCATGAATATAAAACTGCACAGCCTTTTTTACCTCGGTAGTGAGTACGTTTACTGCTGGAAGTAATGCTGCCTTCACTTTACCTTGGAACTGAGATTCATCTAAACCATAGGTGCGCTTGTATTTTTCTGCCTGTGTTCGATCTAAACCAATGGTTTGTTCGAGTGCTTTAGAGAGCAACTGACCACCATTCATGTGAGTCGTCACAAACTGAAGTTCGCCGCCAGCAACCATTGCCATATTCATAGAAGAAGCACCCATGTGTACGACCAAAGTTGTAGGATCCTGTGGGGTGAAAACCAAAGAGCGGATGATAGAAATAATCTGTGTTTCTACCAATGATGGTTCAATACCCAACATGTGGAACATTTCCACATAGCGCTCAACTACTTGTTTGCGAGCACCCACAAGGAGAATACGCATCATTTCTTTGTCTTTTTTGACAGGACGGTACAAGACTTGATATTCGAGAGACAATTCTTCTGGAGGAATCGGAATGTGTTGTTCCGCTTGCCAACCAATGGCAGAAGCAAGCTCAGCATCACTGAGTGGTGGAATGCTGATAACCTTGGTTGAAATAACTGTTTCTGGAAGTGAGAGTCTCACATCTGTGCGAGGTAAGTCATTGTCTGCAAGGATAGATTCAAGTAAACCAGCTAGTTTTTCTTGAGCTGGATCATCGGTAGGGACCGCAAGTCCAGTGGTATTAAAAACTTCAACAACACGATCAACATGAGGTGAGACCCCAGCTTTACCGCTGACTGCTTTTATACTATAGGAACCGATATCGATGGCGAGTGTGGACATAGGGCAGGCTTTCTTATACTACACGTATTTTTGCTATGGCGTTGTAATGCTTCCTCCTGAATACAGTGCGTAATCCATAAATGCTGGTGCAGCAGGTAGACTACGCGATACTTCTATACTACGCTGTTCATCCCCACCTGAGTAAGTAGCAGTTGAACGAATGGTATTGTGTTGACTTGGGAATCCAGTACTACCAGTTACTAAAATGTCAGCATCTGCATACACCGGCTTGAGGCGAATAAATTGTGAATTGGCTGGGAGCGTAGCGCCACTAATGATGTAGCGGTGATAGAACGGATTTCCTGCCAAGTTGGAACCCTGGAGGAAGTTATCGTTATGATTGACGCAAGTTGTTGGTGGTCCAAAGGCTAGGTGTTGAGATCTCAGTACTCCTGCATCGTCATAAAAAATTGTCGCAATGAACGATGCCCTGTCTGCACAGTTGGCTTCTTGCGCCCAGTCTATGGTAATGTTTCCAGCATAACCATTTAATTGTATGTGAGCACTCATACCCTCAGTAATGAGTGTGTCGAGTCGACTTTGAGTATTAACCGTGTAATTAACATCAATACCGTCCACTACGAGACTACCGTTTGTGGCACCGGTAGCAAAACTTTGACTCAGAGCCTCTTCAACGCCAGATTCTGCAGCATTAAATACTCTAGCACTATCTGATTGTTGTTGAGAAAGGAAGACTTCTTGGGTGGTTCTGGCCGCGAGAGACAGACCAATGGTGAGTAATACCACCATGATAAGCAATACAACCACAGCAACTTGACCAGATTGGGAGTTGCCGCAACACACTACGTTTGCGTGTTGTAGTCGATTAGTTTGGTGTGTTTTGGACATGCAGTACTACCTGATTTATACACTACTTTTGCGTCGTGCTCATAAACCTTTTATTACTATAGCGTACTAGACAGAGAAACCGCAAGAGGAGGGTGGGAAAAATTGAGCTAAGCATGATCGATAAAGATATCGTGTTATGATTGACAACTTATCGATATTCTTCATTCTCTTCCATGTCTCTTTGAATGAGATTACGAAGATACACTGAGCGTGGGACTTTCTTATTCTTAGAAATCCAGTCGAGATAGCTACCAATAGAAGGGGAGATGAAGAAGTTGAAGCGGACATCAGTTGAATCATGCGCATTTTCAAGTGCAATCTCAAGAATTTCCACTAAGGTGCTGTCGTCGTATCCAATGATCTGAAGTTTTTCTGATTCTACACCCTTTATGCTATTCGGGGGCGTACCTTTTGTATTGTGATACATAACTATCACAGGATTATTCAAATTAACTGCAACGGCAAGCTCATACCCCACACTCACATCTGGCTTGGTTGTTTCAAAAATTACCACATCTGCATTTTTCAACCATCTCATTGACCTCTTAGCATATAGTTCAGATTCAGCTGGAGACTCCTGAACAATTTCCTCAATTTTTCTTTCTAAGTAATGCCTTGTAACAATCGTATGATTAAGTGATTCAATTGTTGAAATTATCTTTTTATAATCAGTTTTATCTCCATCAACATCAGCAATAAAGTGCACTTTCATAATCTCGCATTCCTTATTAAATTGGATAACATATACCTGGAATTCTATCAGATAATCTCGTAAATTATTCTTCTGATTTCTTCATTCAATTTACTTCGCTTGAGAATAACACTTTTTTCCCTCTCATTTGAGAGATCCTCAGCGTGTGGGTTCGTAAGATTGTTTGAAATAAAGTGCAAATATCCAGAGTTAACACCAATATCTCTAGTAGACTTAATAAAGTAGCCAATTTCTGAGTCAACAAACTCTATTCCAGAAAATGATTTTACCCAAGCTTTAGTCTCCAACAGTACTGAAGGTGAGTTAATATGCCGACCTTTTACCAAAAATGGAGAAGTTACATCTTCGAAAAGACCTTTCCAACTTACAAATTCTCCATCTATAAATGATTGACTGCCTGTTGCTAATGTTTCATTAGGAATTAAATCTGATCTAATTCCACCAACCTTTGCTGTGAAGAGAATTTTTTTAAATGATGAACCCATCTTTTTTATAATTCTGTAAAGAATATCACCCCAAAAACTAAACTGAAAAATTAAAAATACTACCGTTTGATTATTAATTGAGACTGACTTATATAAATAATGATTATTCCCTTCCCATCGATCTTCGCCTGCGATTGCAGGCAAACCACTTCCAATGATTAACACATCTCCAACGGGAATATTTTCAAGGAATAAGTCGTCAACTGCTGCCTCACATTTCGCTTCTGTTGGCAAGACATATCGAACATGCGACCACTTTCGATCAGTTAAATACAAATATGAGGCAATTAATGATGCATAATGCCTAACATAATCCTTTCCAGGAAAACATTTTATTATTAGCTCATCATTGATGATTTCTGCGGTTGGACGTTGCCAGTTAGATGTTTTGCCATCTTTTTCAAATGAAGATATCGAGCACGTTCTATCATACTCACCGATAACTAAAATCTTTTTAAAATTTCTACTGTGATCTCTGAGATAATCATGCATCTTTATCTCTAAGTATTTCAATACTGGGGCGCCCATACTGTGTTCGCCTACAGATTTAACTATAAACGGTTTAATTTCAACCAATCCTGATTTGTTATTATTCATTTTTGACATTATTAGTGAGTGTTATTGTATCACTTTTTGCAGCAAAGCTACTTACTGAGTAAGTATGATATACTATCAAAACAATAATGAAAGTAGTTTTTATTGGATCAATTCGTGAAAAAGATTTTTATGCTAAAAGCATTGAGGTCATTAAGAATGTCTGCGATAACAACAAAATCACTTTAATTTGTGACCATGTAACTACTTACTCGCAAGAAAAAATTGACCTGCAAAATGAGTTGGAAAACACAGCATTTCATCTCAAATTACTTAAAAATATTTCCAGCACTGACGTTGTCATATCAGAAAGCAGCAAACAAAGCCTGAGTGTTGGATTCCTCCTTTCTCATGCAGTAAGCATTGGAAAACCGGTTGTAATTTTTTTTAAAAAAGGTAAGCCGAAACCAAATCTCATCCCCACCTTGGAAAAACTTAACAAAGTTTTCTTCTGTGAATATTCATCTGATTCTGAATTAAAAGAGCTTGTCGAATATTATTTACTCGAGATGAACTTAGCCAATGAGATTCGGTTTAATATGGTACTATCTTCCAAATTGAACACTTTTCTTATAACTGAGTCTAAAAAAAGAAATACATCCAAATCAGATTTCGTGAGAAGACTAATTTTAGATTCGATGGAAAACGTCATTAACTAATTCCCTACACATCTGCTACGCATTGCAATATTATAAGACTCAGTGGTAAAATACTGAACGATTTGTACAATACAAATACCACGCAAAAACTGGTAGAGTAAGTGCAAGAAGAGGGAAGTTTACCACACCACTATTTAATAAAACAATATGTGGTTTACTCCCAACAGAAAGCAATAATGGCACAACCTGCTGAATTCGCTGCAATTAATGGCTTGGAAGGCCAAGAATCACACCCCGTAGACATTGCGGACCTTGCAGGTATTGCGGGAATACCAGCTATTACTTCTCTCGAAGCTGCTGCGGCAACTGCTGAGGCAGCTCTTATTGAACAAGGGTTAACACCAGAGAAAATTGAAGCAATTAATGAAACTGCACAAGAAGCAATAGGCGATTTGTTAAAAGGTGATCCGACTCAATTTATAGATCTTAAGAAAAAAAGTGAAAATGGTCATGCTGAATCTCGATTCGCAGTGATTCTCGCACTCATTATTATTACTATTGTTTTTTTTGCAGCCTGCGCAACAATACCACTTGAACCTGGCGTAACTTCATTTCCAACACAAACAGTCCAAATAGAAGAGTCTCCCACTCCTTTTGAAGCTCAGACAGCAATACCTCTAACCCCTACACCAACTTTTGAAGCTCCTGCCAGCATAACTGCAGAAGTTGCATTAACAAGAATTCCAGATGGTGTAATTGGCGGTGATTGGACTGAACTAAGCCCAGAATTAAAAGAGTATTATGAGATGTGCTTTGCTGAAACTGGTATTACCGGAGGGAAACCCAGCGAGGCAGTCATCTCAAATCCTGCATTTTTATCACACTTCGGAGGGGATGCAAACCCATTTTTCAGATTTAGAAACTTACCAGGAACAGATGAGTATGCTAATTTTGCTGATGCGGAATATGGTTCGCATGACGCACTACTCTGTGGTTTTGATGATGGTGGTCAAGCACAATACCTAATCTTCACCCACCCTTCAGGTGCAGTTGTAACAGGCCTCGAAGTGCAAGGTGATCAAGAGGGTAGCGTACTCACTCCATCCAACCTAGATATTCAATACGAAATTTTTGATCCTGATGGAGAAACAACCATCGAAGAAATTTTTGATGTTCCAGGAATGTTTGGACTTACATGGACGAATACAGACACTTCCGGAAAATACTATTTATTATATGATCCAGACAAAGGTGTCTATGTATTTGTAACCAAAGAACAATACGAGACAGAAAGAGCAGCGATGCTAGGTTTACCAGCACCAGAAGTTGAGCCTACTGAACCGGCTATTGAACCAACTGAAGTTACCCCTCCAGAATCTCCAACAGCGACCCCAACTGTAGATATAACATCAACTCAAATTCAAGAAACCAGAGACACTTACGAGCGAACACCTGCAAACGCCGATGAAGCAAGAATCATGGAACTATTCTTAGAGCAGTTTGCAAATGGTCCACTCGAAAAATCAACATTCTATGGAATGATTTTAGAACATGCGGGAACCTCATTTGAGCGCTTCAATTTGCAAGATATTTCCGTACGAGCACGAATTGATGCAAACTATTTTGACAGCAACGGTGATCAGCGAACAATTTCTATTCCAGCATGGATGGAAAAAACAATGAACGACGGAACAATCAAAGTTATCGCAATTAAAGATGGTGGCGGATATTTTTCATTTAATCTTCCAGAAGGAGTTACCTTTGATGATGCAGCTGTGCAAAATATGGTAAATAGCGCATTGACTCCCGGAAAAAATGAGTTTTTCAGTGTAAGCTTTCTTTCGTTCAACCAGTCGAGTGTAAATAGTGCTATAACCCCAGAGCAAGAGGAAATCTACGCATCTTTGATAGCCGCATATGACGCTGACGTCAGCAGTTTTGTTGAGACAGGTGATAATTCAGTGTTAGTTGAAGTTGTCATTGATGACCTCTCGTATCGCTTTATGTTTCCAATGCTAGTTAATGCTTCGGTTCACTAAAGACGACTCAAAAAAAACTAGCTTGTCGTCTCTAGTCACTTGGTGTACTATTACTTGTAGAGTGAAAAATCAAGTGAAGTATACTTTGCCGTTTGTTTTAATCCTACTATTTGGTTTGGTTTTCTATTTAGTTTCTGCGTATTTAAGCAATAGACTTTCAAGCATCTCGCTCAACTTGCACACACTTCCTGACATTTCTGATATAAACGATTCAAGCAGCTTCATTAAGGATGTTTCAGAAAATAAAGTTACCTTTCCATGTCGTATAACTGGCTTTGAGAAGAAAACAATCGAACTCAAGGGTGGCTGGAGAGTCAGATCGGTGATGAATTGCAACCATAAAAATAACCTTGGCTTTGTAGAACGATATAAAGTGCCTCAGTACATTGAAAATGAAACATCAACACTGATATATGGAAAAGCATTCTACCCTGAGGGCACATTTGATGATGCAGGTGTCAACAATCTCATTGATAGTGTTATCAACACTAGACCATTAAACCTAGCATTTGTTACACTCTTGATTGATCCAACCCAAGATCTCACCGAAGTTGATAAATTGCAACCTGGCTATGAGTTTATGCACCAGCTACTCAAAAACTACAACCTAAATGCTTCGCAATTTTCTCAATCAGGAGAAGTCAGTTCCATTCTTTCTGATGAAAAAGTAGTTATTCCATTGAGAGTTCGTTTGCATGAAAACTAAAGGCGCCATTTTACATCAACTAATTGCCATTTTATTAGCAGCGAGCTTTTTTTTAGTACCAAGTAAAACATTGGCAGACACTCAATGTGGCGACGGTGGAACCTGCACAGGTACGAATACCTACTGGAGAATTCGTGATTGTACAAATGGCACGACTCATTGTCTCAATGATGATACTACCGACCAACAATATTACCCTCACACATGCTCAACAAATGGAGGATCGGGAACTTGTTACAGCTATGCCCCAGGAAAAAATGGATGCAACATGTATACCATCCCTGGAGGATCGGGTAACTGCAGTGCCGGTGGATTAGCATGTACAAATGTTGGCGGCAACTGCGGTCCCTCCGCGCCTTATACAGGCACTTGCCTTGGCACTCAAGGAGACTGTAGTACTCTCTCACCTCAGGGTGGAGATCTCAGTTGCTGCAATTACCCTCCAAATCCCCAACCAACCCCAACCCCAACTCCAAGCAATCCTCCAAACACGCCACAACCACCTGGATACTGTGGCGACCTCTTATGCTTGGCTCCGGAGACCTGCTCAAGTTGTGGACAAGACTGCGGCACTTGCGGCTCTTGTGGCTGGTGCGGAAATGGCATTTGTGAACAAGGAACAGCAGTTTGCAGACAAGAAACAGACTGCAACTGTCCAGTTGACTGTGGAAACACATGTAATTCAAATAATAGTTGCTCAGTCACTCTCTCACCAACAACTGCTGGCCTCACAGTTGGTGGCTCAAGCACAACGCTAACTGCAAGTGTTACTTCAACAGGCGGCTCGGTTAGTAGAGTTAATTTTACAAACAGCAACGGAGGAGTTGCTAGCGTCCTATCTCCTTCCGATGCAACAACCCCATATCAAACCGTTATTTCTCCAATCAGCACTGGAACCGCAATCATCACAGCCAGCTGCGAAATGAATCTCACTCCTGGCACCTACATGGCAGGTAGCGCCACATCAACAATAGAAGTCACAGGCCCACCAATTCCAGATCCTGGCGATCCAATGCCAACCATCCCTATTTGTGAAGGATTTAGCATTCCACAAGGCACCTATGACGTGAGCGCTGGCACCATTCCAATTACAGTCGATTCTTTTTACGAAGGCGCAAACTATGGCTACATTATTGGCGATGGCAATCACTCATTCGAATTAGCTAATACAAATGGGTGGATACAACATAACTTAGGTGCATTTTGGACTCCTGATTCACTTCTAAACGGCCCACCGGCAGACGGGCGCTATTATTTTGCTATGGCCAGGGCTGCAGCCGGAGACTCATATGCAGCAAGCAACTTTATTGATGTTGGTGAAAACATAAACGGCAGATCATTCACTCTCAAATTCATGGCTAAAGCACACTCTTCAACGGCTAATACAGTTAACATGCAGATACAAGCCTACCCAAGTGGTGGAGACTGGACAAATCCGCCTTCAACTTTGTATACAACACCAATTACACTATCTGCTTCTGAATGGCAGGAGTTTGAACATACTTTCAGTCTAACCAACTATCCGGGCTACAATGAATCTCAAATACGAGTAATACTTAGACCTCCATCAAACGGCACTACTTGGCCAGTATATTATGATAACGTGAGGCTTTATAAAAATTGGACAACCGACGTTGCCAACGTCCGCTTTTTCTATACTTCACAGCAAGGCAACTACTGTGCTCCAACCCCAGCATGGCAACCCGCGAACAACGCCAGCAACTCTAACTATTTATACAGTGCAAATGGCACTCACGGTTGGGATATTTCCGGACTGAGTGCGGGGAATTATATGGTAACTGCCAATATTTATGGCGAAGATGGCGAGTGGTGTAGCGGTAACCCAAGTGTTGCAATGTGCTATCCAAGCAATAACTGCTCTACTTGTTCAATCCCTGTTCAAATCACTTCTTGTCCAACTGGTACTCCAGGTACACCAACAAATCTAACTCCCTCAGGAGCATACAATATGACCAATACTGCCAACCAAATCACACTAGGTTGGGGTGCGCCTACAACTGGAGCTAGCTATGTTGATGAATATGATGTGATTGTCTGGGATACTGGCGACTTTGCCAACCCAACAGCTGCCTGGGCAGTTCGTACAACCAGCGCTGATGTAATGTTCTACGACACAGTAACTTTCTCAACACTCAACCGCACCATTTCGAACGTTCAAAACGAGTATGCTACTGGCAGAGATCTCAGTTTTTCCGTCAGAGCTCGCAATACGTCATGCGGTACACAGAATGGAAACTGGGCAACAGCTACTGACTTTAGTTTAATCGCCAATCTGACTGGGAGCATCTACCTTGGAGATGGTAGTTATAGCATAGTTGGTGGAATCTGTAGTAATGGAGGCTCAGCAGTAATCCCAGCTCCTGGTGTTACTGCCGTCGTCACTGGTACCGTTTCTGGTGGTTTTACTCCAATAACTGCAAATGTAAACTTCAATGGAGCAGCTTTTGCATACACCATCACTGGTGCTGCGTACACACCCACGAGCAACTGGGGGACAGTGACTGTTAGCTCAACCTTCACTAATTCAGACATTACTAACACCGCAGCCTGCGCTTGTCCAGCTCCTGGTGCAGATCCTTTTACCTGTCAATACACAGGACTAGCAAATCCACGCACCGGCGTAACTTTTTATGCCGAACAATACGACCTTAGTAACGGTCCATGGTGGCAAGGAGTTGGAGGGCTCATCTATGCAACCAACAACGGAGTTGTATCAAATATCACCGATCAATGTGTTGCAGATGGCACGGGAATCTGCACGCCTTACATTACAATCAGGGATGTGACAAATGCAAACAAAACTGCTGGAATAGCTATTGCAGCTTCTGGCACTATTAGTAGCGGTAGTAGTAATGCTGGATATTACCGTGAATCAGATGTAGGCGCCACACCACCTTCGACAAACTACAAAGCAGAAGGGGCTGATTTCTCGAGAGCACTCAGGCAAGATTACACATACTTTGCGCGCAATTTCGATCTTGCAGGCATGACAAAGATTGCTAGCGCTACCATTAACACCAAGACGCAACTCACCGTTGGCTTCACTGATACTAACGACGGCACACAAGTCTCATATCGTGAAGGCAGCTTAACAATTGATCCAAACGTTGCTTCTACAATAAGCATTGCTACGGGGGAGAGAAGAATTATCTTTGTTCGTGATGACCTTACTATCTCTAACACCAATAATCTTGATGAGTTAATCAAGGTCGAACAAGGTGGCTACGTAGCATTTATTGTTGGCGGAAATATCACCATTAGTGAAACTGTCGGCTTTTTAGATCCTACTACTCCAGTTTCTGATGTTACCAATATTGAAGGTGTCTATGTCGCAGATGGTAGTATTTCCGTGGCATCACACGTGAGTCCAGCAATTCAGAACCGTAAATTCATTGGTGCTGGCACATTTGTAGGTTGGAGTGGGATTGCTCTCACGCGCGATTATGCGAATACATCAAACGCGCTCTCCGCAGCACTAAATAACCTCAATCCAATCTCTGTATTTGTATATCGACCTGACTTTGTAGAAACGACGCCCGAACTCCTCATGGCCCCAGGACTAATCTGGCAGGAAGTAAACTAGATGCCAAAAATTGCCCAGTTCTCCAACCATATTACTAAGCAGCATGGTTTTACACTGATAGAATTGATGATTGTTACTTCGCTAATGGTGATTCTCATCCTCACTGTGTCGTCAATGTTCATGACTTTTTTAATCAGTAATGCTAAAACGAATACCAAAAACACACTTAAGGTTGAAGGCAGTTATGCCCTCGGACAAATGGAATTTTTACTTAGAAACTCATACACTCTCGTTGACAATGCAACTGGACAAATTTGCCAAACAGGTATGGACAGCATTGCCTTCGATGCGATCAATGGCGGCACTACAGAACTTCAGTTAGACGTAACTGGTAAAATTGCCTCTAACAGCGCCTTCCTGACTTCAAATGCCGTTGCCGCACGACAATTAGTTTTTGATTGTTACGAGAATGCTGATGGCTCTCGCTATGTTGATATATCTTTTCAATTAGATAAAGTTGCGCCAACGATTAATCAAACCGCAGCCACGCCTGCTAGCACGGAAAGCTTTGCTGCCACGGTTGTGTTGAGAAATTAACAACAGAAATGGTTAGTTTCTACTTGCTTCCCTGAATTCTTGTGTAAGTGTAATTTGACTCGTGTTACCAGGTGATCTAACCCAGGTCACTGTCACCGTAGCGGAAAGCTCATTGCCTCCAGTTTTAGTAATGCTCAGTATTCGACTAAAAGTAGTATTTGCTTCTGTAACAGTGCAACTTGATCCGGATAGAAAACCAGTTACATCTCGCACTCCTGCTGGTACACAGTACTGCGTACCAGAGAGGGCTTGATAAAAGTGCACCCATCCAAGTTGAGAACGTTCTTTGCGCATCACTTCCAATACCTCTTGACCGAGATTAGTTGCAACTTCACGATATCTCGCTTCAGCATTGTTCTTAACTGAAGAAGTAACTCCTGCTGCAACAGCCGTTACAATGGTGCCAACAATCATCATGGCAATGAGTAACTCCACCAGTGTGGAGCCCATTTGAAACCTGAGTCGCTTTATCTTTTTCATATGCACCATATTCTTACAGACACGTATCACTGGTTGCTGTAGTCACAAAACAACCCTCTGTAATCTCTCCAGATTCTTCAACTCTAAACAAGTAGTAGGCATTGGTGCCATTCACCCTAATCTTATTATCTGCTGGTGTAATAACATTTGCAGAACCTTCGAGAGTGTAAAAGTTGATTGACATGCTTGTGACAGTAATACCGCTTTGAACGGTATACGTTGCTCTCTGAATCCCTGGTGCATTCGAAAACTTTGTGGCACCACATAACAAATTCATGATTGCTAACGAACCAGTTGTTGTCACTCGATAGCCCTGCAACTGGTTACAACCAGCCTGATCGGGGTTATCTCGAACACGTGCTCTGGTCTGAGCACTTTTTATAAACTGCTTAATATCATTGGCTGTGGCTTGCACGCGCTGTCGGTCGTTAAAACGAATAAAAGCTGCTAGACCTCCACCAAATACAATCAACACTATCGAAACAGTAATAATCATTTCTAAGAGTGAAAATCCTCGTGTGTTGAGTTTGGGCAGTCTCATACGTTATGGATTCTGCACACAGTAGTATGCTGGCGTGCTCAAACCAAGCAGTGGGCAGTTTGTAGCACTTTGGTTGGCTATATCATCATCTTCCGCATAAGCACATAAACAAAAGCTATCGCCAGTCGCAGGAGCATAGTATGAATATTGATAGGGAGCCGTATTTTTTGGATCATCAGGACGAGGATTGCTAAGATAGCCCGCACTTATGAGAGAAGCAGAAACAGTAACATAACTACCATTTGTTCCAGCCCCAGTTGGATAGGCGTTGCCATCTGCTTTATAGAGCACCAAGGCTTGTCGTACTGCCTCCAAATCGGCTTTACGCTTGCCATCACGCGCACCTTTGCCAGCGCTAGTAAAACTCACTAAACCAATAGTTGTAATCACAATAATCACTGTTGAAACCACCAGGAGTTCTATCAAACTAAACCCTTTTTGCGTGTTCTTGCGTTTCATGAATACTCCTATTGTTGATTCTTTATACAGAAATACTGCCCACTCCCCGCTGAGAGGCCAGAGCAAGTGGCATTTGCGGTAGCATTACTGTTGCCCGCAGTTGTGCCTGTGGGCTCTAGAGTAGCACAAACACAGTAGGTATTTGCTACAGTGTCAGATACGCATGAACCACCAACATCGTATCGGACACCGGTCTTGGGATCGGAGGGTATGATGCCACCTTGCAATGCACCAGCCATTGCCCCACAAGTAGCGGCATAGCTACTACCGTTTATAGCGTAATACTGTTCAAAAGCCTTTGCCATTGCGTTAACATCACCTTGTCGTTTTGCATTACGAGCTTTTTGCTGTGCTGTTGTGAATGCTGCAGCACTGATTGCAATAAGAATACCAATGATCGAAATAACTACTAATAGCTCGAGTAAAGTAAAACCACGATTTCTTTTTTGAAGTAGTTTGTGCATGTATCTTGTCCCTTGATATATATAGCTTCATTCTAGGCAGAAATGCAGGCAAAAAGCAAGGGGAGTGGGTTATGAGTTATTCTACAACCACCATCAGCTTGCTAACATCTGAAATGATCGACTCTATGCCCCAATTATCAATAACCTGTATTGATGCTGGATACTCACATGTGGTATTAGGACATGAATAGGTATGACTAACTGTTCCATTTTCACCTTCGGCAGTGCTAGTTTCACCATCTCCAAAATCAAATGTTGCCGTCGCTGTAGTCCCTGCTGGAGTATCAACTACATACGAGAACTCAACAGTTTCACCATTTCTCAGAGACAATTTTCTTGTTTTGAAGTCAAAAAACGGATTGGTTGTAAATGAAAGAACTAGAGGTCGAGCCACACAACTGGCATAACAGCGTTCTTCGCAACCATTTAATCCTATGATTTGTTCACCAGCACCTTTTTCTGCCACTGCGTCACAACAAAAATAACCATATCCACTACAAGAAGTAATCGGACCATTTTCAAAATCAAAAGGGGAGAAGTCTTCAATTATAAAGCCATCTTCAGCAGCAATTGTTTTACTGCGAAGCAAAAAGGTCGGCTCAAAAAAGAGCACCGACTTTAACATCGTTTCAAACGATCTAAATACCTCAATCTTAATCGCACTTCTGCCAAACAGTGGAAATCCAGAGCCGCCTTGCACTTTCGTAACAAATGGGGGCAAATTCTTTCTCGAAATTAAAATTGCTTCAGTTGAATTTTCAGAACACTTTACTTCTAGAACAAACTCGGTGTCACTCAAAAAGCGAAGTTGCATCACTGCTTCCGAGCCATCAATAAAACCAAAGCCACGATTCTGACATTGACCAATGTGTGTACCTTTTGTGCCTGCACGCTGCAACTCTCCCAGTGAGCTGGTAATTACGTGTGTGGCAGAAATCAGTAATGCCTCTCTTGATATTAACAAAACCACAGCAGCTAACACTAGCAGTGCAAAAAAAACTTTCAGCATGGACAACAAAATCCGCATACATACTATAGTAGCGAGTTATAAGGCAGTTGTCACCCCCGCAACAGAAACTAGCTAAAAAGCTGTAAATACCAAGCAATAACCTCATTTCCCCAAACCAAGGCAACAATCGTTCCAATGATTAAAAACGGACCAAATGGCAGTGGTTGTTTAAGGGCGTGTCTCTTTGTTGCAACGAGGAATAAGCCAACGACTGCACCAGTACAAAACGCAGTGAATACACCTACAATCATTTCAGGCCAACCCATCAGCAGTGACAACGGCGCAATCAGTTTTACATCGCCAAAACCAAGACCTCGACCACCAGAGAAAAACCACAGTGCAAAGAAAAACAGTACTAACACAACCATACCAATCAAAGCCAAGAAAAAATCTCGTGGCTGCATGATGCCGGAATAGATAAGAGCTATGCGATATACCACCACTAGCACAGACAGCGCCAAAACCAACTTGTCTGGAATAAGCAGGACTAACAAGTCGGTGAAAAAAATGATTAATAGAATCACAGCGACAGTTAACCAAAAGAGAGGCTGCAAAACCACAAATGGTTCTTGCGTAAGTTTAAAGAAAAAAAACAAACCAATGTACCACCACACAAAGAGGAGGGCGGTGAGTGCCTCTACAACGGGGTGCGAAAGGGCGATATTTTTTTTACAATAGCGGCATTTTCCTTTCAGCAGGAAAAAAGAAATCAAAGGGACGTTGTCAAACCAAGCAATGTTTTTACGGCAATGGTCGCACCGCGACCTACCAGCAACCCAGGACTCACCTTCAATTGTGCGAATTATTACCACATTGATAAAACTCCCAATCACAGCACCAAGGACTAAGAAAAAGAGTAATGCTAGTAAAAAGGGTGCAAAAAGCATGGGTTATTAGTATAGCATTTATACTACAAAACCAGCCGGGAAGTACCGGCTGGTTTCAATTTCGAAACGAACAGGTTTGTTATGGTAAACAAACCATCATGTTGTCAGGATTAGGTGCTGCACCTGCTGAGTGACCGCCACATACTGAAGCAGCAATTGGGGCTAAGTCACCTGGAAGATTAGCGCCAGCTTCATCGCCACATCTGTTTTCAGCTTCCTGAATAAAGGCTCCAGATTGAGGTACAAAACATACATAAGTACTGTCACCTTGACCACCTCGGTTGTAAATGAATAATGGATTATACGAACCGCCAGTGACTCTTTGCGTGAATGAAATCTTAAGTTCTTGCGAACCAGTACATGGATCAGTACCACCGACAGCACCTTCAGCAAGTCTGTCTAGAACTTGACAGTCTGTTAGAGTACCACCGTCATACGCAAACCAAGCATCGTCGACAACTAATGGACCAGCAGCACCATCATCTAATGTAGAATCGTCTGCTGGGGCTGAGACCCATGGGAAGTACCCTTGGAAAGCGTTAAATCTATCTACAGCACTGAGGAGCTGTTCAGCATCTGAACGTGAACCAGTGTCTCTACCTCTATTAATCTGTTCGACAGGATTAATGGCCGAAAGCACGGCTACAGCTAAAATACCAAGAATGGCAATCACGATCAGTAGTTCGATCATGGTAAAACCACTCATACTTTTTGGTATTGATAACAAAGAATGTTTAGACAGTCTCATATTTGGCACCTTTTCAATTAGTACTTATTACGTAGGCACTTTTTGGTATGTCTCCACTGTATAACATATCGAGGTTGCTTAGCAAGTAGGGAACTTGGCTATCAAGTATGCTATAAGCTTTTAGCAGTCTCAGTGCCAGACTGCTAATTTTGACCTCTTTTAGTTTTACGCTATAAATCAATCTTTTTTCTGACCTATTTTATTCGTATTTGTTTCGGGAGCGTTACTTAGAATTGAGATGTTAAGTTATAGATTGGCATAATCACGGCTATAACCATGGCTCCGACACCTACACCAAGCACCACCATAATCAGTGGCTCCATAGCAGCTGTTAAATTTTTGACAGCCTGCTCAGCTTCAGATTCAAAGTAACGAGAAAGTTTAAACAGCACATCATCAAGCTTACCTGTTTCCTCACCCACACTCATCATTTGATGCAGAATAGGAGGAAAGTCATCGTGGCGTGCTAACGCCTGTGAAAGTGATACACCTTTTTCAATTTCTTTTGTAGCGTCTGCAAGTGCATTGTGATAAATCACATTATCAACACCATCAGTCACGATTTGCATTGCTTGTAAAAGTGAGATGCCAGCACCTAGCAAAAGTGAGAGCGTACGAGCAAATTCAGTCAGTACTACTTTTTGACGAAGGACGCCAAAGATAGGGATGCGCAACATAAATCGGTCCCACTTTAATCGACCAATTTTTGTCTTTCGCCATCTGCCAAAAAGCACACTACCACCAATGCCACCGACAAGCATAATATACCAAAATTTGACCATAAAATCTGAGATACCCATGAGTATTAATGTAGGTAACGGCAACTGAGCACCAAAATCTTTGTACATTTCGGTAAGCTTTGGAATCACAAAAATCATCATGATAATTCCGACGGCAAACATAGCCATAATCACGATGGTAGGATAAATCATGGCACCTTTGGTTTTGCCACGGAACTCTTTTTCTTTCTCCATATTGTCAGCAAGACGGTTGAGCACTTCATCTAAAACACCGCCGGTTTCACCTGCGCGCACCAACTGAATATAGATAGTACTAAACTGTTTGCGATGCTTTTCTAGTGAGGTTGCAAAAGTATTTCCACCTTCAACATCTTGCAACAAGACTGCAACCATTTTTGACATTTCTGGCTTGCTTTGACGAACCAAAATTGACAGTCCATTTGCTAGTGGTAATCCAGCCGTAATCATTGTCGCTAACTGACGAGTAAAGTTGACAATATCGTCATACTTCACTCCAAACAACATTGAGCGGATAGCTGCAAAAGATTCTTCGGTCAATGGCGATAACTTAATTACCAACAAATCACGACTTTGAAGTAGAGAAGCGGCTTGATCAATACTCTGAGCTTCTACTTTTCCCGTGACATTTTCTGAAAACCTGTTTTTTGCACTGTATTTGAAAAATGGCATAATGCTACTTTATTTATCCAGATATACCTAAGAGTCTATCAATATCTTCTTTTCTGAATGCATACTCCTTAGCAACGTCTCTGCTCACAGAGCCTCGTTGAACCAGCTGTTGCAGGTGATGTTCCATCAGCACCATTCCGGCACCGGCTGAAGTTTGCATGACATTATCGATCTGATGCGTCTTAGCCTCACGAATGAGATTTCGAATAGCAGGGTTAGCAACCATGATCTCAAGTGCCGCAATGCGTCCGCCGCTGGTATTTGGCAACAAGCGCTGAGAAGCAATGGCTACCAGTGTAGCAGCAAGTTGTTGGCGAATTTGTCCCTGTTGATGACCAGGAAAAACGTCAATGATACGGTCGATCGTTTGGGCAGCGGTTGCGGTATGCAAGGTGGCAAAAACTAAGTGGCCTGTTTCAGCAATAGTAACTGCAGCTGCAATTGTTTCATAGTCACGCATTTCACCAATCAATACCACATCTGGATCTTCACGAAGCACCGATTTGAGTGCTATGTCCCAACCATGCGTATCTTGGTTAATTTCGCGCTGTGAGATCACACTCTTTACTGGCGTATAAAGAAACTCAACTGGATCTTCGATCGTAACAATATGCTCAGCACGAGTCTCATTGATGCGCTGAATCATCGCAGCAAGAGAAGTGGACTTTCCTTCACCAGTTGGACCCGTAATCAAAACGAGTCCCTGTCTGTAGTTGGTAAAATCTTGAAAAATTGAAGGAAGCTGGAGATCTTCTAATGATTTTATTTTACTTGGAATTAAACGTAGGGCGGCGGCAACCGCATTTTTAGCGTGGTAGACGTTAATTCTAAACCGACCATGATCTTTAAACTGATAGCCAAAGTCAAGTTCTTTATTAACCCCAATGTAATCTTTTTGTTCTTGAGTAAGGAGTGGATGGATGAGCGCTTCGGCTTCAGCTTTACCCAAGACGGGCGCACCTTCAACCGGAAACAACTTGCCATGCACACGCAGCATCGGTGGTGTACCAACCACCAAGTGGACATCAGAGCCTTCCATGTCTACGAGCTGCTGCAAAATATCCATTATATTCATAATTCTCCTTAAATCTGAGCTACACGCAGTACTTCTTCAATAGTAGTCATACCTTCAAGAGCCTTGATATAGCCGTCTTGTTTCATTAACAGCATACCATCTTTCATTGCAAGTTTCTCCATTTCAGATGCAGGCTGTCGTTCCAAAATAAGCTTTGCAATACCTTCAGTGATTTGCATGACCTCAAAAATAGCAATACGCCCCTTATATTCTGGCTCAGTTTGTGGCCGATCTTTCTTAGCACGGTATAACTTTATTTCTTCTGGCTTCACTCCCTTGGTCTTGCACCATTGATCGAATTTTTCACCTAACACCTTTCTGATATCATCAAGAACGGCTTTCTCGGGAACATATTCCTCTTTGTAATCAGCATGAATTTTTCGAACCACACGCTGGGCCATCACCAAAGTCATAGATGAAGCTAACAAGAATGGCTCAGCACCCATGTCAAGTAAACGAGGCAACGCACCGGCTGCCGAAGACGTGTGTAGGGTAGAAAAGACCAAGTGACCAGTGAGTGCAGCTTGAATAGCCAGCTCGGCAGTCTCTGAATCACGAATTTCTCCCACCATGATCACATTGGGGTCTTGACGAAGGAAGGATCTCAAACCAGATGCAAAAGATAGGCCCGCTTGAGGATTAATCTGGACCTGATTCACACCAATCATTTGGTACTCAACCGGATCTTCGAGCGTCATAATATTCACTTTTGGTGAATTAATTCTATGTAGTACCGAATATAGGGTCGTAGTTTTACCAGAACCAGTAGGACCAGTAACTAAGACAATGCCGTGAGGAACCTTACTCGCATCTTGTACCTGGCGAAGGGCGAGGCCGGTCAAACCAAGATCTGGGAGCTCAGGGACCGACTCATCCTTCTTTAGTAGACGCATCACGATCTTCTCACCATGAATGGTTGGCAACGTTGACACACGAAGGTCAACTTCTTGATCATTCTCACGGAAGTTAAAGCGACCATCTTGAGGCACGCGTTTTTCATCTATCTTCAAATTACACAAAATTTTAATTCTGGAAACCACGGCATCATGCACAGAGGAGGGGAGAATCAACTTTTCTTGCAAAATACCGTCTATACGATATCGCACGCGAGTTCGACCATCTTGAGGTTCAATGTGAATGTCTGAAGCGAGTGCCTTCATAGCAAACTCAACAATAGTGTGCACGATCTTGGTAATAGGGGCTTGGCGAATGGTTTCACCTGATAGTTCGGAAAAATCTTGTTTACGCTGCTTGGTATCCGCAACTTGGGTGGTTTCCTCCAAGGCAGCGGTAACTTCACTTGAAAGCGATTGTGAATAGTGCTCGGCTAAACTACGCTCGAGTTCACTCGGCATGGCATACCTGGCATCAATGCGAACGCCCGATTTCTTCTCAGCAAAGTCGATAGCCGCCAAATCCAACGGGTTAATCATCGCCACAACCATGTGGTTTTCGGCCTTATCGTAGGAAATCGGCAACATTTTATAGGTACGAGCCACACTCTCTGGAAGTTGGGTGAGCGCCTGTGGATCGTTACCGGACTCGGAAATCTTTACAAATGGAATGTTATTGAGTTCAGACTTCGCGCGGGTGATGTCTTCTTCAGAAGCGTAATTTTTATCTGAAAGAATCAATTCAACAGGTGCACCGGTACTAATATGCTCAACAGTAATTTGGTTGAATGCATCTTGGGTGATGCTGCCCTTGGTAAGCAAAATATCTAAAATGGTATTTGGCATACCACTCAGACCGGGCAATGTTGCAGTTGGGTCGGCTACTGGGGGAACCGGAAGCGCAGCAATCGCCGCATCAGGGGTAAGTGGAAGTGGAACAGGTTCAACAACAGGCATGAGAGGAGGTTCGAGGGTGGGAGCAGCAAAAGTAGGTGGATCCGCTGCAACTTCAGCAACTGGCGTTACCAGTATTTCTGGAACAATCGCGGCATCAGCATCTGTTGACACTGCCATAGTCACATCATCGGTCATCATTGGGTCACTTGTTTGAGGAGTAACCGCGTCATTTACCGGTCCACCAATGCCACCCATACTGTTGACAGGTTTGTTTTCCGGAATAGCAAGTGGTTTTTGATCTTGGGCAGGATCTTGCATAACTCATACTACTATAATGGAAAAGCTACAGCGCAACAATAGCTGTCACATGATATAAACAAACCACATGAGTTCCGCACACTTTTTTACACCACTAATCGTCACCGATGTCCCGAGCGTTGATCACGAAGCCGCAGGGTTGCAACATGTCCAAGAAATACTGGCAACTTTCAAAACGAACGAGATTAAACCAGTCATCACTCTCTATGCTTCTGCTGAAGGTTTCAAAATTGAAGATGCGCGAAAACTACAAACCCAACTCAGTTTCGCAGCTGTAGCTTCGCAACCACAGGTGTATGTAATTGAACAGTTTCAAACAGCCACGATTCCTGCACAAAATGCGCTGCTCAAACAGCTCGAAGAACCACCGACTCACACACTCTTAGTTCTAGTAACTACCACCACCGCACCACTGCTCGAAACACTCAAATCAAGGTGCACATTGGTGTATTACAAAGCGAGCAAAACTGATGACAAGACTGGCCAATCACCAATCCCAGAACATCCAGCTCTTTCAAACCTTTTATCACTGACAGTACTTGAAAAAATCGACCTCGCCCTACAACTAAAAGAAAGAGAGACAGCAACTGCATTTTGTCACCAAGCACTGCGTTTTTTTCATGCTGCAGTTCAACAGAATCCAGACAAAAAAGAGCTACAAAAAACGGTACATATTCTACTCACACTCAACCGCAGATTAGCTGCCAACTGCAACCCTCAACTCGTTGTCGAAACAGCACTTTTTTCACTTCCAAGTTAGCGCCATTCTGTTTGGAGAGAAACTAGAATGGAACAGGCAATTAGCAGTCTATCAACTTGACTGCTAATACAGGGCATTATTTGTTCTGTGCGCTACATCAATCATTTTTATACATTCATATATGTTTTGATATAGTACCTTATAGATTGATAACGTTGAAGAATCAGCATTTCAACTCGCAAACAGACCGTTTATTGCATATTTAAACTGCTCATCTAGTATGCCAGATAAAACTGTGATAATATCAACCTCTGTAATGGCCGATTTTCGGCAGAAAGTTAGTTTTGTGTTTGCTATCTAGTTGTGGTATAAAAGTGGTTCTGATAGAGCTAATAAGAGAGCAGTCGTATGTCCAAACAAGCAAGTTACCAAGCCTCAGAAATCAAGGTCCTTGAGGGACTTGAGCCGGTGCGCAAGCGACCGGGTATGTACATTGGTTCCACGGACGCACGTGGGCTACATCACCTCGCAAAAGAAATCCTCGATAACGCTGTTGACGAAGCAATTGCTGGCTTTGGCAAAGGCATCCAATTATTCCGTTCTCCAGTCACCGAACACCATAGTAAATTGGCAGGTAAAACCCTCACTGAAAAAGAAGCAATTACCGTTGTCGATAATGGCCGTGGTATCCCGGTTGATATGCACAGTTCAGGTGTGTCTGCACTACAAGTAGTACTCACTAAATTACATGCTGGTGGCAAGTTTGAGGAAACCGCCTACCAAGCTTCAGGTGGACTCCATGGTGTTGGTTCTTCGGCAGTAAACGCACTCTCAAATTTACTACAAGTTGTTGTTAAGAGAGACAAAGCATATTACTACCAATACTACTCACAAGGTAATCCATTAGCTGAAGTTGCCAAAATTTCAGAAAAAAAAGTGTTAGATCTATTTCCAATTGAATCAAAACGTTTCGTAACATATCAAAATGGCACAATGCTGCAGTTCATTCCTGACTCTACCATTTTTTCAACAACCGGCTTTAGTCACAGGACCTTGGTCAGCATCATAAAGGACCGTGCCTACCTCATGGCTGGCATTTATTTTCAATATATAGACACTATCGATGCCACAGAAGAGCACTACTACTTTGAAGGTGGTATCCGTTCATTGGTTGAACATATAAACATGAGCAAAAAACCACTCCATAAAGTAATGTACACCGAAGGCAGATGGGTTGATGAAAACACAGGGAAGGGGATTGGCGTTGAAATTGCCGTGCAGTACAACGACACCTACACTGAACGACTCGAATCGTACGTAAACGTGATTCACACTGCAGATGGCGGTGCCCACGTCAATGGTTTTAGAACAGCTTTGAGTAATGTGCTGAGAAAATATGCTAAAGATCATGGGTTGGTAAAAGATAAAGAAAGTTTTTCTGCTGAAGACTTAAAAGAAGGCCTTTCGGCAGTGGTGTTTGTCAAAATGCCATCAAATGACTTGCAGTTTGAATCTCAAACCAAAACAAAATTGAATAATGGTGAAGCCCAATCGGCTGTGTACTCCATTTTTAAAGAAGGATTTGAAACATTCCTCGAAGAAGATCCTCAAGCTGGTAAGGTTATCATCGAGAAGGTGATGCTCTCAGCTCGCGCTCGCATGGCTGCTCGCGCCGCCAAAGATGCCGTTATCCGCAAAGGCGTCTTCGAAACCGGCTCATTGCCAGGAAAATTGGCAGACTGTCAAAGTAAAATTGCCGCAGATTCAGAAATTTACATTGTAGAGGGTGACTCTGCAGGTGGCTCCGCAAAACAGGGAAGAGACCGCAAGTTCCAAGCTATTTTCCCACTCAGAGGAAAAATCCTTAACACCGAGCGCGCACGCCTCGACAAAATTGTGGCTTTCGAAGAACTCAAAAACTTGGTTATTGCCCTTGGAGCTGGTATCGGCGAAACCTTTGACCCAGACAAACTTCGTTATCATCGCATTATTCTTATGAATGACGCTGACGTTGACGGTGAGCATATTACAACACTTGGTCTGACTTTCTTTTTCCGTCATTTACCAGAGGTTGTACAACAAGGCTACCTCTATATCGCAATGCCACCACTCTTCAAGGTGAACTACGGAAAGACCGATCACTACGTTTATAGTGAAGAAGAGCGCAACACCAAAGTAGCTGAAATTAAGGCACAAAATCCAACTGCAAACATTGGCATTCAACGCTACAAAGGTTTGGGAGAAATGAACCCAGAGCAACTCTGGGACACAACCATGAATCCACAAACCAGAATGCTTAAACGTGTCACTATTGAAGATGCGCACCATGCAGACACAACCTTCACCACACTCATGGGTGACGATGTGGCTCCACGCAAACGCTTCATCCAGACGCATGCAAAATTAGCAGAAATTGACGTATAGAACATTCAGAAGGAGGAACATGCCAACCACCTACATTTTAGGCCACAAAAAACCAGATACAGATGCAGTAGTTGCCCCTATGGCACTTGAGTTTCTTTTTAAACAACAAGACTGCTTTGGATATACCAATCCAATGGCAGCTATCACCGAGGAACTTAATCCAGAAACCAGGTTTTTACTCGAAAAATTTGGCGTCACACCACCTCGAATTATTTCAGCAGCAGATCTGGCAGAAGGGGACACGGTCGTATTAGTGGACCACAACGAGGCAGATCAACGTATGGATGGGCTCGATGAAAGTCTCATTGTTGAAATCGTCGACCACCACAAGGCAAAACTCAACCTTTCTCAGCCAGTTTTCATGACTTTCAAGGCTTGGGGCGCTAGTTCAACCATTGTGTATTGGATGATGAAGCAGTGTGCCGTTGTGCCAGATAAATTAATTGCGTCTCTCATGCTTGCTGCAATTCTTTCTGACACCGTTGGCTTTAAATCAGCAACAACCACGCAAACAGACAAAGATTTCGGCATGGAACTTGCTACAATTGCTGAAGTAACTGACATTGACGCTTTTACGCTTGAAATCTTCAAAGCCAAGTCTAATATTTCCTCACTCACAATAGAGCAAATTGTAAAGAATGATTACAAAGTGTTCGATTTTGGCACTAAAACCATGATCGATCAACTCGAGACTGTTGAACAAGATATCCTAGTAGTTGAAAGAAAAGCAGAATTACTTGCTGCAATGCAAACCGTTAAATCGGAGATGCAAGTGCCGCTCTTGTTCGTTGCCATCACAGATATCCTCAAGGTAAATACTAAGCTACTCATCATGGGCGAAGATGAAGCTGTTGTTGCAACCAGAGCGTTTGGCGGCACTGTTACCGACAATATTCTCGACATTGGTCCCAAGATGTCACGTAAAAAAGAAATTGCACCAGCAATAGAGAAAGCGCTGGCTTAAACCAACAATAGTTAGAAAACACACGATATGACAGACGAGGAAAAGAACCAACTAGAAGAAATTGAAGAGCTCGAGTTCGATTCAGAAGATGAATCTGAGACCGAGGATGAATCCACTGAAGTAGATAGTGAGGAAGAGGAAAGTGAAATTACAGAAGAAACCGATCTAGCTGCGGCTCCAAAAATTGCGCCAATTGCAGTTGGTGGTGACATGGTTGGCACTATTGAAGATTCTCGTTTTGGTAAACTCAAGTACATTTCCATTAAAGATGAAATGGAAAAAAGTTATCTCGATTACGCCATGAGCGTGATCGTTTCTCGCGCACTTCCTGATGTTCGTGACGGACTTAAACCAGTGCACAGACGTATTTTGTACTCCATGCATCGCAGTGGTATTCATTACAACACTGCCTACAAAAAATCGGCTCGTATTGTTGGAGACGTTTTGGGTAAGTACCATCCACACGGTGATTCTTCCGTGTACATGGCTTTGGTCCGCTTAGCCCAAGATTTTAGTATGCGTTACGAGCTTATTGATGGTCAAGGTAACTTTGGTTCTGTCGATGGTGACAGTCCAGCTGCTATGCGTTATACCGAGGCTCGCATGGCTAAAATCACTAAAGAATTACTCACTGACATCGACAAAAACACGGTTCCATTCACCGATAACTTTGATGGTTCGCTACAAGAACCAACCGTGCTACCAGCAAAACTACCAAACTTACTTTTGATGGGTGCAGAGGGTATTGCTGTAGGTATGGCCACCAAAATTCCACCGCATAATCTTACTGAAGTATGCACCGCAATCATGGCAGTTATTGCTGCTGGAAGTGCGGCAAGAGCGGAAACCAGCACCTTTGTGATGCCAGAGCGCACAGAGTCCAAGGCAACTGGTAAACACACCGCCGATGCTATTCAAACAATGCATGCGCAAATCGATTTGCTACTCGCTACTCAGCCTGAAGAACTAGCTGGAATTTTCCAAACTACGGCTACTATCGATGACATAATGACTCATGTGAAAGGTCCTGACTTTCCAACCGGCGGTATCATGTATGACATCAAAGCCATTACTGAAGGGTATAAAACCGGTAAAGGTAAAGTTGTCGTTAGAGCCAAGGCTTCCATTGTTGAAACCAAAAAAGGTGGCTTCCAAATTATTGTCACAGAACTACCATACCAGGTTAATAAGGCTCGATTACTCCAAAAAATTGTGCAGTTAGTTCGCGATAAAAAGATTGTTGGTATCAAAGATCTTAATGACGATTCTGACCGCAAAGGTATGCAGATTACGATCGAACTCAAACGCGACGCCATTCCAAAAGTGGTGCTCAACAAACTTTTTAAATACTCCGAACTACAAACAAACTTCTCCATGAACATGGTTGCCCTCAGTAGTGAAGGCACGCCTCAGCTCATGAACATCAAGCAAATTTTGATGGAGTTTATTGCTCACCGTCAGTTAGTTATTGTTAAACGGAGCCAACAAGAGCTGATCCAAGCTCGAGACCGCGCACATATTCTTGAAGGCTTGCTCATTGCGCTTGCCAACCTGGATGACGTGATCGAGACCATTCGTCGCTCTGCAGACACCGACGCCGCCCGCGAAGCATTGATGAAAAAGTTTGGTCTGTCACACATCCAAGCTACCGCAATTCTTGAAATGCAACTCAAACGACTTGCTGCGCTCGAACGTCAAAAGATTGAAGATGAGTACGACACTGTTAAGAAAACACTCGAGCAACTCATTACTTTGTTATCTCAACCTACCAACATTCTGTCTGTCATTAAGACTGAAACTGACGAGCTCATTGCTCTCTACGGAGACAAGCGTCGCACTCAGTTGGTCAAAGGCAAAGTTGGCGAGTTCTCAGAGGAAGATCTAATTGCAAACGAAGAAGCTGTGATTACCCTTACAGAAACTGGCTACATCAAACGACTCAGCCCAGGTTCATTTAGGACTCAATCCAGAGGAGGGAAGGGGAGTATTGGCGTAAAAATGAAGGCTGAAGACGTGGTCACCACACTACTTACAGTCAACACGCATGACTTTCTCTTGGTATTCACCAATCGTGGCAAAGTATTTAAGTTGCGCGCTTTTGAAATTCCAGAGTCATCTCGTCAAGCCAAGGGCACTGCAATGGTCAATCTAGTTAATTTGCAGCCAGAGGAAACTGTCCAAGCACTATTGGTAGTAGATCCAGAAAAAGATTCTGAAAAATTCATCAGTTTAGCAACTACTCATGGTTTGGTTAAAAAGACTGCGGTTAAACTTTATGACAACATTCGTCAAAACGGCATCATTGCTATCACACTTAATGAAGGCGACTCGTTGGTGAACAGTCAACTATCGAATGGTTCAGACGAAATCATGTTGATCAGTCATGATGGAAAATCCATTCGCTTCCTTGAAGAAGAAGTAAAATCTTCAAACCGTGATACCAAGGGTGTTAAAGGCATAACCTTACAAAAGAATGACTATGTGGTTGGGTTTGAAGTTCTCAGCAGGACCACAGATCTTTCTAAAGAAGCAACCGAACGTCAGCTGCTACTTATTACTGAAAACGGCATGGGCAAACGCACAGACCTAGATCAGTATCCTATTCAGAAACGATCAGGAATGGGCGTTAAGGTGGCTGAAATTACCAAAAAGACTGGCAAAGTCGCAAGTGCACGCAAGGTTGTAGCCGATGAACACAAAGAAGTTGTGATCACCACCAAAGAAGGGCAGACCATTAAGCTTCCACTAACCAAAAAGTCAATTCCGGTCCTCACACGTCCAACACAAGGTGTCATCCTCATGCGCCTCAAGAGCACCGATCAAGTGGTTGCTGTTGCTCTGACTTTCAAACAGATTGAGGGCGAGCTGGATGAGACTGAAGAAGACGCTGGCGAAGACCCTAGTGCTGCTCAAAATGACGTCGCTGCATCTGTAGAAAACCTGGACTAACTGATATAATTCCATCGTCTGGAGCGATGCTTTTGCGTTCGCTCCAAACTTTGTGGGCCTGTAGCTCATTTGGCTAGAGCGCTTGTATGGCATACAAGAGGTAAGGGGTTCGATTCCCCTCAGGTCCACCACGCAAAAATGTCATTCTCATCGCAACCTATCATCCTATAATAATTGACTGAAAACAGTTTTTGAAGTATAATTCAATGCTAAGTTAAGTAAGATTGCAGTTTCTCTCATTTGCATGGGAAACCTGGCAATGCTACTTCTTTATCTCGCACATTAATATGTTGTGAAAAATTGATACTCCTATCTGAATTGGTAGCGCCTTGTCCCGAATTATTTGGGGATGAAGCGCTATCAATTCGATTAGCCAGGTGAAAACCTGCATTTTTGCATTCAAAGGAGATTATAGAATGAACATTTTGCAGAAGGAAAAAGACGGAATTTTTGTTGTAATGGCAGGAGCTGACATTACTCACACCATTCATGAGGCGATAAAATTGTCGAATCAGGAAAATCGACCCATCTCGTTCGAATTCAACGAGGTAGTCGTAACTATAACAAGCAATTCCCGTCCTGAATTAATCTACCGCGACTGGTTGCGAGCATTCTATGGGTACATTCCCAAGAAGGTAGGGCCAGAACCTGCCCCCGAGCTGACTCAAGAAGAAAAGGCCAACGATGCTCGCATCGAGGCTCAACGAGAAGCTCGTCGCCAGAAAGCACGCGCTGAATATGAGGCCCAAGAAAAGGCTAGGCGTGTTGCTTATGAGGCCCAAGAAAAGGCTAGGCGTGTTGCTGTAGAGAAAAAACTTAGACTAAAGCCAAAAATGGAACTTGCCGACAAGGCTGCATGGATGCTTACTGTGGCAAATAATCCAGAACCATATGGCAGAGCTGTCATCAACTATGCCGAAAGATGGGCGCGCCTAATGCAGATTGAGATTTCAAATGGTCGAAGCATCGAAGAAGTCGCAGAAGCAACTTCTCAAGAAGCCGACCTTGAAGGCATCACTGGCTTTCAGTTCGCTTGTGCAGCTTCAATCTTGACGAAGGTCTGGACGCACGGCCAACAACTTAACAGCTGGCGACACAAGACCAACGGGTAGTTCGCTTTCACAACAGTAATGCAAAAAATAAGACGCCCCCTTCGAAGGGCGTCTTTTTGTATGTACACCCACCTATTGCAAAATAAGCCTATAACTTCACATTTCCCATTTTTTTGATATACTACTCGTTCTTGTTCTTTAATATGTTGATGTGGAGAAATTTTTAATTTCTCATATATTTTTGCCTTTCAAATTTAGGAGAAAAATGGAAAAAAAATGGGTTTTGATATTGGTAGGAATTTTTACATTTTTATTCTCAGCTTGCGGTAGTGTGCAAAACACTGCACTCGTCATTGAAGATCCTGTGACTCTACCAGACGGCTATGAGTTTGTAGAAGCTTCTTCGTATTCATATGCTGTCGGCATGGCCCACAGTGTGAGTACAACAGAGTACTGCAAACTTCCCGGCCTCAAGCCTGTCTACGCCTGTGAGTCTGGATCTGTCCAGGAAGAGATCTCCATTCCCGATGGATACACTTTCCTGAGCGCATCTACGCTGGCGTATATGGAAACTCTTGAACATACAGAGTACTATGTTCAACAAGATGGAACTAACAAGGTATTTCTCATTTTCATGGGAAAAATTGAGCGTGAGCTCAACATCCCAGAAGGGTATACCTTTGCGGCTGCTTCCTCAAAAGGGAATTTCTTTGAAAATACCACCTTGTACTGCAAAAAAAATGAGACGCAAAATGTCTTGATTTGCACAGAAGAAGGTGTTATCGGAGATGAAGTTCCGATACCAGAAGGGTATACCTTTGCGGGGGTTTCCTCCCATGGTGTTACCTTAGATTTGATTACGTATTATTGTAAAAATAATGAAACTGGCGTGGTTTATACGTGCCAGTAACCATTAATTTTGCAGTATAAAAAAATTCACACGACATTTTTAAGAGATAGACGCCCACCCGGGCGTCTTTTTTTTTGATAAAGAGTCATATTCTTAATTTCCCCACCAGCATGCAAATAAGCCTATAACTTTACAAAAAGCGTTTTATTTGCTATAATTAAGGTCATTGTTTTTTAACAAATTACGTTTTTCACTTAGGATTCGATATATCCTTTGAGAGAAATTATTGGCACGAAAATTGCGCAAGGAGCAACAAGCAAATGAGATATGCAGAGAAAAAAGCATTCTTGAACAATTTTATAATTGCAATGATGCTAAGCCAGTTGTTGGGGGTGGTTGGCGAAACATTTTTTTATATTGTTCAAGAGAACCAGTATGGACAAAAAAACTTTCTCGAGCCTGTTTTTAATGAATTGGGAATATTTCAACTTTCAATGACATCATTTTTTGTTTGCCTTATACTAATAGGCAATGGATTGGTTATTACTTTCCGGTTTTTAGAGCCGAATCTGGCATATAAACCTGCTGGAATGAACATCTTATTCTCTGTACCGATTGCAACTGCAATTGTGTACAGCTTGTATGAATTCAACCAATCAATCAACCCACCATATCCAGACAATCATTTTATTGATGCTTTGATGGGTTGGTTGGCTTGCTTACTATGTCTCTACTTGCTGGCTTGGGTAAAAAAAACAGCTAGCAAAGTAAAAAAATCGTAATTTGACACAACAATCAAGAGCTACAAGTACTCGTTATTTGTAGCTCTTTTTATTTTAAAAGCTATAAATCAGTATGTTTTTCGTCATGAACTTTTTTAAGTTGGGGACGTGTGACGTGCGTATAAATTTGCGTGGTAGAAATATTTTTGTGCCCGAGCATCTCTTGTACTTCACGCAGCCCTGCACCATTTGAAAGCAGGTCCGTGGCGAAGCTGTGTCTAATCCCATGCGGACTCACTCTAATGGGCAAGTGAGCCTTTCTACAGTACTTATCTACTAATCGCTGAATACTCCGCGTTGTTAATCGCATGTCTTCACCGTCAGAAAGTAGCTCTGGTTTTTCGCCAGCAAATCGAACAAACACCGGCCGCCATTGATCGGCTCTTGATACTAACCATCTATCAAGCCAGTCAGCAGCGCGCGGACTTAAGAACACAACACGAGGTCGTCTGCCTTTTCCAATCACTCCAAACTCTCGAGACTGTAAATCAATTTGATCACGATTGAGCGAAACCAACTCACTGACACGCAGTCCTGTTGAGAACAGTACCTCAAGAATTGCCTTGTCACGAAGCCCTGTTTTTGACGACAAAATTGGTTGCGCCAATAGCTGTTCTACTTTATCAATTGGTAAAAACTTCATGTGTTGCGACTCACCTTTGGGGAGATCAACTTTTTCTGGATGCAAGACTGGCACATCATTTTTCACCAACCATTTCAACAAAGAACGCAACGCAATGATGTAGTACCCCTGCGTTTTTTTTGATAAGGTTCTACCTTGCTCATCCTCATAGCGAGATAAAAACACACGGTACTGCCGAACTAAATCTTGGTCCAATTTACAAATATCTGTGCAGTCATGATCTGTTAACCACGCCACAAATCTTCTCAAGTAGAGACTATAATTTCTAATGGTTAATCTGCTCACATTTCGTTCAACTTCTAGATGTTCTAGAAAAGTAATGATGCATGATTGGGGTAGGGTAGGGATGGACATAGTTTCCTCTGGAAATACTATAAGTTATTGGCAGCGAAAAGGGAAGAGCGCTAATAGTTGTACTAGGTTGTTTTAATGGATCTATCGATTAAAAACTGCACATCATTTACGCATTTTTGAAAAAAAGAATCCTAATCCCCCATCATGAAAGAGGACTTGTGGACAAATTGGTACCTTCAGTATAGGCAGGAATACAATTGAGAGTCAAATACTAAATTAAACGCACTTTCAAAAATGCGTAGCATTTAGTTGCTGAAGTTGTGCATCTTTGCACCTGCGCGTTGGCGCAAAAAATAATCTAGCAACTTCTTGCGGCATTCGTGACCCAATGATACTAAAGTACGTTCTAAATATTTGACTCAAAAAACTTTCTCGTCAATCCAATATCATTCACATTTCTGTGAATGTAAAAATCTACAACTGAAATATCTCAAAATGTTGCTAAATATATAAAATCAAAACACTTTAGATATTTTCAACCATATAAATGGTCATTTAAAAAAAGAAAAGCCGATTTTAAGGCTCTTGTAAGTTCGCTGCCTGGTGGGGACTGAAAAATCAAACAGCAATCAGCAAGAATACAGAGGAAACCAGGCTGACACCAAAAAAATGAAGCAATAGTCGCCCACTTCGAACTCAGTTTCACCATTTTTTTATGTCGCACAATATAAGAGTCTACGGTCGAACCAGGCTGACAGTAAGGAGCAACATAAGCTTCAAGCAAGTGATAGAGACTGGCGGGCAGCAAGGGAGTGGATATCCAGGGAAAACAAAGGAAAAAAAAAAGTACAAACACAAAAAAAGAAAAGTATGAACAAAACATAACTGACGGTTAAAACAGGCATACAAACAAAGGTCTCTCGCACAATCTGAGTCTTAGTCGTAAAAGTTATATTGTGCGACACAACACTGATTGCAACATTGGCCGAGGTGCACTAAGGAGAGGGGCACCTCTCCCTCTTCCACACATATCAAAACATATTCCTGTATGAATTCGTTATTAATGCACTGCAATCTGGTACTTTCAGCTCTCTTCAGGCTCTTAGCTATCTAGTTTGGTATGTGATTAAAACGTCCAAATAGCATTCGGGTTTTTTATTCCCGCAAACCACTTCTGCTCCCCAGTGGTGCTGGGCTAAAACCAGTTGTTAGTTTTTACTACACAAAGGTACAAATATGACATTTTCTACTCAGATTTAGCAACGTGCACCAGGCTAAACGACACAGTTAAAGTCCTATAACTTTTAAAGTTATCCACACTCAAGTCCTATAATTTCACGATATTTCATGGGTACTTAACTGTATCAAACTATATCACCCTACTCCTCCACCAGGCATGGATAAAAAATTGCACACTTCTCTGTTTCAAATATCTAGAAAAATATCACTTGAATGGCACCACTAGGATAAAAACAATTCCAATAAATAACGCCACAATTGAGTATTCCGTCAACGTTCTTGCAAATAATCTACCTCGCAGCGCAGCCTGCAGTATGCCGAGTCCAATGTATAAAAATGACATCACAAATAAAGCTGCATACCAGACGGTTAACGGCACAAAACATAATACCAATGCCAGTTGCATCAAAATTGCGGTTAGCATCAACGATAAATCTTTGGTTGATTCACTCAATTGTTGTTCGAGATTTACTGACCATAAATTAATGAATACCAAAGGAAAATGAGCAATTCCAACCAACAATGCAGTGACATAAAACGGTAATCTGAGCGAAAAAATGGTGTTACTAAAAAACAGCGAAGTCACCAAAGTGATGATGAGCGCAATAGCTTGAGCCGCATGTATCAACTGAATGGTTCTCCCCTTTGCTACTGAATAAATATTGGTAGTGAGATATAAGGCGTACATCCCTACTCCAAATAATCCTAGCAGTAGCGCTCTTGAGGTTATGTTTGGTGGTAACAAAAAATAAAACAGACTTACGGCCATTGCATAGAGAGCTGGAAATGGCAAAATAGTTAGCCATTCATGCTTTTGCAAATCGTCTCGAAGCGCCCAGGCAGACACTAAATAGGAAATGCAGGTGAAAAATGCCACGCTTGCATACCTAAACTCTAGTGCAGTCACTTGCACACCAAGCAACCCCAAACTGAGGAGTATTGAAGCTATAACAAACTTCTCTCTTCTTCGCATACAGCGTAATCTTTTACTCTTCTTCTACTTCTGGCAAATAGGTAGCCATGTACACGTCTTCGACTTCGTCTAACTCTTGTAGAGCCTCAACGAGCTGTCGCAACTGTGTTTCAGTCTGAGAATCAGGCAATTCCATAGATATTGTTGGTGCGTATCCACCATCTTGAGAACGTTGAAAAAGATACATCGCACTGCCAGGTCCCCCTAGAGAGCCGTAATTACGGGAAAAAGCGTACTTTATCTCAGCACTCATCCTATTTGCATTATCGGTATGCGCAACCGCAATTATGGCTATGCCGCCCGGTCCAAAGCCTTCATAGGCAACTTCTTGAATTGTTGCTCCTGCAGCCGATCTCCCCATACCGCGTTCAATTGCCTTGGTAATTTTCTCTTTAGGCATGTTTGCGGCACGAGCTTTCTCAAGCACCGTTCGCAAAGTGGGATTACTTTTAGGATCATCCGATTTGCCTTCACGTACCGCAATACGGATTGCTTTAGAAATCTCCCCAAAGACTTTTCCACGTTTTGCGTCGAGAGCACCTTTTCTATTCTTGATGTTATGCCATTTACTATGTCCTGCCATGTTAACCTTTCGATGCCATTATACCCTATTGCCGTTTATAACAGCGGATTGTCAAATCGAGGTTGGTTGCTACAATATACAGTCATGAATACCAAAGCGACCTTAGTACAAAAGGCCATACTTGCAGCCAAGCAAGGAAATTGGGAAGAAGCCGTACATCACAATGCTGCCATTCTTGAAATCGAGGCAAAAAATACAGGTGCACTCAATAGATTGGGTGTTGCCTATCAACAGCTTGGAGATACCAAGTTAGCTAAAAAGCAGTTTGAAATGGCTCTGCTTGTTGATAAAACAGATAAAATTGCTAAAAAACACCTTGATAAGATCAAGAATAATATCAGTATTGCCTCCCCCACTTTTGTGCAACAGCATTTTATTGAAGAACCAGGAAAGACAAAAACGGTTGAACTTCACCGCCTTGCTGGCAAAGAAGTGCTGCAAGCCATCTCTGTTGGTATGAGTTGTGAGCTCCTCATTAAAAACAGATACATCTCTGTGCAAACAAATGGAAAGTATGTCGGCTCCCTTCCTGAAGACTTGTCATTCCGTCTTACTCGGCTGATTACAACTGGCAACACCTACTCGTGTGCCATTCGATCATGCGATCAAAAAAACTGCGAGGTATACCTAAGGGAAGAATCTAGGTCAAAGGAAAACCACGATATTCATTCGTTCCCACCAAACAAAATCGCCAACAATGGCTCGAGTGATGATATAGACGAACGATTTGTATTTGAGGACGAAATTCCTGTGCAGCTCACCAATATGGATAGTGATTTTGAACCCATAATCGAAGACTTTGACTCTGATGAAGACGACGAGTAAAACACTCGTTTTCAACCTCTTGACTATTTTGCTTCAACTATGTCTGCGCCCAACAGAATTACGATATCGGCTCGGTATCGTGTCGTATCTTTGTTTTGTGTTGCTGTTGTAGTTGTCGAAGGAAAAAAAGCCTGCAATTTGGTACTTAAACTTGCGCAAGCTGCGGAGAAGCCTGCTTTTTCTTGAATACTCGTATGCGCAAGCTCCCCCATGGTACTGTCTTCTCGAATCACATAGATACCATTTTTTTCAAACAATTCCACAATCTTGGCGGCAAGCTTCGGAGTTGCAGTAGTATTTACAATTGCTACTGAACACATTTCTTCGCCTTCTCCTAACACTAGCGTCACCTCCTCGGCAAATTTGGCGCCTTCATCAGTAGTAAAAAATGAAATTTCATCTCTCGAACTCACCAGAAAATAGAGTCGTAATAATGAAACATACTGGTCTATCGCAAATGGCGAAGTACCTTTGATAGCGGTGAGCAACGATTTTTGAGCGGCTTTTTTGGTAAAATTTGCCGCAAGAATTGGCTCACCTACTAACAATTCGTCAACCGGTACCGTAAGTGCTCTACCCATTATTGATTTGAGTGTGGCATCTTCCCATGCATCCATTTTGAGCAATGGATACAGAGATTCAAGTGCATACGTGCCATAGCCATTTGGCACTACTATCTCCATGGTTCCATCCACTGCAAAAACCTTGCTGGTTTGCAAATCTTTATTAAATTGTGCAAATAGAATTATATTGTCCTCAGAGTCTAAAGTTTGTGAAACGTATACAGTATTTTTCTGTGTAATTCCCGAAAGCAACAGTGAAGGAAATACAAAAAACCATACTACTACTGCTACACAAGAAACGAAAAAAACGGCGAAAAGAACAATTAAAAGTGTTCTGAAAAGTGGTGGCATGGTGCCACTTTTTTTGGCAATCCGGGATCGTTTAACAACTCGTTTTACAGGAACTTGTGACACACGACGGACGCTAGCTTTTCTAGGTACGGGTCGATTTGTAGACCGACGGGCAGTTCGAGTCATACGTTGCAATTTCGTTAACGCTTAGTTACTTTTAATGCTCAATCACAAATCGACGCAGTTGTTCACTCAGGCGAACCATGCTGCGGATATTATGTATTGATGCTAATCTATAATAACTTAATTCGGCAGCTTTATATAAGTGGCGTAAATAGGAACGCGAGTAACCACTCTCGCAGGTATAGCAATCACAATCTTCCTGAATTGGTCTGTTATCTAACGTGTACTGCACAGTACTTATATTGGTACGTCCATTCTTTTCAGTGGAGACAAACACTGGCTCACCATTTCTTTCTTCTAACTTTCCTACATACAAAGAACCATTTCGTGCCAAGCGTGTTGGGGCAACGCAATCAAACATATCAAATCCCATTTTCACCGCCTCGACCAAATCGATAGGATTCATTCCCATTCCCATTGCATACCGTGGTTTGTTAGCTGGCAAGAGCGGCTCGATCCACTGCATCACCTCTGTGGTACCTGCAAGATTATAGCCAACAGTTTCACCACCAACAGCAACGCCATCAAAGTCTAAACTAGCAATGTACTTAGCAGATTCTTGACGCAATTCTTTAAATAATCCACCTTGCACAATGCCAAACAGCGCCTGGTATAAACCATAGACATTCTTGCGATCATACTCTTCCCAATAGTCGAAACATGCTTTCGCCCAACTGTGGGTTTTTGCCAGTGACGCCTGGGCATACTCAAGTGGTTTACTATCTGGCAAAGCCTCATCAAAAACCATAGCAATGTCAGATCCGATTTCTCTCTGAATTTGTATCGATTTCTGTGGAGAAAAAAAGTGCTTAGATCCATCTAAATGAGACCTAAACTCCACGCCTTCATTGGTAATAGTAACACCTGTTTTTGCATCACTCCCCTTTTCTTGTTTGTGAGCAATTGCATCTCCCAAAGACAACACCTGAAAACCACCAGAATCAGTAAGCACCGGGCCATTCCACTTCATAAAAGCATGAATACCTCCAGCTTCCTGCAATACTGTAGTTGTTGGGCGAAGATATAAATGATACGTGTTAGCTAAAATTATTTGCGACTTTGCATCAGTGATGTCGCGCGCATCCAACGCCTTTACCGATGCCGCAGTACCCACTGGCATAAAAATAGGTGTTTTTATTTCACCATGTGGCGTCGTTATTTTTCCCGCTCGCATTTTACCAACTGTTTTTTGTAATTCAAAGGAAAAAGGTGTATTCACCACGCTATTATACCAGGCACCGAGTATAATAGTGTCATGCTGAAACTCACCGATTTTGACTATATTCTTCCACCTGAACGTATTGCTAAGTATCCCCTCGAACCTCGTGACAGCAGCAAGTTGCTAGTCGTAAGCAAAACCACTGGCGAACTTGTTGATAGTGTTTTTTCCAACCTCACTGATTTTTTGCTTCCAGGTGATGTGCTGGTTCGTAACAACACCAAAGTTATTCCAGCACGTGTCTATGGTAAAAAAACGACGGGCGGATTAGTGGAACTGTTGCTCACTAAAAAACTGTCGCAAACAGCTGAAACTGAAATCTGGGATTGTTTAACAAAACCAGGGCTCAAAATGGGACAAGAGGTTGCACTTACTGCGACCCTTTCTGCTCAGTGTGTCGGCACTTCTTCCGACGGGTACACCAGACACATGCAATTTTCTAAAGCTGGTCCAGATTTAATTGCCGAACTCCACACCATTGGCATTACACCATTGCCCCCTTACATTTCAGACGCACACACCGATTCGCCAAACGCGTTTGAAGATCGATACCAAACTACGTATGCCAAGCATGACGGCTCGGCAGCGGCTCCAACTGCTGGTCTGCACTTCACCAAAGAACTTGATGAAAAATTGCAAAAAATGGGCGTCATTATTGTTGAACTAACCCTCCATGTAGGACTTGGTACTTTTTTACCAGTAAAAATTTCAGATATTACGCAGCACCACATGCATAGTGAATGGTTTGAATTGTCCGAGTTAGCTGCAAAAACTATTACTGAAACCAAGGCTAATGGAAATCGAATTGTGGCTGTGGGAACAACTTCAGCAAGAGTCTTAGAATCTTGCACCAAACGCGCTGATGATGGCACTGCTACTGTCACCGCAAAAACAGGAGAAACAGATATCTATATCTATCCACCATATCAATGTACTTGCGTTGATGTGTTGATTACCAACTTTCACCTGCCGCAATCTACGCTGTTAATGTTAGTCTCAGCCTTTTGTTCGCAACCCAATACAGAGCACTTGTTTAGTACTTTTGGCGAATCAATTATTGGCCTTGCATACACTCATGCAATTCAAAATGAGTACAGATTTTACTCTTTCGGCGATGGGATGTTGATACTGTAAAGAATCCAAAAGCGCCGGCATGTGCCGGCGCTTTCAATTTCAAAATAATCGCTGTAAAACTACTCTCCTACTGCGTAGCGAACAAACTTATTCACTACAAATTTCTCACCAATCGTTCCTGAAACACCTTTAATAATGTCAGCAACAGTAAGTGATGGATCTTTGATGAACTCTTGTTCGAGCAATTCTTCTACAGTTTCAGGACTCATGGCAACAACCTGCATTGCAACACCTTTAGCCATTTCACGAAAATCTTCATTTCGAGCAACAAAATCTGTCTCGCATAAAATTTCAACAAGCGCTGCTGTCTTACCATTAGCGTGTACATAGCTAGCTATGTACCCTTCTTTGGTTTCTCTATCAGCTTTCTTCTCTGCTCTTGCCAAACCCTTGAGTCGCACAATCTCTTTAGCTTGCTCAAAGTCACCCTTAGCTTCATCAAGAGCGCGCTTGCAATCCATCATGCCCGCACCAGTTTCCTCGCGCAGCTTTTTTACATCAGCAGCAGTAAATGACATAGTTCTCCTTTATTTCAAAGTAAATGGTACTTATTTTCCAGCAGCTTTACCAGCGGCATATCCAGCTGCAAACTGCTCAACAATATAGGTAACGCTCTTCAAAGCATCATCATTTGCTGGAATTGGAAGATCAACTAGATCTGGATCTGAGTTAGAGTCGATGAGTGCAACTACTGGCACGTTCATACTTCGAGCTTCAGATGCTGCAATTTTTTCTCTACCCGGGTCAACGATAAAAATACAATCCGGCACTTCTTTGAGTGATTGTACGCCAACAAAAAAACGTGATAATTTTGTCTTCTCTTTATCTAGTTGAACACGCTCGTATTTGGTGTAGTTATCATATTTACCTGTTTCAAGACCTTTTTCAATCTCAGTCATTCGCTTAATAGATTTGCGAACCTGATCCCAATTGGTAAGAAATCCACCCAGCCATCTTGAAGTAATGAATCCTACTCCAGCTGATTTTGCAGCATTTTCAATAACTTCTCGGGCTTGCTTCTTAGTACCAACAAAAATAACCGATTTGCCTTGTGAGCCAAGTTTAAATGCATAGTTATATGCCATCTGCAACTGAGCAGCTGTTTTTGCCAAATCGAAAATGTGCACACCATCTTTTTCCATGTAGATCCACTCTCTCATGTGAGGATTCCACTTGGCTTTTTGGTGACCAAAATGACATCCGGCCTCGAGAAGTTCTCTCAAGTCGTAATCTGGTGCTTTGTTTGGAAGATCAGAAAAAGTCTGAAGCATATCTGTCCTTTTTTTTCTCGCTTTCTAGTGCGAGCTGCACGGGCTGGTAGTGTAATTTCAGGACGCGTACCAACGCTGCAGATGTATTGTAGTATTACTAGAAGTGAAATTATATCATACTACTCGAGAAGATCTAGTGAGCAAATAGCGTCAAAGCATTTTCAAGCAAACTTACAACGGTAAGTGGACCAACGCCCCCTGGCACTGGCGTAATGAATGAGGCCTTTGGTGAAACTGAGGCAAAATCAACATCAGGTCTGGGTTCACCAACGTCAATGACGATACAACCTTCAGACACCATCTCTCCTGTAATAAGTTTCTCTATTCCAGTTGCAGAAATGATAATATCTGAATCTTTGAGACCACTCCCCGCACCTACTTTTGCTTGCAATTCTTTTCTACCCAGCAATTCACATTTCACTCCCCTACTCTGCATTTCCAGGTACAGAGGCAATCCCACAATATCTGAGGTACCAATAATACCGACTTTTTTTTCTTTCAACTTAAACGATAACTCTAACTGCGCTTGTTCTAAAATGGTATAGATTGCTTGAACCGTTGCTGGTAATACTCTACCCTCTTTTACTCTAGTACCAGCCAAAATACTTTCGCGGGTTTTTGGATGTAAACCATCAACATCTTTCGCGGGATTTAAGCCCTCAACAAGCGTATTCCACCAAGTATTATATGCAAAATTCATTTCCCGCATATTTCCACTAGTATTCCCGCTAGATCTGGAATCAATCCATGTTTTGCGCCATGGTTTTTGAATTATAATGCCAGTTATGTCGCCATCTGCATTAAGTGTTTGTAAAGTTGAAATAATGCTGTCTGGATTGTCTAAGAGCGAAAAAGAATACACTTTGTACTCTATACCAACTCGCTGCGCAGCTTCTTTTTTGAGTCGCGTATACAACCGGCTACCAATGTCTTCTACAAACAGAATCGCAGCTATAGCTATTTTGCCACCCTGAGAAGTTACCTGTGAAGCAATCCGCTCGTGCACGGCAAGTTCTCGACTTTTTGCTAGTGTGTTTCCATCAAAAACAATCATAAGAAGGTTATTATACCAGGTTTATAATGGCAAATATAGTCCTATAGTCATTGACGAAGTATCTCTTTTTTAATACAATATCCGAGCACTTTTTCTAGTGCCTGCTTTTTAACAACTTACGATTGTAGAGAGAAAGTTGGGTGTGAATTTGTGCTGCAGCCCTATTGGCTGCTCTGAAAAATACTCACCCCAATCACAACTGGGAACAGTATTTAATGGATAATCTCGAATCACAAAATCATATTTGTCTTCAAAAACTTCTATCGGTCCCAAACGTTCTGCTTCCCGATTAAGAGAGAGAAATAAATCTGCTCGATCTTGCAATGAGAGAGATTCGCGTAAACGCTCATTCTCAGGCTTACCAGCATTCTCAGTAACTGATGTATGTTCTTTTTCGTACACACATCTATCATATCTAGATAATTAAAAAATAAACAGTGATCAATCTACTGTAAGTATGACTTCAAGACTGCAACATTAACCGCGTCCGGTCCATTGCCATCCAACCCAGGGACCTCAGTCAGCAATGGCACACTCCGCAGCTCTGGCCTGTTTAAAAAGTATCGAAAGTCGTCTTCAGCAATGTTCCCTTTGCCTAAGTTCTCATGTCGATCTCGTCCAGATGCAAAGGCATCTCTACTGTCATTGACGTGCACAACCCGCAAGTGCTTCCACAAATCATGCGTTTCGATCTGCATGACAGCATATTTTTTTTCACTCCCCCACTCCGTCTGACCAGCACCGCCTGCAACAGCATCGGGACCTGCAGGATCGCCAATGCTCATGCCAGCAGCATGTGAGTGACAGGTATCAAAACACCACCCTAATTGAGGAGAGTTAACTTGCTCAATAAGCCAAGCAATTTCAGCTAAATCACTACACAGTTTGCCATTCTGGCCCGCTGAATTCTCAATCAAAAAAGTTGCGTCACTAGGACTGTTTTGTATGATGCGCGCCACGTTGGTTGCAACTTGGTCTCGTACAGCCTCCCAGCCAGCACCCAAATGACTACCCAAATGCACCACCACTCCCGAACCCTTAATAAGACTATCGAAGGCCATATCGTATTGTAGTGCCCGAATGGAACCCTCCATTAGTTCGGGTTTACTAGATGCCAAATTAACTAAATACAGTGCATGAGTAACCACTGGTCCAAACTGCAATTCACTACGAAGTGCAAACATTTTTTTGGTTGTAATTTCACTCAGGTCTTTTCGCTTCCACACCCGCGGACTACCACTAAAGAGTTGCAGTGCGTTAGACCCCAAGTCATTCGCTCTCTCTACGGCTTTTTCAAGTCCACCACTAGCTGAAACATGTGCGCCAATATATCTCATACTTTTCACCTTTGTATCTCTGGTATTGGGATATAGAGTACCACATCGCTCTCATGCACCCAAAGCGATGTTTTAAGCCTATAACTTGATTTTCAGGCTAAATCATGCTATAATTGTCGTGTTGTTTAACAATTTATAAATCAAAATTTCAAAATTTTCCACAGATACAGATAATGGAGGCAAAATGTTGACTTTCATTCTCGTGCTCATTTCACTTCTTGCTGCTGCAAAAGCAGCTGGAATTACGTGGGCTCTGGTAGCAATAATTCTTTTCCTTATGTTAGATAAAGGCTTTGACAAAGCTTTTATCTACATTGTCGGTGTAGCAGCAATTGCTACACTGGTGACAGGAGTAGCGGGCTCCATCGTTCTAGTAGTTTATGTAGTGCTGGCAGCCTATGATTTATAAATGCAACTAACCCATCCTCACGGATGGGTTTTTTATGCCGTTCCCCCTGCTTTTTTCTGTAAGGTACAATACCCCTATGCCAAACGCAAAATTGCAAAACTTTACCGTTCACTTTCATAACTCCGAAGAGTACCACCACCTCAAGCGAGAAATTTTTTCGCACAACACTTATTACTTTGAGACAACTAGTCCCAACCCAACCATCATTGATGCGGGTGCGCACATTGGGCTAGCAACGCTGTACTTCAAGACACAGTACCCTTTGGCAACTATTACCGCAGTCGAACCAAACCCGTATCTGTTTGCATTGCTAGAACAAAACATTTTTGAAAACCAACTACAAGATATAATCTGTATCAATGCAGCTCTTGCCGCAACCAAAGACAAGCTCCCCTTTTACATTGATGAAACAGCCAACCAATGGTGGTCCACCGGCAGTTTTATCAACGGTGCCTGGACCAAACAACAAAAATCAACCGAAATCCTGGTTCCAACCATTCCGCTATCTGACATCGTAACCACTCAAGTGGACCTGCTAAAACTAGATATCGAAGGTGCCGAACAACTTGTCCTTGAATCCTGCCCAAACGTTCTCCACTTCATTGACCAGATCCACATTGAGTACCATTCAACTAAAAATCAAAGCATGGTAAAACTTTCCGAATTGCTCACTAATCACGGATTTGTTCTTACCTATTTCAAAGATGGCTATCAGCTAGAGAAATTCAATATCAACCAACCTAAAGGTTTGTTCGAAATCCACGCGAAGAAAAAAGCGCAAAAAAGTGGCACACTAGCGTAACATTACCAACTAAACAACGGAAAAGTCTTGGCCATGGTAGTCACCTCTGCGCGAATTGCCAACAGGGTTGGGTCTTTGAGGGCATTTTTTCTGAAGGTTGTCAAAAATTCGCTTCGAGCTTTAACTTCTTGTGGCAGTTGTGTAGCTACCGTGCAATCAACTACTCGAGTAATCCAGTCTGCAATTTTGACCATTTCGGCTTGTTTCATGCCGCGAGTGGTAACGAGCGGCGTACCAATGCGAATGCCACTTGGAAAAAATGGCGAACCTTGCTCACCCGGAACAGTGTTTCGATTAGCGTAGATACCAGCAACATCCATGGCAAAAGATACCTGTGTTCCCAGTCCAATCCCCTTGTTAGTTAAATCAATAACCATCAAGTGAGTCTCTGTGCCACCGCCTACCAACTGCAACCCATTTTTCATTAATCTATTTGCCAATGCCATCGCATTGAGCTTTATCTGCTTGGCATACGCAGTAAATTCAGGCCGCATCGCCTCTGCAGCAGCAATTGCAATACCAGCAGTGGTTGCATTGTGTGGACCACCTTGAAGTCCTGGAATAATGGCAGCATCAATCTTTTTACCCATTTTTGGGTCTTTTTCCATACCTCTTGGAGTAACCATGATCATGGCACCACGTGGACCTCGGAAGGTTTTATGTGTCGTAGTCATCACCACATCTGCATATGGCACCGGTGACACATGTTCGCCAGCAACAATCAGACCTGTCACATGCGAAATATCAGCAATCAAAAATGCGCCCACTTCATCCGCAATTTTCCTAAATGTTTTAAAATCTAGCTCGAAAGGATATGCCGTATTACCCGCCACGATCACCTTAGGTTTGTGTTTTTTTGCCAACGCTCTGACTTCATCAAAATCAATACGAGCATCTGCTTTCACCCCATACTGGACTGTTTTGTAAAAAGTTCCCGAAGCCGTTACATCCGGATGGCCATGTGTAAGGTGTCCCCCATTTGCCAACTTCAGTCCCATCAAGGTTTCTCCCGGCTTCATCAGGGCAAAATAAATAGCTAAGTTTGCTGGCGAACCAGAATATGGCTGAACATTAACGTATGGCACGCCAAATAGCTTTTTAACCCGCTCCTGAGCCTCAATTTCGACTTGATCGACAATTTGGTTGCCTTCGTAGTATCTTCTGCCTGGATACCCTTCTGCATACTTGTTTGACAAGCAGCTCGACAACACCGCAGACACCTCTGGCGACACCGCGTTTTCGGATGGAATGAGGCCAATCATTTCTTTTTGGCGTTTCTCTTCTTTTTTGATGAGTGAAAAAATACTGTCTTTCATGATTTCTTTCTTGGATTTGTTACTTTACTTCGTACCGCAAAAACACAACTACCCCTACTCTACCACAGGGGAAATGCAAAAAAATAACACTACGTTAAAGTGTTGAAAAAGAAACCATAAACAAAAGAGCCGACTTAATCATGTTGGCCTTTGTAAAAAAATGTTGATTCAGACTGAATTTCCATAGCGAAAGTATATCATGCAAACAATAAAACGAGTGACGTTACACCTCTGCTCTACTAATCATGGCAAAAAACTCAGTTACTAAATCCTTATCAGTCGAGATAAGTTGCTCTGTGGGAACAATTGAATCGGCTACACCATATTCAATTTTTATATTTTCTATTGTCTGTCGAAGTTGACGCAAAATTTGCCTATTTTTTTGTCTAAACTCTCTTGGCATGCCAGGAGTACCCAACATATCTGCTTCTTGCACACGCTCTAGAGACAAAAGCAACTGGTTGCTTGGAATATAGCCTTCATCAAGCATGACTCTCACTGCCCCTTCAATATCTAAGTTGCCCAAGTCGATATTACCTGGTAAATCATGAAATTTCATTAGAAAGTTTAGTTGATACGTCAGAATATCTTTGTCAATAGTCTTATCTGGAAAGGTTTCAGCCAACCCAGCAACCCACTTCTCACTCCAACGGACTGAACCGCTCCCATGTGAAGGATCTTTAGGATCAAATAATTTTCCGTAGTCGTGCAACAGTATTGCGGCAACTTCGATAAAAATCATTGAGTCGCTTTGTCTGGATTTTTCAGGGGTTTGCGCTACATCAACCGCATATTGAGCTAAGTCGTCACAGGTGTGTAGTAATGGATTTCTGCCTTCATGAGACTTAGAAACCTGTTCTGGTGCAAAATGTTCGAGGTTTTGGAGTGATTGAGGGAAAAAGCGTGATCTATTTTCGTACAAAGTATCTCGAAGGTAACCTACATCTGTAATATCATGCCCAATGGCTTCATACAAAAAGCCAATTGTTCTGGAAATTGCGAGGTAATCCTCTGCTGCATTCGCCCCTTCGAGGGTGTTGCGTAATACTTCACCTTTTGCACCAGGCATATGACGTGCAATGAGATCCCAACGCTGAGACATCGCAGCACTATGATAAATATTTTCTGCATTTCTGGGGAGCGGTGCCAATAGATGGGGCACATCAACTGAAGAAAGCGAAAGATTGTGCGAACTATTTTTTTTAACAATTTCTGCTGTTTGTGACATAGCTTTTGTACTTTCTGTTGAGGCTGAGGTACAAAAACAGGCACCTTTCTCAACTATTGCTCTACTTGGTTTCAATCCGCTTTCTTCTGAGTAAAAAGCGGATGTGTGTTACTTGGGAGCGAAAGCTGACCTAGTGCCTTTCGCAATTCCATTTATATAGTCTTATAATAATATATATAAGACAACATTGCAACTACCAATTTCCCCAAGTATCTTATAACTTAATTACTTTTGTTAACTTGTGCAGATGCTGATTTGCGATTTAGGCAAAATAGCATAATGCGAAGTCTTGTAATGATTTTTTGAGAATCTATTTTGGGAATAAAAAAAGAACACCTTATAGCTTCAGCTCAGCTTGGTTTCCCTTTTTGCAACCCAGTGCAAAAAATCGTTACTTGGGAGCGAAAGCACGGTGCCCTCGCCAATTTGTTATAGCTAGTTATTGTAGCCGCTTAATAAAGGTTTGCAAGTGCAAAAAAGCACATTAGGTAAGTATCACTTCCTCAAGAAAGTATCTAATTTGTGGTTCTGGGAAATTAAGCTGAATGAATCGCTGCACAACTTCCTCGGGGGTGACACCTTCTGCAAGCCATCCTGTCGCTAAAATGCGTAAGGTCTCGAGAAGTTCGTACGGAAAAACAATCCAGCCATCTACTTGGGTGGCAAAAAAGCTTGGTTTCACTCTAGAGCGCTTTTTGTAGTAGATACATGCTGTGGTAATCAGAGCTGCGCCGCGCTCAAGGAGGTAATCAATGGCAAAAGCTAGAGATTCGCCAGTATCTGCCACGTCATCAAAAAGGAGAATGCTCTCGCCACTCACGTCAACAGGCAAATCTTGATAAATCACTGGTTTAGCCATACGAGAATCGATACCTTTGTAAAATTTCAGTCCCATGCTTTGCACTTCAGAAATTTCCAAAAAATCGGCCAGCGTGCGACTCATTGGCCAGCCACCTTTTGCCAGAGTTACTACTCTATCAAACTGCAGTTCGCTATCTCGCACTTCTTTGGCCATTTTAAAGGTCAAATCTTGCAGCTTTTGCCATCCTGGGGCAATAAAGGTTAGTTGTTCTTGGGGAAAAGTAATGTTCATGCTATTACTCTAAGTAGCTTAGTACTGTTTGTAAATCGGAAGTAAGGGGTGCTTCTATAGAAAGCTGCTCGCCAGTTCTGGGATGCACAAATTGGATGCTGGCAGCATGTAAAAACTGTCGTGGACACCACAGTGGATCAAGCTTGGCGCGTTTTTTACCAACGTAGTGAACATCACCTACCAATGGATGTTGCAGATGAGCCATATGGACTCTAATCTGGTGGGTTCTGCCGGTCTTAGGCCAACACGTTACCAGAGTAAAGCCCTGGTAGAGGTCTGACCGCTGTTGTAATTGCTCGAAAACCGAAGTCGAAACGCGCGCTAAATCAAGCTTGGCAAATGATTTTTCTACTTTATAAAACGTATGTGCAGTTCTGCCATCTGGAACTACCGCAAAACGCTTTCTGTTTGTACTACTTCGACCAATGGGAGCTGTAACTTCACCTTCTAGCTGGGAAAAGTGTCCATGCACCAAAGTGCGATATGTTTTGGTGATGGTTCTCTCGCGAAACTGTTTGAGCAACGCTAGCAACGAACCTGGGTGCTTAGCACACATAAATACACCACTGGTGTCTTTATCTAGCCGATGTGCAATTCCAGATCTGCTGGCAAAAATTTCTTGAGGAGTTCCATATTCTGGCAAAAAATCAGCAGGAACCAGTTGTTCCCAATCTGCAGGCCAATCCAGTCCTTTAAAACGAACATCCAACCAGTCTTGAATGGTGGGTACAGCAATGGTATCTGCGCGATTCACCACCACACCAGGCGGCTTTTGCAAAATAAGCACGTCTGCATCTTCAAAAAGAACCTCTGGATCAAAATTAAATACTTCGTGCATGTTTGTGTTTTTGTGTTGTTTGTACTGTCGAAATCAGCAGCAGCAAAATAGCTATCCCAATGGCCCAATCGGCAAGGTTATTTGAAATTGATGCACCTGGAACTGGCAGCCAATCTCTTACTCCGCCGTACAGCGCTCTATCAAGAATATTTGAGATACCTCCACCGAAAAAAAAGCCTGCTGCAAGCTGATTTTTCTGCCAAAAGTACTGCAATTTGTACCATAATCCAAAAATACACAGCAGTAAAACCAGGGTTAAGACTTCGGCAGAAACGGAAGAAAAAAGTGAGAAAGACACTCCGGTATTAAGACTCGTTGCAAAACCAAACAAATGAGCGCTATCTTTGCTGAATTGATCAAAGCCTAACACCAGCAACATAGTGATGAGTACAGTTCTATTGGACACGGAGCCGTTCTACTCGCTTTTGTTGCTTTTTCTTTTCTCTGGTAAACGGTAGTGGTCTGCCAGAGCGATGGTACAAGACCATACCGCCTATAGCAGCGACAAAGAGCGACAGCAATTGATCGATATTACTCCCAACTATTTCAATAAGTGGTGGTTTTACAAATGAAATGAAGAAAGAAAAAATTCCGCTAGTAAGCAGTGCCATTGCAACCAAAAAGCCTGTTTGAGCCGACTTCTTACCTGCTCTATACCATCTGAAGTTTCGATAACGAAATTCCGCCCAAGACAGGTACGCTGAAAGGCCTATGAAAAACACTGATTGGTAGAGCTGCACTGGATGGACAGGCTCAAACAAACCGTCAAACTGAATGCCAACCGGAAGCGATGTTGGATACCCAACACCTGAACCATCAAAAAACTGACCCAAGTAAATGAGACCTAAACCAAGCGTAAGTGAAATCGTCCAAAAGTCGAGAATTTCGAATGCATCCCACTTCTTCTTGTCTGCAATGCGATAGACATAGAATCCACCGAAAACAATGCCTATCAGACCGTTAAAACCAGCATTGCGAAACAGATCCAACCAAGTAAGCGGATTAAACGCAAACTGTTCTAAGTGAAATAGAATATAGCCCATGCGAGACGCGACAGAACCAACGCAAAAGGATAATAAGAACACATCAAAAAGTTGATCCTCCGGATAGTGTTCTTCTCTACCCTTTCGCCAAAAGACAAAGGCACTTAGCAAGAAACTAGCTACCAAAAAAAGAATGAATGTGCGAAAAGAGAATGAGCCGATTGCAAATAATTCTGGAAACATAGCTGCTTGCTGTCCTCACCGGATAATGGCATTATACCAGTATGCTTTCAATACCACATGCCTTAACTGGCGCATTTGTTGCTACGAGCCTGCCCCACCCCCTAGTATATGCCCCAATAGCACTTGGTTTTCACTACCTACAAGATTGGACGCCACACTGGGATTTTGGTACAGGCCTTTCGACAGGTAAAAGAAAACGATCGACTGCAATTTTGCTCGAAATTGGCGAACTAGTCGTTACCTTTGGTTTGATATATGTGTTATTTCAAAAAGGAAACACCAGCATTCAGTATCATGCCTGGCTAGGCGCTCTGCTTGGAATCCTGCCAGACTTGCTGGAAGCACCAAGGAACTTTTTAAGGTGGGAGCCACCGTTTTTAAAACCACTCAATGAGTTTCATGGTCTGTTTCACCACTCAACTCACCATAAACTGTTAGGCTTATTACCTCAAGTAATCACCATTAGCGTTATTGTATGGTTAGTTACAAATAGGGCCCCCTAAGGGGCCCGAACTTTTTAACTTACTTTTTTGAACAAAAAATCAAAATCTTTGTTGCGAATATCTTGCATAGTTTGCTGCTGAATGCATGTTTTGCATGTCAGCATGCTGTCCACCCACATTTCGCTGGGTCAAAATCAGCCCAGCTTCTTGACTTGGGTACAACAAATTCCACTGCTCCCCAAAAAATTCTGTATGAGCTCGAGCCAAAAATCCTGGCCGAATTACAACAAAGCCTGCATCAAAACCTGCATCATGCGAAGCCTGATGCAAGACAAGCATTTGGTGGTAAGAGTTTCCAGAAAGCATGACAAATCTACCAGGCAAACCATTATCCACTGAACCAAAATGCGTATCGAAGCCTAATAGAAAATCGCCATCCCGAAAAAGAATGTCTTCGGAAACTATGGCATCAGGTGCTTTTAAATACATTCGAGTGCCTTTAAAAGTAGGTTTGACGCTTTCAACTCCACGCGTCATGAAACGGCGCAGTGGTCGCCTAACGGTAGGCGGTTCTTCTGTATCTAGCCAGACACTAAGTGGATACCTTCCACACACTGCCCGACCTAGTACCACTTCATCATACACAATTCCATCTGGCGTCTTCAAACGCTGAACTGGGAACCAATTGTTTACAATCGGTTGCCCTGACTTCGTTATGTGCAAATGGGCTACATTCATCTATTTCTCCTTGTTCTTGCGACTCAGCGCAAAAACGATTGAGGGATTTTTTGTTTCTCAAAAAGGTACGTTAATTAATGTGCGATTCGCCTTTTTCAGAAACCCGAATTGGCAAAAAAGCTTTTGGCATTATATGAGAAAAGGATTGATTTGGCAAAGGAAAAATAGATGCATAATTTATGCGTAATGGATGTGTAAAAAAGTTGAAGTATAACTGCACGATTTGATTTTAGAATTCTTATGTGCCGAGGGAGGGAGTCGAACCCTCATGAAGTTGCCCCCATGGGTTTTTGAGACCCACGCGTCTACCATTCCGCCACCTCGGCAATCAAGACACCTATTGTACCAGACAAAGTGCGTTGGGAAAAGGAAGTTTAAGAAATGAAAAAAATTCAGTATGAAAAATCTTGGGAACCTGTGTGAAAACACAGGTTCCCCTAAGTGATTATTTTATTCCGGTTCTGTTAAGACGGGAGATTCGACGGCCTGGCCATCTGTCTGCTGCTTTTTGTTTTTTGTGCCATCGTAAACGGTGGCAACCAAAAACAGCAGCATGCCAACCGTGGGAAGGCAGGTTCCAATCGCCAACGCAACATTTGCATTGGCGCCAAAGAAAATGCCACCAATCAAAAATGAAAAAATCGTTGTGATAAATGCGCCAACAAACCAGAGAAACGCTAAAGTTGCGCAACCGAAAAACATTGAGGTTGCGCCAAATTTCTCGTCCTCTTCTTTGCGGGATACCGCCCGCTTGATGGCGACGACTGGAGTTTGCACTACACCCAATCGGGTGTAATCAACTCCACAAAATGAGCAATGGGTTTGGCCATTAAACCAAACTTTCTGGCCGCTTGTTGCGGCGCAGGCCGGACACTGAGAGATAATTGCATCAGTCATGAGGTCCCTCCTTTAAGGGAAATAAAAAATCACTGTTAAAAATCAAATGGCGCCATGCTTAAAAACAAAAGTGTGAAAAATCACACTGGGCTCCATTACTAGACTGTCATTATACCATTATTTGAGTGAAATGTCAATTTATATAGGCTACTTCAGCCAAGAAGTGAAAATCTTAAACGGACGCAAACTTGCATTTTATACATAAATGATGCATAGTGGAGGGATGGAAATTTTGGAACAGATTTATACAGCAGTTTTTTCAGTCAATAGCGTCTGGTCGGTGGTGTTTAGAGGCGCCATTTGGTGCGTTATTGCAGTGGTTATTATTGTTAGCTTAGACAAATCTGACCCAGACAAAGCCACCAAAAGCCTTAAATCCAATTTGGGATTTTTGCTCATGTTTTTAGTGCTCTCCGGCGTTTTGATGTATTTACTGTTTGGGTATTCGAGAGTGGCTTAAAATCTACAGCCACTACTCCTTTCGCCTTGTTTCCATGCCATAAAAACGTGTTCTATCGCCTCTAAAGTATAGATCAATATCGGCAAGTCCACCATGACGATGTTTGGCAATTTTGAGGTTAACCGATTCGCGGATGTCATCATCTTTACGGTACAGGAACATGACGACGTCAGCATCCTGCTCGATAGAACCAGATTCACGAAGGTCGGAAAGTTGCGGCACTTTTTCTCCTCTACTCTCGATTGCACGAGACAACTGAGAGAGGGCGATGACAGGAATTTTAAGTTCACGAGCAATATTTTTAAGTCCTTGCGAAACTTCAGCAACTTCCTGCACACGATTATCCTTGGTGCGACCATGGGCTAACTGGAGATAGTCGACAATTAAAATATCGATATGGTGCTCCGTCATAAGCCTGCGAGCGCGAGTGCGGATTTCAAAAATGCTAAGACCAGGCGTGTCATCGATATAGAACTTGGCATCGGCAAGCACTCCCATTGCATCAGAAAGCTTTAAAAAGTCCTGTTGATCGAGGCGACCGGATTTAAGACGCCAAGAATCGATATCGGCCTGGGCAACGAGTAATCTATCAACTAACTCTTCTCTACTCATTTCGAGCGAAAAAATACCAACTGATTTTTTGGAAACAACTGAGACATGCTGCGCAATGTTTAACGCCAGGGTGGTTTTTCCCATACCTGGACGAGCAGCCAAAATAATTAAGTTAGATTTACCAAAACCTGATAAACAGTTATCAAGATCGATAAAACCAGAACCCACGCCGCGAACATCCTCACCAGAGCGTTGGAGTTGGTCGATTCGTTCAAAACTTTCAACCAATGTATCTTTGATATGACTAAATGCTTTTTTATTTTGGGCTTGAGAGAGCGAAAACACACGTTGTTCCGCTGTATCCATGATATCTAGAACATCTTGGGAGTCATCGAAGGCTAGCTTGGAAACCTCAGCGCCCATAGCGATGAGGCGGCGCTTTGTGTAGGCCTCAGCAACTAATTTAGCATAGTGCTCTGCATTTCCAGATGACGATACGGTATTAGACAGCGCCGCCACCCCCGCAGTGCCACCGGCACCTTTCAGCTCCTTCATTTTCTTGAGCTCACTGGTGAGAGTAACCACATCGATAGGTTGGCGCTTCTCGTACAAACTTTGCATTGCCGCGTACACCAATTGATGTGCGGGGTCGTAAAAACTCTCCGGCACTAACGCGTCGGCTACATTTACAATTACGTCTGGGTCAATAAGAATAGCGCCCAACACTGAGCGCTCAGCATCAAGATTTTGCGGAGGTGTTCTCCCGTCTGTCGTATGTTGCATCAAACTCAAGTCTCCAGCAGTATCACAATTTCTGTTTCTTCCGAAACTCTACCTGCCGTCACATCTAGTTTTGGTACTGGTATAGGGCTTACACCATATTCCATCAAGAAATCATTGAGTGTCTTCATATCGCCAAAGATATTTGCGTCATGTCGAGGTGTTCTGTAGTGCATAGGAATAGCAATTCCAGGCTCAATTGCTCGAATTGCTTTAACTGCTCCCACAGGATCTATGGTAAAACTACCACCAACCGGAACGAGCAAGACATCTACAGGACCAATCGCATCGATTTGATCTGGTGTTAAGTCATGACCAAGATCACCCAAGTGGCAAACGCGCACGCCATCAATCAGAACGGTAAAAATGAAATTTTGACCACGTTCTACTCCACCAGTGGCATCATGAAACGAGGAAGTTCCAAAAACTGAAATACCTCCAACTTCATATTCGCCTGGTTTATCAATGATAAATGGCCTTGCTCTTTTGCTCGAACTTGCCACTTTTTCTACAGCATTATGATCTTCATGTTGGTGTGAAACTGTCACCAAATCAGCACTCAATTTGGGTAAACTGAAGCCAACATAGTCGGCGTAGGGATCAGTAACAACTGAGCCTTTTTTACCCTTTAACTTAAATGCTGCGTGTCCATGATACGTAAGTAACATATCTCTCCTTGCTACCTGCACTGTACCGTAACTTGCGTTATAATGCTACCCTGAACACATACAAATTGCATCAGGAAAAATGAAAAAAGAAGTTATCTTAGCAATCCTTATTGGCCTTGGCATGGGGCTCTTTATTACTTATGGTGTGTATCGTTTTCGTACTTCTTTATCTGAAACTCCTACAACAGATCTCGAACTAGCAACCGAGCCAAGCCCTGCAACCACCTCAGATCCCGCCCTTATTGCCATTCATAATCCCGAAAATGGCACGGTGCAACCTGGATCAGAAACTACTGTAACTGGGACCACCAGTGAAAATGCTCACGTGGTACTGTTTGTAAATAATGATGACTACATCTCCACCTCAGACGCTACCGGCAACTTCAGCTTTAGTGTTGAACTTGAAGATGGTGTCAATGTACTCTCAGTCCACGTCTTAGATGAAACTGGCACCACTGCTACTGACGAACGTGTAATAATTGTCTCAGATTTACTTGAAGTCTCACCATCTCCAGAGGCTTCAGCTTCAGCAGAAACAAAAGATGATGAAAAATAACCTACAACACTACTTATTTCTTGGCTTCCTACTCACACTGAGTACGGTTGCGGCACTAGCACTCTCAACTACGCCTGCTATGGCTGCTCAACCAAAAACTGCTACAGCCGAGGCAACCCTCGAAGAAACTGCTGAAAGTGCCATTGATGAAATTAAAAAGCGCATCGAAGACAACACCTCAAAAGTAAAAGGTGCCATTAGCACTATGCTGAACTCAAAATATGGCAGTATTGGTGAAGTGCAACGCATCAATGACGGTGCTCTCACCTACCAAAATAGACAAGGCACTACCATTCTTGCCATAGATGACACAATCGTGATCACAAAAAAAGGCAAAAGCTTACCGCTTGAAGATATCGCTGTAGGAAATTGGGTCACAGTCCTTGGCTCTAAAGTTGCAAATGATTTTATACCAAGTGTGATTTTAGTTTCCGAAACAACACTACGACCAAAAACGCAGATAGTCACCATTGGACCAATCGTCACTATTTCAGCTAAAGAAGTAAGCATTACCGATCGCTCAAACGGCGAAGAAAAGAAATTCAAAGTAATGAAAAATTCCATTTTACAGGATGAAACCGGCGAAAAAGCTGTAATTGCAGACTTCGATGAAGACGTGACTGTTCTTATAACTGGTTTTGATACAGAAACAGGCTTTGAACTAGCTACACTTCGATCCCTAGCCCCACTTGAGGAAATGAACTAATTATGGACGCTCGACTTGCCACTCTGCAGTCATCCGTGAAGCCAAATCAAGCTATTCTACTTTCTCAACCTTCAGACATTACTATTTTCGCAGGCTTTAACTGCCTAGTTACATCCGAACGTGAAGCATTTCTATTAATCCGCACTGATGACGTCACGCTCATCCACTCAAGTTTTTCTCCAACTTCTACCGTTTTTGCTGATATCACCTTAAAAACCGGATCATTCCCTAGTCAACTTGTGGGTCATATTGAGGAAAGCTCCAAGGTCTCACCCATCAAAACCCTTTTTATCGATGCAGATGATCTCAAGTTTGAAGAATATCGATGGATTAAGGAAAAATGCTCGCTTGAAATTGAACCGATGCAAAAAGAGCAAATCTGGCAACTTCGCGCCGCAAAAAATGAGCTCGAACAACAGTCAATTGCCAAGGCTTGTGAAATTACTAGTCAAGCTGTTACTGCTGTCATATCGCAACTTCGTGTAGGAATGACCGAAAAAGAAGTCCGCTCACTGCTGTTCTTAAACATGTTACAACTTGGTGCTGACGCTAACCTAGCATTCCCAACCATCGTTGCTTTTGGACCAAACAGCGCACTTCCTCACCATCAGCCAACCAGCAAAATACTCGAGGAAAACATGGCCGTGCTTATTGATGTCGGCGGTCGCGTAAACGGCTTCTGCGCTGACATGACTCGCACCGTTTGGTTTGGACCAACACCCTCTGCCGAGTTTCTTTCGATAGAATCAATTGTCATGGCAGCATATAACGCAGCACTATCAGGCGTAAAAACAACCATTGCGGAAAAAAAGCAACTTGCTGCCAAAACGATCGACGCCTGGGCTCGGGAAGTGATCACAAGAGCTGGTTTTGGCCAACAGTTTATACATACCACTGGGCATGGACTGGGGTTGGATATTCATGAGCCACCGTCACTCAACTGGAGAAATGAAGCACTCGTGGCCACAAACACTGTTATTACCATCGAACCCGGCATTTACTTGCAAGAAAAGTTTGGCTATCGATTTGAAAATACGGTGCTCATCACCGACACTGATGCTATCGAGCTTTCAAAATAAGTTGCGCTAGCACATCGAGGTCTGCATCTGTAATTCCTTCAAACATGTCTTTGCGCATTTCGAACATAAAATGGCTGCATTTTTGCATCATTTGCAACCAAACAACTAAGGTAAGTCCAATTTTATAAGGCTCGTCAATAGTAACTTGAACGTTTTGTGCTTTTTCTAATGTTGAAATTTTTGATAATGCAAGCGTATACATTTTTTGCAACCGTTCTATATCTTCTGGTGAAAGTAGAGTTCCTAATTCTGGCGCATAGGTGTTTTCCTGAAAAATCATACCTGCTGGTCGTAAGGTTTCACCAAACGTATCAGTAATACTAGCGCTCACAAACCCACCGCCTAAAGGATCATACGTATGGGGAGAAATAATCAATCGAGGTTGATACTGTTTAGTTAAATCAAGTAAATCTGAAAAAAATGGAGCAATCGTTGCTTCAACAATCGGCGCACGACTAACTACTGTTTGTGCTTCTGTACTCCAAGGTGTCGCGCCTCTAAAAGGTTTATCAGGCAGCTGTTCTTCGAGAAACACTCTATTAGGATCGCCGGTAATACGAGTGTAGTCATACCAAACTAGCGCAGTTGAAGGATTTTCGTTGAGTTGCGCTAAAAGGTTGCTAGCTACCAGGCCACCCCCTAAATCAACGTTTAACACCACTGTTTCTACAAAATCCGCAATTGCTTCAGGGCTGCCGATATTGAGCAAATTGTCAAAACCATCTGGAACACGAATTCCAGAATGTACGAATATAATTAGAGTATCAATTTTTTCTGCATTTTGTGGAAAGAATACATACCCCCACTCTTTCACTTCAACATTGCATTCTGAAGGAATAACCAACTCATCAAGTCTACCTAATTTTGTACGAGTAAGTTCTTGATATCTAGCAGTGGCGGCGCGATTTATTACTGATATTTCTTGCTTCATAAAGCAGATAGTATACCATGTGATATACTATAGGCGTATGAAAAATACTTTTGCACAAGCACATCATCATACCACTCAGTGTTGAGAGGGGTGTTCTTGCGTGCATTGTAAAACTCCCTCAACGGGGGTTTTTTTGTACCCTTTCCGATCCACCTACGCTATAGTACAAATACAAGAGAAAGACAGAATATGAACAACGTACAAACACTTAAAGGTTTTAGAGATTTTCTCCCTTCGCAAAAGAGGGTGCGTACTGCTGTGGCAACAGCTATTGCAAACAGTTTTGAACGATTTGGTTTTGAACCACTCGAAACACCCACACTCGAATACGCATCCTTACTTCTGGGCAAATATGGCAGTGAAGCTGACAAATTGGTCTATACTTTTGAAGATCGAGGCAATCGCGAAGTTGCCCTTCGCTACGACCAAACAGTACCAACAGCTCGAGTGTTGGCACAATATCAAAATGAGCTACCAAAATTCTTTAGAAGATATCAAATTCAAAATGTATTCCGTGCCGATAAACCACAAAAAGGCAGATACCGCGAATTCACCCAGTGTGACATTGATATCTATAACACTACCTCACCTCTTGCCGATGCCGAAATTTTGGCAGGCACCTACGAGGCACTGTCTGCAGTAGGTTTTTCGCAAATTGAAATCAAAATTAACGACCGCCAAACCTTGTTGACTGTCCTGTCACCTTTTGCTACCGACCAAGTGCCTGTGTACTCTATTGTCCAAACAATCGACAAACTAGATAAGATGACACCTGCAGATGTCGCTGCTGAATTGGTAGCCAAAGGCCTTTCTGAATCTAGGGCAGAAAATGTCCTTTCTGCTATAGCTGCCGCAACAATGTCTGAGCAATTACAAGAAATCAGCAAGCTAACACAACAACTGGGTATTCCAGAGTCAACTCTGATTTTTACCCCAAGTCTTGCCCGTGGTCTCGATTACTACACCGGCATGATTTTTGAAATTACTATTCCGGGTTATGAAGGTGGATCTTGTGGTGGCGGTGGTAGATATGACAACCTGATTGGTCAACTCTGCGGCAAAGAAACTCCGGCCGTTGGTGTGGGCATTGGTTTTGACCGCGTTGTCGAAGCTGCACTTGCTCTTGGCATTGCAACCAGCAAGGCAAGCACAAAAGCCCTGGTTACGGTATTTGAAACAGCATCTCAAAGCCTAGCAACTAACTACACACTGCAAATAACAACCAAACTGCGCAAGGCTGGTATTGCTGTTGAACTCTACCCCACCCCCGATGATTTATCCAAACAGTTCAAGTATGCCGACAAAAAAGGCATACCATTTGTTATTGTCGCGGGTGAAGCAGAACAGTCACAAAATATCGTAGTTCTCAAAAATTTAGTGACGGGCCAACAGGATAGTGTTTCGATCGACAAAGCTATTAGTACGCTTGCAACAAAGTAAGTGCTAAGCTAGTAGGATATGTTTTCAAAGCGAACTGTTTCCTATGGATTTTTGCTAGTAAATACTATTGTCTGGGGCGCTGCACTAGTCATAGTAAAACCAAGTTTAGACGTCTCTACTGCGTTTCGGTATTTACTGTACCGTTTTTTCATAGCCAGCGTACTGTCGATACCCATTTTTTTGTACTATGTACCCAAAATTAAGTCACTCAAAAAGAAACTAGTATCGCTCCTTTCTGTTGAACTACTCGGCACTGTTTCACTCGGGTTGTTATACATTGGACTCGCAAAGACCACGGCACTTGAGGCGAGTCTGATCACCACTACAGCTCCCATTTTCACAGTACTGGTTGGAACTTGGTACTTACGTGAACGTGAAGAAAAACATGAATTGATTGGACTTGGACTGGCACTTTCAGGAACTATTTTGTTAGTGCTGCTACCATTGTTGTTGGGCCTGCAGTCTATCACTCATCTGTCCCTGTTAGGTAATGTCTTGATTATTGGACAGAATATTGCCGCGGCATTTTACTTTGTCCTAGCAAAAAAACACTACAAGAAACTCCCTAAACTCTTTGTAGCGGCTGTGAGTTTTGTTATTGGCATGATCGTCTTTGGTGTTCTGAGTCTTTGGGAAGCTGGCTGGTCTCATTCTGCACTGCTTCCTGCCATACAAACTGACCTGCAATCCCCTTCTGTCTGGGTGGCAGCTTTCTATATGGCAACCTTTGGTTCAATCATAGGGCTTACCGCCTACATAAAAGGCCAAGATGGCATCGAAGCATCCGAAGCGAGCCTATTCACCTACTTGCAACCTCTTGTCTATGTTCCACTTGCAGTACTCTTGCTTGGCGACACACTACACTGGGGGCAAACGCTTGCCCTTTTGTTAATTATTTCAGGAGTAATTGTGGCTGAACGAAGGAAGAAAAGAAGAAAAAAATAGTTTAGAACTGTTTTTTTTCTCTAAGATAAGCATCATATTGATCGGCATCCATATAATCCAAGTCGCCATATCCTGGAACATCTCCTGCATAATGAGTGCATGTTGACCCCACGAATACAGCAAATTTTTGATGCTCTGTAAGCGTTTCCCAAATCTTGATTGGTATAAATCTACCGTCATAGCTAATGATACCTTCAGTTGCGCCACGGCCTTGTACTTCATCTGGATGAGATTTTAGATATTCTTCTCTGGAACTTCTCAGTACGTCTGCGACTTGCTGGTTATCCGAACCGTCAGGTAATAAAACTCTGAGCACTTGGTATGGCAACTCCCTCATATCACCACCTATGGCTGCATTGATAGCTGCATAAGATAAAGTATCGAAATTCGCAAGTTTTTCCGAAACATTCTCAGCTTTAGCCATACTTACAGCGAAATCTTGATACCAATTTGGAATGACTACTTCGCTAGCATCAGGACTATTTTCTTCAATGGCTGCTATTTTTACATCTGCTACATTAGGAAGTTGTTGTTCTGTCATAGACCCCATAGTACCAGTATCAATTTAAACCTACAAGTAAGATTACCAAGAAATGGTCAATGCTACTTCACCGTCACACTCTTGGCAATGTTTCTGGGCTTATCAACATTATTTCCCAGAGCTACTGTCAGGTAGTAGGCAATGAGTTGCAGCGGCACAATGTTCATAATAGCCGAAACTTCACCAACATCTGGCAGTTCAATAAAGCTATCAAAACTTGGTACTTTTCCCTGGCCGATGCCAATAACCGTTGCACCTCTTGTCTTGACCTCAGTCCCCGCGGAAATACTATCTGTCCGGGCTTCATCATTGCTCACTAACACAAATACCGGCACACCTTTTTCCATAATCGTGATGGCATAGTGTTTAAGGTCACCAGCTGGAATTCCATGGGCATGTTTGTATGAACCTTCGATAATCTTAACCATACCTTCCAAAACCATGGCCATATTTTGTGACTTACCCAGCAAGAAAATATCTTGTGCGTCAACAAGCGTGCCGGCAACATTTTTGAGTTGTGCATGAAAAGCTGAATCATCCAAACAAATACGAAGCTGCTCCTTAAGTTCCTGCAGTTGAGCTCGACCCTGCTCAAATTCCCCAGCAATGGTTTTTGCCAACAAGTAACCCCAAGCAATTTGTGAGGTAAAAACTTTGGTAGACATCACACACATCTCAGGTCCTGCCCCCGCCATAAACGGGAAATCAGCCATGCGCGTCATGATAGAACCATACATGTTGACGTACGTTGCAATTTTGACACCTTTTTTCTGCGCGACCTCCAGGACTTCTAAGACGTCAGCTGTCTCACCGCTCTGTGAGGGAGCAATAATGAGATCGTCCTTGTTGAAGAGTTCAAAGTAACTTTGAGCCTCCGCACCCACCAAACTTATAGTGTTCACTTTTGCTATTTTTCTTAGATAGAAGGCTATTTGTTGAGATGCAATTCCAGCAGTACCAGAACCCAATGTATACACCTGACGCGCACTGGTAACAGCCTCAGCCAAAGCCAACAACATTGTTTTATCTTGAGCTAACACTTGCGCAATAACTTGTGGAGTTTCATCAATTTCTTTTTGCATGAAGTGATCGAAACCTGCTTTGTCAGCTTTTTGGGAAGCAAAATGAAACTTCTCAAACTCAGGTTCAACTGTTTTACCGGTGCTTATTGCGAGCAACTCAACTTTCCCAGAAGAACAAACCACCATCTGGCCATTCTCAACAACCAGCACTTTTTCAACCGTATTAGCAAAGGATAAGGTGTCCGAAGAAAAGTACCACTCATCCTTATTTTTGCCCTTCCCCACCACCAACGGCGAACCATTGCGCGCGGCAATTATTTCACCTTCTGTTGAAAGCACTAGGATAGTGTTTCTTCCATCTAGCAATAAAAATGCTTGACGTACTGCTTCATCCAATGGCAATCCTTTTTTCTTTTGTTCTTCTACCAGATACACAATAACCTCGGTGTCCGTCTGGGAAAGAAAGGTATAGCCTTTTTGTTGCAAATCACTTTTCAAAACCTCGAAATTTTCGATAATACCATTTTGAGCCAACACAAAACTACCATCAGTAGCTGTATGGGGGTGAGCATTGACTTTTGTCACGCCGCCATGGGTTGCCCATCTGCTATGTGCAATTGCAATTGATGCCTTGGGTAAACTCGCTGGAACATTTGTCGCAACATGTCCCACATCTTTCGTGGTATGCAATGTCCCCTCTGATACCACCGTAATTCCCCAAGAATCATAGCCGCGATAACTCAAGTTCTGTAATCCCTCTAAAACCACTGCAGCCGCTTGCTGCTCTTTGTCAGTTCCATAAAATCCAAAAATGCCACACATACGTTACTTTCTGTACGCTTTTGTGCAATTTGTTGGTGTTAAGATGCGATTTGAGTACTTTTTTTGTACTGAAAAACCGCTGGCAAACAACCCGCACTAAAAACGAATAGTATTTTTTATTGAAAAACAGACTATAGGATTTTACTCCTGAAAATAGCCTGGTTGCATATGGGTTTGCAACATCACCAGAAGGTTTCCGCAGATCCTCACTGTGCTTGGACAGTGGTTCGATTGTGCTACTTATTCAATTTGTTTTGCTAGCACCCTTCTTCCTCGTATCTCCGTGGGGAGAACCACAGAGCCACACGCTCTCTTTATTTTTGTTGAACTGTCCTTTCAATTGTTTAGGTTTGTACTGCAGTTATCGTATCACAGCAAAAAAAAAGCTCCAACCTGCTATCGGCATTCAGGTTGGAGCATATACTTGTTCTATTTTATCGGCAATTCTGCTTAGCTATTGGGGTTCGCACGTTTGGGCAATTGAATCTGGGACACCCAGCTCAAACGCTTTGCCAATAATAATCATGCATCTGAGCAAACTACCATCGCCGCGCATGATTAGCACGTCTCTAAAATTGAGAGTGCTACGGGACACACCAACCACCAAGCTCAAGTCGGCTTCGCCTAATACCTGCACCTGCATAGCAGGGGTATTAGGAGGTATCTCTGGTGTCGAAAGCGCATCTTGAACCGGTTGTGATCGCGCAGTTGGGACAGCTTCCATACTCGCCCCTACATCTGGACTAACAGTTGGTGACACACCTACTTGCGCACCACCACTACATCCAGACAAAGAGGATAAAACAACGCCAATGACAACTACTATTATCAGCCCTACAAGAAGCAAGCTTCGTCTCAATGTGTTATAACTCATTCCTACTCCTTTTTCGAATTTCGAACAATTGTTCGAAGAGATGAGCGTAAAACGCTGATAAAAGCCGATAGTTAAAGAACGAGGGCTATTATAACATCCCACTCTTGCCCCACTCCATTTTCATGGTAGAATAACTGTCTATGAAGACTGGAATTCATCCCACGTGGCATCAAGAAGCGCTAATTACTTGTTCTTGCGGAAATTCATTTACCGTTGGTTCAGTACACCCAACACTCACCGTTGATATCTGCAGTAAGTGTCACCCATTCTTTACCGGCGAACTTCGCTTTGTTGACCGCCAAGGTCGTGTCGATAAATTCCTCAAGAAAATGCAAGTTGCTCAGAGCCAAAAAGCAGCAAAAAGCAGCAAAAAAGTTAAAAAGGATGATGATTCTAACGAAGAATCAAAGTCATACCAAGATATTCTCAGAGCTCAACAACTTGAACTCAAGAAATCTGGCAAAACCCAGGCACAGTAGCTTTCCAATTCATTTTGTCCCTCCACTGCGTTCGGCGTGGTACTGATATACTAAAACCACCTCGGAAACTACCTATGTTTAATCCATATCAAGCCCAAATCGAAGAACTGCAAAAAAAGCGCGCAGAAGCCGAAGCATTGTTGCAGGATCCCGACTTTTCAGAACTTGCGCAGTCAGAAATGGAACAAATCACCATCCAACTTAACGAACTAGAAAAAATTGCTTTAGACTATTCAAGCTCACTTGAAGGTTCGCCAGAAGAAGAAGCAGAAAAAGTGAATTGCACTTTTGAAATTAGGCCTGGAGCCGGTGGTGACGAGGCCAAAATTTGGGCGAACGATCTAAAACGTATGTATGTGCGTTTTCTCGAGCAAGCAAGTCTAAAGATTGAGTTCATAGATGACCTCGTATTTAAGGTTAAAGGAAGAACAAAAATAGTTACAAATCCCCACCAGACCCAAGAAGCTTTCACTGCTTATGAATTATTCAAATATGAATCTGGCGTACATAGGGTGCAGCGTGTTCCAGAAACAGAAGCGCAAGGACGTATTCATACTTCGACAGCATCTGTAGCAGTGCTACCAGAAGTTCCAGTGCATGCGGTAGTAATCCGAGAAGAAGACTTGGAATGGCAGTTTATGAGAGCAAGTGGGGCTGGAGGCCAAAGTGTCAATAAAACCAGTAGTGCCGTGCGACTTATTCACACTCCAACAGGCATCACAACAACCTGTAGCCAAGAGAAAAAGCAGGAACAAAATAGAAAGATTGCCCTAGACTTACTTCGCTCACAGCTGTGGGAAATCGAAGAAGAAAAACGTCAAGAACTTCTGGGTAACGCACGAAGCGTCATTGGCCGCGCTAAACGTGCCGAGAAAATTCGCACCTATAACTACCCACAAAATCGCATTACTGACCACCGCACCAAACAATCTTGGCACAATTTACCGATTATCCTTGATGGATACATGGGCAGTATGCTTGAAGAGCTACATCAAGCATTTGCCAAAGATACAACATCACAAACAGACGAAACAGTTGATGCCTCCCCTGAAGACTAATCTGCTAGAACAGTTAACAAAATGTTAAGATCTGAAGGAGAGATTCTTACTTTTCCTGCATTTGATGCAAATTCGTCCGTGGTAACTCTAAGTTTAAATCCTGGCAGCACTACAGCTTCAATAAGCCGCGAAACCATTTTTAAAAGAAAACCTTTGGCTTTCACTTTCGAAAAAAGCTCTAGGAATAGTTTTTGGTTTTTCTGGATCATCTTCTTGGTTAAAGAGCAATTCTAATAGCAACTCTATAGATTCGATTATATTCTCATTTTTATACTCCTTACCCATTGCATGAAGATACAACTCTACAGAAGGAAACTTTGTCATCATGGTTGCTATCTCTACCAGCATACGTTCTAGTTCAGCCTTCGCAGTCCTATCGGCTCCACCCCCATTGATCCTCTCAGTTACAACTCCCGCCATACCAATGAGTTGACGAAAAACTTGCATCCAAGAAACCATGATATATCGCTGCTCGAGCTCATATCTAAGACTGTCTTTTTCAGAAGTAAAGACACGTCTCACAAAATCCTGATCATCCCTTACATGCTCCAACAACAAGGCCATATTCTTTTCAAAGTTTGCGTGTTCTTCACGGATGTCAGAATACAAACAAAACTCTAAAGGAAAACCTTGTTGCCTAAGCAACACACATATGTTCTTAAGCTCTTGGAAATACCAACTATCTTTCAGCAAGCTCATTTCCAACTGATTAACTATAAGTGTCGCCGCAGCTTCTTGGGCCACTTCGTCAAAAAATACCGCATCATGTCCCCAATTTCCAGATACAATGCTGGTGCCTACCGTTTTAGCTAGTAATTTTAATTGGTCCTCTGAGGTAACAATAAGCGATGTCTCTTTTCCTATTCTCTCTAGCAGGAGCTGGCGGATAACGGGAAGAAAAGAACGAGCATTCATTTCAGTGGTTAGTCTGTCTGCCTCACCTAACAATACCGTGGGAAGCAGCTGCATGCTGTACTGTTCGAACCTTGCGGGATCATCTGGCAATTCGAGTTCGCGGTTTTTTAGTCTATAGGCCACTGTGTTTCTTTCAGCTTCATCTTTATGTAGTGCCAACTGCCATTTTGTTGCATCAGATTTTGTATCAGCACCAACAAGCCAACTGAGTATTTGATTCTCTATCGCACTTACAACCGGAGTAAACACTAGCAATTGCCTAAAAAATCGATTTGTGGCATCTAAATTAGATATCGTCCTAAATATACCCTGATTTTTAAGTGAAACCGCTGGGTGTAATGCTACGACTGGCACTTTCTTTTCACCCTCAATTGGCTGTTGAAAAGAATACTGTAGTGATGCCTCGCCGCCAGCAGAGTGACCTACTATGACTTTAGGTGTAAAAAGCGAGTTACATATCGATAGTAGTTTTGAGTAACTTGTGCTCGAGACACTGTCAACTGTTGCCTGTCCTGGATTTTTGAGTCGAGTACCTCCAAAGCCAGGACAACTCACCGCAAAAAAAAGCTAGTGGTTTGTTTACTGCCCTAAAGATACGTGATTTATTGCACTGTCTCTGCATTGCTTTCACTAGTGACTGGTGAGGATTGTCCCACTCGTCGTGGTTTGATATCAGTCCTTCAGCTAAACCAATTGTGGTGAACTGTGAAAGCCTAAAGTCTCCCTGTATAGGAGCTTCACTCCAAACACTAAAGGAAATGGGCTCGTACTGCGATAAAAATTCTTGTTGTTCTTGAGTGAGGCCGAGCTCAACCATTCGCTCCGCAGTTAGGACCATCTCACTCACCATTAATGGAGGCAATTCGCTCATTTCTGAATCTGGAAGAAAACGATTGGTTTCCGCTAAAATTTGCCTTGCCTTATCTGGATGAATCATCATTGCATGGTAACAAAATTTGACAGTGTTTTACAATACTTCGATAGCTTTATTGAGTTGTTCATCTGCCTCAGTGTTAAAATCTTGTTCAACTTCAATATCTACAGGAATACCTTCGTCATGAATCCAATCGCCTTTTGGTAACAACCAGCGACTAATAGTGATATGAATTCCACCTCCATTAGAGAGTTCTCTTCTGTCTTGCACAGTACCCTTACCAAATGTTTTTTCACCAATCAGCTTTGCACCAATTTGATCTCGTAGGGCGCCAGCAACAATCTCTGAAGCTGAAGCACTCCCCTTGTTTACCAAGAGTTCAACTGGTATACCGACTAGTCTAGCTTTACCTTTTGCTTTGAAATCTTGTTGACCAGTCGTATTTTTTTGCGAAACTACCACGCCATCTTCAATAAAATCACTGGCGATAGTTAAGGAATCATCAAATAGTCCGCCTGGATTATTACGAACATCTAAAACAATGCCGGCAATCTTATTTTTTTCTGCTAAAATTTGAGCGACCACTCCATCCCATTCACCCACAGTACGCTCACCAAATCGAGACAGTTTAACATGCGCCACTCGTTTGCCTGCATACTCTACAAACGTAACTTCGGCAGACTTAACTACAATCTCCCCACGCTTAATGGTAATATCAAATGGTTCTGGAGTTTCTTTTCTCACTAAGCTTAGGATCACTGGAGAATCTTTTGGACCACGAATGGCTTCAACTGCTTCATTGAGTGACCAGCCTTCCGTTGATTTATCCAAACCTTTTGCTTCATCTTTCACTTTTATAATTAGATCTCCTGCACGAACACCTGCAATATCTGCTGGCGTACCGGCAAGTGGAGCAACTGCTGCTAAAACACCATCAATGTAACCCAACTCAATACCAACTCCATAAAAACTGCCTGCTAATTCTTGGGCACTTTTTTCATTTAAATCTGGAGGTAAATACATGGTGTATGGATCACCGAGCGCTGAGGTCATACCCGCAATAGCCCCGTGCACCATAGCATCTGGCTGAACTTTTTCCTGGTCGATATAATCTTTTTCCAGTAATCCCCATACTTCCCAAAAAACACCGAAGTCAACATCCTTTTTGCTTGCTGGCGCATCTTCATTAACTAACTGAGAAAGCTTACTTGCTGAAATATCACCAGCGTTGGTGCCACTTTTTGCGGAAACAATCTTTCCAATTGGATTGAATTGATATTGAAACACACCACCAGCCATAACAAGTGCTCCTGCGACGATGAGATTACTGAGGGATGTGGATTTTACTTTCATAAGACTTCTCATTTTACCATTGTCTTACCATTGGTCACGGGGCGAAATAAAATGGATTACTTAAAAGTCTCGCTAAACCAAGACTCCCGCCTTACGGCGGGAGTCCCTTGTTTCTTATGTACTAAATCACCAATCACTACATAACTTGAGTGAAAGGCAACATTGCCAAGTGGCGAGCTCTTTTGATAGAGGTTGCCAACTGTCTTTGCTGTTTTTGACTTAAACCGGTTTCTTCTCTAGAGAAAATTGATCCTTGCTCACTCACAAATTTCTTGAGCACAGGAATATTCTTGTAAGAGAATGTTACCTTTGAACTAATATGCATTGGTTTGCGTCTTAGTCGTTTGATTTTCTTTTTCTTCATATATTTCTTGTCACCTTAAGTGACATACCTTTCTGTCTAGAATGGCACATCGTCTGCAATGTCTTCTGCTTCAGAAACTTCTGCTGGCATCTGCACTTCTGCATCTCTCGATCTGCTTGGAGCTCCAATATCGTCATCATCATAATCTTGTTGAGACGCACCATTTGATGATCTTAGCAAAATCATGTTGTCGATAACCACTTCTGTGGTTTTGCGCTCTTGGCCGTCTTCGCCCTTCCAATCTCTGGTTTGCATTCTGCCTTCAACATAGACTTTGTCGCCTTTGTGAAGGAGCTGACCACAGATATCTGCGAGTTTAGACCAAGCAACGATGTTGTGGTACTCTACTCTTTCTTGCTTTTCACCACCTTCATTCGGAGTCCAGGTTCTATTGGTAGCAATACCAAATGAACAGACTGCCGTATTGTTTGGTGTGTAGCGTAAATTTGGATCTCTAGTAAGATTTCCAATGAGCAACACTTTGTTTAATGAGCGAACCGACATAGCTTCCTTTCATACCTCAATACTTCACCTTAGTATACGTTCCATTCTTACACAAACCGTAGAATTCTAAAGAGGTAGATTCAGCGCCATTCTTGCTGTTTTTCTACGTGTATTATTCTTCTTTTTGTTCTTGCAAATCTCCGAGTTCAGTGCCAGGAGCTTCTGCCAACACCAATAAGTGACGAATCACATTTTGGTTAAGGTAGAGGTCGCGCTCGAAAGCTTGCACTTTGGAAGCTTCTGCTTCAAAAACTATGTGTGTATACATAGCCTCGCGTTCATTACTACTTTGGAAACGAATTGGATATGCAAGATCTTTCTTGCCCCAATCTTCTTGTGTAGTAACAGTGAGTTTATGTTTCTTCACTAGTTCTAGCACTTCGACTACAGTCCCGGAAATTTTATCCGAGGTGAGCGAAGCTGGAACTAAGAAGGTGAGTTCGTAAGAACGAACGCGCTTCTCTGAAACGATCTTCATACTGCCCTTTCTGGTTTTGCTTTAGAGCTGTGGGACACTGCGTCTGTACAGTGTAAGCAAAACAGTAGTTATTACTGTGCTCGTAGCAATGCTACAAGCCTGGTGATTATATCACAGATTATCAGATGATTGGAATTGAATCTAATACTTCTTCGATAATCTGTTCATCACTCCTTTTGTTTTTCTCATCTACTACTGTTTTGTTATGGAGTACCGCAACTCCATTTGTTTGTGAATACAGCAAAAGCCCCGTATAAAAAGCTGTAATTGATTCTCGATCACCGCCAACATAATCCGCAATATTTGCTCTATTTCTAGAAATAAACGAGCGCATTGGTTGTACATACTCAAAAATACCCTGGGCAACTCGCAGTTCATCTAATGATTTCTGATCTAAATTTTCACCAAAATTTCTACGACTCTCATACTCATTAATCCAACTGTTGACAGCTTTAGTCAAAATATCGGTAGTCTGTTTTAGCAGATCAGAACTCCAACTCATCTCTAAAATTGCAGCTAGACCATCGGGGTTTAACATTGCTTTAATAAATGCCGAGCGCCACTCTGGAGTCTGTCTAATAGACTGACTATCTTTCCCAGATTCAATCTTAGCAATATTTTCTCGCAACGACACTTCGCTGCTTTGCAAATACGCATATATTTTTGCCTTTTCTATTGGGGCGAGCTCTTGTCTGTCAATGACTCGATCTGGAGGTCTACGATATACAAAAGGTTCAGGCTGTGGAACAACCGCAGGAGCTCTTTGAGGCTCAGGCTTCCTAGTAGAAGTACGAACTTCAGGTGCGAATACAGCCGGCACCCTACTTGAACCACCTGTACCACCCATAAATCTCTTGAGACCGCTTTCAAGTGTTTCTAACTTTTGAAACCTACTATTTGTAATACCACCATCTGTGCGATTTATAAAGCTCCTATCTCCAAGACGTGTCATTTGCCCACCAATATCACTCAAATTCTCCACAAATCGAAACTGCCTTGAGTCATTAAAAACCTTAGGACCTTGAATTTCACCTGTTTCTAAGTCAAGACAGTGCAATTCCCACCCCTCAGTCCCAGCAGTTTTTTTCATGTATACCAGCTCCCATGGTCCTTGAGTATCAACATAGCGATACCCAGTAAACACACCCTCATGTTCGGACTGACGAAAAATCAAGTCTCTAAATCGCGAATCTCTCAGTGCTTCGGGACTCACCTCTGCAACTGCTAGATTTTCAACTGGAACAAAAGAATATCCATATTCAGCAAATTGCGCTTTCACAGCCCGAAGCAATAATCCTTGGCTCTCATATCCTCCTGAGAATCTACTCGAATAGGCACCTTTATAGTTTGACCAAATACCATCATCATCTGACATGACCAAATACCAACGATTGTTTTCTTGAGAACGGCGCATGCCAAGATTGATTTCCCCATTCAACTTGCCAATCTTTTGCGGAATTGTGAAACCTTCTGAGTTGAAAAGTGCTTCTTCTCCCATAAATGCAGCCGTAGTTTTTGCATTTATATCTGGAGAATCATATTTTTCCTGAGCTTCTGTAAGTTCTGCATTTAGCTGGAGCATCAACCGTCGGGCTTCTTTCCAATCTGGAGTTCCAGAATATCCATTAAACCAACCAATACTTTTTTTCACAGCCAGTAGTCTTGCAAATAAACTGACGACATCGTCAGCATAGTAGCCGCTCTCCACCTGCCTTGCTGTCAAACCATATCGTAGGTGCTGGCTAAGATCGAAAGATTTCAGCATGGCATCAGCACTAGCAACCATTGCTTTTGTTTCCATTTCAAATCGAACTGCATCCACTTTTCGTTGCTTCTCTCTGAGCAATTCTTCTCTCTCAGAGTTGATTGTCGCCTTCCGTTCCAAATACTCTTCCTCATTGTTAAACACTCTAATGTTATACGCTTTCGATCCAGTGAGTGATGAATATGGATCCCTTTCAAAATAGTAGTAACATTGTGAACCAGTTTGCTCGTCCCATATAGCTTGTGTTGGTAATACCTCAAGCGGTAAAGGATCTCCATCTGCAACAATAATTTTTTTTCTATCTTGAGAGGCAGATTCGTGCCAAAAATATCCAGAATCGAAATAAGTTTTTCTCAAGTGCGCTGAATTTGCAGAAATGAATTGCTGCCAAACCAATTCTTTTCGTTTTTTTTCAACTTCTTGCTGCAACTCTTTCAAATTTTCTTCAGTCGTCACCACTCGTCTTGTTGTTGAAGCACCTGATTCAAAGGAAACAACAATTGTTCGCTCAAAACCTTGTGGAGAATTTGGTAAATCATGCAACAGCAACTCAGCTGCGACGGTATTTGGCAAGGAAAGATCCTGAAAAAACTTGCCGCCGCCAAGTCGATACGTTACTGAATACTGTACCCCCCTAATTGTAACCTCATCTGGAATAGTTGCCTCAACTTCTGCCTTGAGTTTCGCATAGTCGAGTCCAAGCAATTCAGTGAGTATTTCTGGCGTGAGCGCAAGCGAAACGTTTTCAATTTCCGCTACTGTCGATAAACCTTTGAACTTGCTCTTATACCAATCTTCAACTAGCGTCTCGAGAACTCGAACCTGCTTTGATCTGAGTAACACCGAATGTGCTTCGGCAATAACCTCTAGATTCCGCTGATGATCTGGATGTGTCAGTTTTTTTGCAAAAATAAATGATGCTAGTGCTTCTTGAGCTATGATCCCATCCACAACATAACTGCCCATTTCATACTGATGACCAATATAATACTGGTTAAAATTAAACTTAACCGCACCCTCTGGAGTTATCGCTGCACTATTTTCAATTCTTTTTTTGGTGCACAGTTGTGGTGAAATTTCCTCCAACCACTCCAGCTTTATTGGCGCACAAAGGCTGGCAAAATGAAGATGATGCTCTAACTTTCTGGGCTTAATTTCTGATTTTCTGATGCCACCAAATATATAGTAAGGAGCCTTACCATTGAGCGCTGATTCTTTAGATGCACTGATTAATGGAGCCACCGGACCTGATTGACCAAAACAAACATTGGCAGCCAATCCAGCTAACATCGCTTTAGTAAGTGCATCTGAAGAAAATGCACGTCGACTGGAAACATTTTCGGAAAGTGATAACCTACTTTTTTCAACCTCGTCAATCAAATAACTTAATCTAGTATCAACTTGCTGCATTTTTTTGAGGTTGAGCCCATTTGCCTGGCACCAAAGCCAAAGTTGATTGTCGGACATCTGTCTTTTTGCCTGTTTGTAGGCTCGAAATGCATTTACAGATGCAACAAAATCGGAGTTTGTTTGCTGACCATCTTGATCAAGTGCAAATTGCAACCATCTCTTTTCATATATTTGTTTTCGATAATCATGCTCATCGAGATCGCTATCACGGTTCCTGACTTTACAATCGGGACACAAAATTGTGCTAAAAAAATCATTTGGAATGGATGAATCGTTCTCAGATGATTTTACTCTAAAGAATCCTTGATCATAGCGAATATTAAATACGTCAAGTAAGATATCATCTTCATTTTCTACCCTAAATTGCAGAGCTTGTTTTATCACCTCCGAACGAACAATGCCGTACCCTAAAGGAAACGTTAGCTCGCTCAAGACAGTTGGATTAAAACGCATTTCCAGTGGTGCACCACCAAACTGGGTAAGTTTGACATTTATAGTAGCTTTGATTTTCATCAGGTCAGCGTGCAATGATTCTTGAGTAGTTGGAATGGTAATCGAACTTGAACTCAGCTTGTCAAAAACCAGTTCTCTTACATAATCAAGTAACAATCCATCAATCATTTGCCTACCATCATAGATGCGCGTCTGCTCCACATGTTGCCAAAGATTCTTGGCTTCCAAAGTATTAATATAAACGGGATAACGCGCTGAGTTCAGATAAGAATCTTTAAACGCAAGTCGAACTTCTCCCCACTTTTCTCGCTGAATAGCTTGGAATTTTTCTTGCAACTCTCCGCTGTCTTGAGCAATTCCAGAAAAACTATAGTGAATCTCCCTCAACCACTTTGTTGCCAGATATCTCTCTAACCCAGATTGCAGATCAACCTCCGAACAAATAAGTTCTCTCATTCCTCTTGGAGGAAGTGAGAATATGCCTTCCTCTGAGGCTACAGCTAGCGCAATCATACTTTCAGGTAATACCCCTTGCTTTTCTCCCTCAAATAACGCTTTGGCTTGCTCTGGTGCAATCGAAAATCTCAGCAACTCTCTGCCAAACGACGTGATTCTGCCTTCATCATCAAGTGCATTGATTTGTTGCAAACGAATTACTGCTCGATCAACATTTTTCTGATTAGGTCTGTCAAGCAATTTGGCAGTTTTTATATCCAACCCAGCAGCAGCCATCTTTAGCGTTACCGAAATTATGCCTTCTCTCAAAATTGCAGGCTGTGGCCAATAATCTCCTGACTCTTCCTGCATTGATAAAACTTCATCAATTCCGCCAACAACTGGTTTATAGACCGTTGTATTTGTTCTACCGCCTCTACCTTTTGCTTGCTCTGACTCCGCACCAGACTGTGACACTTTTCTAAGTACTGACACACCATGCTCATTTTCAACATCGCGCTTAACCTGAAATGAGTCGATGACCACCACTGTTTTTGTTGGTGTTACTGACGATTTAAGAATTTCAGTAGTAAAAATAACTCGCAACTTGCCAGGAACAATTGGGGCCTCAATTGCGTTTCTCTCAGCATCATCTACCCCTCTATACATCGAGAGACACTCGACATACTCAGAGCACCCAATTTTTCTTGCATACTCTTTTAACACCCTCACACCTTCTGCGATCTCTTCTTTACCAGGTAAGAAAACCAAAACAGTTCCATCTGCGACCGGAATGCGAGCATCACCTTCTTGTTCTGGTGGAATGGTTAATGGTTGAGGTACTGGTAGGACGGAAAAGCTAATAAATCCCTTTTCTCTATAAATTCTTTCTTCTTCTGCTAGCACACGATCTTTTAACCCAGCTTCTGTTTTACCAACAACAAACTGCTTAAAGACTTCCACAGCCGTTTCGATTGCCTTTGTCGTATGGTGCTCTCCAGAATTTAGGTGGATCATTTCTGTCTCGACTCGGAACAATTTCTCATTGAGGGCAATCACTGGTTCAGCAGCAAAATCGAGTTCGGACTCTTTGCCAGAATATGCCGTCAACTCTTCTGGAGAATACTTAAAGTAGCCTTTAAACTTTTGGGTATCAATAGTTGCTGAGGTAATCAGAATTTTTGTATTCGGAGAGTTTGGCAAGTAGGTACGAATAAGCAGCAACAATAGATCAATATTTATCGACCGCTCGTGCGCTTCATCAACAATAATCACTCCATCGGGAAGCTTTTTTTCTCGTAAGATTCTATTGACCAATGTTTCGTCGATCATGACCTCAAGTTTTGCATCTCGACTTGCTTTTTTATCTTGGCTATTCTCGCCAGGAACACCGCGTAAGGTAAAATCAACATCCTGTCCCAAGCGTTGTTTTTTCTCTCTGGCAATATATCCAGCGTTCATCCGTACGGCATACCGTCTTGGCTGAGTCATGTAGATTTTTGTATTAGGCTGACTATCCATGATTGCCTGAGGAATTCTGGAAGTCTTGCCCACTCCAGTCTCGGCCTGAACTACAACAACCTGTTTTTGAGATAGCTTGTCTAAAACTTCTTTCAAATACATGTCCATCGGTCGCTCTACACGCGCAACGCCGTCTTTCCAGATATAGGGCTCCCGACCACCATGTTTGCTTTCAGGTTTTTTAGTTGTTTCTCTTTCTTCTTGTTGCATGCTTTAAGCTTCACTTACACCCAATATACAGGTAGTATTAATTTAAGCACAAAAAACCCTTATGTCGGAGACTGAAATACAAGATACTCAAAAACATTTCAAAACTGTTGCTCAAAATTTAGCAGAAATTGCTGAATTGGAACAAGCGGAAGCTAAACAGTTAGCAACTCTACTACCAGATATCCTCACTACTGTTTTTATTGGTGAAGCTGCATCCCGAGAAAAAAAGCAGGTATTCACTCAAGTAGTCATGGGCCACAGTTTTCAAGATTTTGACATCGATCAACTATTTGCCTACTACTTTGCACTAAAAGGAGGACTTATTTCTGCAAATGCACACGTGCTCTTTACACCCAACATTCATGAAGAAAATGAAGACAGCAGCTCCTACTTTTCAAACCCTTCCACATTAGTTATTGAAGGCTTTGGACATTCACCTGACGAAAATGACGCAAAAGTAAGTCAAAAAAAAACACTGGGAAACTTCGCTAATGGCAGTAACGGTGAGCCTGCAGCAACGGAACTCAAGGCTCGTTATGGCTCTACTCACTTTCAAAAAAATCTCCCCGACACTCTTCAATTAAAAGATTTAGATTATTGGCTCCAAGCGCAGGAAGGGTTCGACACTAACAAAAGAGGTTCTATTCGTAAACTGAAAAGCGATGTCATTGACCTTGATTTGATTGTGCCACTTTTTTATGGACTCAAAGAAAAATTCAAGGAAAATACCCCACAAAATCAGGCGCAGCTTCTCATTGAAGCAGTTACAGCTCTAGAAAAAATTGTGCACGGAGCCACAACCGAGGAAATAAAAGCTACATACAGTGAAGTACTGATAGCTGGCGCACAAAAAGAAAAAGAATCACGAGCTCCACTCGTTGAGAGACTCACCAATCCAGAAACATATCGTCAAGTTACGACAATGGCTGGCATAACACTCACCTACTTTGATATTCGTGGATTAAACCAAGAAAAAGGCGCACGGGCACTGGCAAATAGTAAAGGCAAATCCGATATTTTGCTGCTCATAGACGACCAAAAAAATCCTCAAAATACCCAAGAAACCATCGGTGCTCAGTTCAAAATCTTTCAACAAAATACTAATCCAGGTACCAACGATTCGCCACTTTTAGCGCTGCTTGCAGATCGATTTGCGCTTGCGGAGGCGCAATTTGGCAAAGGCTACCACTACAGCAAACAAAGTTCGTTTGGTTCTCATGATGCCCTAGTCGCATCTCCCCAAACAGCTGGCAGTGACATCCCTGCCGATGCTTTGTGGCAAAGTTTGCAACATTTTTTTGACTATCCTAGACACTCAAATTCTCATTTTGAAAAAAAGGCATCGCAGATTGCTGCAGCGTTGGGCACGGAACAGTTCACTCTTATGCAAGTTGAGCCAAGTAACACTAGGTATGAACTTGGAACCCGCAAATGCATCTTTACCCTGCCCACCTCCAACACTAATGAAGGCACGCTAACGACGGTGGGTCTTACCGAAGAAGATTTGCTTTTTTATGAGCCACTTTTTACGGAATCTGTCGAAGAAAATAGAACATTATTGCTACAGCGAACTGCCCTGTCCGAACCACCGGCAGTCATTGAACGCAAGGCAGAACACGCCAAGAAATGGATTACTGAATACTGTAAAACCAATGATGCTGAGCGGCTGCTGGCAGTATTGGCAATGGTCAATGAAAAAACACTCACTTCACTACCGCTTGAACAAAAAATCACTATTCTCTCTGTTATTTCTCAAAATAAAACAGCTGTAGCTCATATCTGGGACAAAAATGACCTTACCTACGGACTGGTAGATGTACGACTTCCTGAAGAAATAAAACCATTCATGGAAGACTATAAATTCAACAGATATCGACTCAAATCACTGGCAAGAACCATCGACACCAAACTGGTTGGGCGTGCAATTTCAGAAACAATTGCCACAAAAAACCAACAACAACAAACAGCACTTGTCGAAACACTGCTGCAGATCCTAACTTCTGAGGCATACGTCCAAAGTCACACCGGACAAAGTTACGACTCGCTCCTGCCTTCACTTATTTTTTATGCAGCTGAACTCAAACCAACCAACCCCACTCTCGCCTCTCACCTGATTTCTGAACTCACACAAAAGTACGGCAGTGAAATGAGTGGACATTGGAATCAGCTTGATGCGAGCTATAAAGAATTGTTACGCAAACACTTTGCAACAGAAGTTGAGCCATTGCTAGCGCTCATCCCAGAATCAGAAAGTACTGAGACTATTTCCGGACTGACAAACAGTAAGGTGCAAAAACCAAATACTGCAGAATTAGTAGCAAACATCGAGGCTGGCAAGCATGGTCAAACTATTTCGCTTCTTGTCGAAATTACTCGACCTATCGCAGCAAAAGTTTTACTATCTGAATTCACTACTACAACTAACGAAATTCAAAAAATTGATGCCATCGATGGCTCAATTAGCACTGGTGCATTTAATATTGAAGATGGTGAGCATATGAAAGTGGTCAGCGTTCTGGTACCAATGGTTATGGACTGTGTCACCGACATTCTGCTTACACAACCAGATACAAAACTAAGAATTATCCAGGGCGGATTTCCCATCAGGTTATCTACACAGGTGCAAGATCATATTTCTCAAGCACTTAATGACTACTTTATGCAGCAGCGACAACCACAAACATGGCAAGAAGTGCAGGCTGTGCAAGCTGAAGTCAACACTTTCAAGAAAACTCGATTGTTCTGGAGTAATTACAACGGAAACACTGGTGGGTATTTAGACTCTCCGTTTTTAGAAGAAAATATATAGCTCAAGATACAAAAAACCCTGGGTATTTCACCAGGGTTTTTTTAACAAGTTGTTCTAGCTAGACGCCACCTTGTCCTTTAGTGACTCTTCGACATGCGCGGAGGCATGTGATGAGTACTTTGGGGGGCGGAATCTGGTTTCTGCTAGATTAATTTTTTAACGACTTCAGTTGCAGCAGCTTCACTTGCCGGAGTAACATTCGCCTTAGAGGCAAAGCCACCCAACAGTTCAACGCCTTCAACATCGGTTAATGCAGCCAGCAAATCCAAATCCTTTCTGTTGGTCATAACTGCCACCATGGGCATTTGACCTCCTGCGGGTTTGTGGAATGCTTTCGCTTCCATAATTACAATCGGAGCCATACGGTACAGCTCCGCAGTCAATCCAGACATGTCAAACACGACGTCTGTCGTGTTGACGCGAATGATTGTTCCTTGCACAACCCATGTGGCTTCTTTGATGATAGCAGCATGGTTCTCCAGGATTTTTTCATACTCCTGGATCCAACCCAGAATCATCTGGTCAGGCTCGCTGTTAAAAGCAAGCCACTCGGCCAAATGTACCCTGCGCTTGTTGTCCGTAATTTTGGACTTCACGGCCTGGTTAATCATTTGACCAAACCGGGTTGAAAAATCAAACCGGTCGGCTGCATCTGCTGCATCAAACAGTTCGGCGACGTGCTCAGTCATCTCTGTGCCAAGCACAGATTTCAACAAAGCACCGGAAGATTTAATAGGCCCCGTTTTTTGGGTCACTGGCTGTACAGCCAGTGTGTCCCATGTCTCGCCCAATACCTGTTGCCAGGCTTGGGCATCGTGTTCATCGATAATGGCCACAATAGTGTGACCGGCAGCCTGAATTTTTTGAACAAATTCAGCCGTCATATTTTGATTCTGGTTATTGACTGCCAGGTCAATAAATAACACCTGGCGATTTTTTTCCCAACCAGAGATGTCGATCTTGTCGACATCAAAGGCCTGGGTGAAAACAACTGGGACAGCGCGTCCCATCCAAGCATTAAAACCTGCAGTGGTGGCTACGCCATCCCCACTACCCACAGAAATAATTTGATTTACTTGCGCCAAACGATTTAAAGTGTTCATGCGTTTCTCCTTTGAGGCTTGGCCTCTTGAAAAAAATAAATTTTCGTCTTAAAACCCCTCTAAGGAGACGACACTCCCACATCTGCTTGCGGGAATGATTCCAAGTTTTAGATAAAAACCCAAAATCACTCCCACAAGTCATTTTTCTAGCATATAAAACAACTGTTAAAGAATAGTTGTCGTCTCGCGATCTCGACACAAAAATGCATCGAGGCGCAAAACTGTCAACGTATATATTATAGGCTAAAATGCTCATTTTGTCAAGCCTATAACTATTTGACAAAAGCACCTTCTCCCTGTATACTTATGGGCTTAAACATGAAAAATGAAACCATTCAAAGCTGGCAAGAAACCTCCAAAATAATGCAGGAGCATTTTGGGGTAACGCTGCCTGAAGAAGAAAAACTAATCACCGTTGATCCGTCCCTTGCACTCCCTACTCTTTTCGTTATTAGTGAACTGACTGGGGTCAACGCGAGCTACCTTACTCCAAACATTGATGCCCAAACAAACGTAGAAGAACGAGAACTTGGATTTACAATCCCTGACGAGGTACTACACCTGTGTAAGAACGTGCAAACTGTTGGTGGTCGTGCTTTGCTCGTTGGCGGCATAATTCGCGACGTCGTACTTTCTGACTTCACCGGCACAACACCAAAACCCAAAGATTTTGACATTGAAGTGTATGGTCTTGATGTGCCAACAGTGCAGGCAGTGCTTACAAAAACCTTTCCGAAGAGCAAAATCGATAGTGTGAGTAAGTCGTTCGGTGTTATAAAAGTCTACATTGATGGGTTTGCTGAACCACTTGATGTATCAGTGACCCGTACAGATGTTTCAACTGGGCCTGGTCACAAAGATTTCAAAACTGTTACTAATCCTTCAATGAATTATAAAGTAGCAAGCCGCCGTCGTGATCTGAAAATGAATGCCCTTTCCTATGATCCGCTGCTCAAGAGTCTCTATGACCCATTTTTAGGAAAACTTGATCTTCAAAGCAAGCAAATAAGCATAACAGACAATGAAACATTTATTGAAGACCCACTCAGAGTTCTTCGCATTATGCAGTTTACTGCTCGATTTGAGATGCAGCCTACTCCAGAGACCGTTGCTCTTTGTACCAAAATGGTTGCAGATGGTTTATTGGATACACTTGCAGCTGAACGTGTCAGAGATGAGTTGCTCAAGATGCTGCTTAAAAGTAACAGACCATCTGTTGGTCTAGAATTTGCAAGAGAAATTGGTTTTATTGAAAAATACTGGCTTGAATTTTTTGCCTTGATTGGCACGCCTCAGCATCAACTCTTTCATCCCGAAGGTGATGCCTGGGTGCATACGCTACAAACCCTCGATGCTGCCGCACTCATTGCCGAGCGTGAAAATCTATCTGATGACCGCCGACTAGTGCTCATGTTGACGATGCTCTGTCACGATCTAGGAAAACCCGCCACTACTGAATTGAAAGATGGCTACTACCGCGCATTTGGACATGAAGCAGCAGGACTTGAACCAACTAGACGTTTCCTGAATCGATTAAAAATTGATAATGCTACCAAAATGCAAGTTGAAGCTCTGGTGCCAAAACACATGCAGTTAGGAGGTGTGTTTAAACAAGAATTTCCAAGAGAACCAAGTAGCACGGCCACATCATTTGATAGTGCCACCACACTGCGAAAAATGGCGCGGAAACTCGCAACCGAAGCAGGTTTGCCACTTAATTTTTTAATGTTGGTAACCGAAGCAGATTATCGAGGAAGAAATGGTAATGAAAATACACCACTTGAAGAAGATGATTTGCAAGATTTAGTGAAAATGAAACGTTGGTTTAGTCAAAAAACTGCTGAATATGACATTGCAACAAAAGTTGCTAAACCATTGCTCTCAAATAAAGAGCTATTAAAAAGCCTTAACAAAAAAGGTGGTGAATGGATTGGTGTGATTGCAAAATGTGTCCTATTAGATCAGGATGAGGGTGCTGTCACAACTGAAGAAGAAGCTCTTCAGCAAGCAAAAAAATATTTTGCAGCAACAGAAACATATTTTCATAGTACTCATGAAAAATCAGAAGACTTCACTACCAGACGACATATGGAGTTTTGTTTAGCATTATTACTGCTTGAAGATCCTCGGGAGGTGTTAGCTTTGCATGCGGCTAGACTAGCTGAGACATCTTTTGAGTAAATGTTGAGATCATTCCATGAGAGTACAATTTTTGAACTAAATACAGTGCTTTTTCATAAGGATCTGCACCTTCTAAATCTTCATGATCTAAATCAAAAGCAAGACAAACATTCTTAAAATCTTCGCTCGATACTGCGTGCACTCTAACATAACTAACAAAATCGCGACGCGTTGTTAACTGATTTAATTCTTTTGCAGCTTGAGGCCGATTGAGTGCTGCATCAGCAATAGCTGGTAATTCATTTATGTCAGAGCAATATGCTTGCCTTACAACATATTCCATAAGTTGTACTATACCAAGATCTATATTTGGTGACTTTCTGTCGTAACTATACAGATCTGCAGCAAGTTTTACTTTAAATATATCTAAACATACGTCGTCAAGCGCCACCTTGGTAGTAATCTTCTGCACTAAAGTGTTGAAAATTGCAATTTTCTTATTTTCAGCAGTTGGTAGTAAATCGTACGATGTTAGTAATTGTGCTGCAACCAAGTCCTGCTCTGGTTTGTACGTGTGTAAAGCCTGCAAAAATTTCGCATACTCATCTATACCATGTCTAGGAAGATATTGAGCAATTTCTAGACACATACTTGGTTTACTTTTCGTGCCGACTGGCAGATCAGAAAAATACATCAGTATTGTCAGCTCTTTTAGTGAAAATTGCATCAAAAAGTCACGGATAAGAACACTGTTTGGAAGTTTTAAAACTTCAACAGACTTTTCGGTTTGAGGTTGAGCTGGTGCTTCGATTTCTTTCAAACCAGTTTCTGAGCGTTCTGCTACTATTGCGTCAACTAACTCATCAATGCGATTAGTAGTGTTACATATGATTATAAGATGCTGTATTTTTGCAAATGTACTTTCACCTGATAGAGACTCATAACCTATGTTCAAATCAAAACAAAGGTTCTGAAGCTCGCTTTTATTAAATTTATCATTAAGTACGCTTTTAAGAAGTAATAACTTTTTATCAACAAGTGCATATGGCAACTCACTTGTCTTTTGTACATCAGATAAAAAAGGTCGCAGGGTTACAATGGCATCCTGCAAACGTTGCAGATTTCCAGATTGTTCTAGTGCTCTAACCATATAATCTGCAAGATCGCTTCGATTCAATGCATTTAAAGCGCGATATTGTGGTTCAGTCAAAGCAATTCCAAAATCAAAACACAGCCCTCTCAATTCATCCAAATCAAAGTACCGATGTAAGAGCGTTTTGAGCTCAGATGGCGAGCTGACTTCCACTTTACCTCCTTGAGATTCATCTCGATATGGAAATCTTTGATTGTAATCGCCATTCATAGTAACTTTCTATTAATTACACGTATTACTTGCTAAATCGATTTCTCTGTTTCTCAACCCATGCTCTAGCTTTTCCAAGTAATGTATTATGTACAACTGCTGAAATAGGAGCTTCCGCCTGGGATTCAGTTTTAATTCTAACAATCCGTACTTCAAAAGAAACAAACTCTTCTAAATAGCTGTCAAAAAAAGCTGGATGTCCATTTTGTCCGCGATCATACTCGCTAATTGCTACAGCTTGCAACAACTTCGAAAATCGTTCAAGTCTAGCTGCATCTACATTCACTCTGGGAACAAGTACCGCATATTCACCAGTAAAGGGTGAAAAAATAATTTCACCCATAGTTGCTAATGAGTGAACTTTATCAAGGGCAGACGGCTCGGCTGCGGATTCATCTTCGGGAATATCTGACCACTCATTTGGCCTTTGCGAAGTTTTAGATCTACTTGTCCAAAAAGCTGTATCCAGATTTTCTGTCGCAAATGCACGCAGTTGTTCATACGTCATCTCTTGCACTACGCTGTGCTCTGCCCAATGCTTTGGATCTCCAAAATGACACTCACGGTGCCACTGAGCATTTTACTACCTGCTTCGTTAACTTTTAATGCCTCTGAGCGAACTGCTTCGAAGTGTTGTTCGGCCAATTGCTGCAAAGCAACAACCCGTTGTTCCACTTCTTCCTGAGAAATCTCTTCAAACTCAGTAGACAAGGTTCTAACAAAATCTCTATCCTCACCCTCGTCGAACATTAGTAAGGCATATTCTGGTGTCCCCGGTGCTGGCCGTTCGGGATTCGTTGTGTCTACTGGAGGTTGTTCAGTCATTTTTTCCTTCTTTTTCCCAAAGTATGAAAAACTCATTTTAACTTGTGAGTATTTTCAATTGTAACACCATTAGAAAAAATAAAAAAATTAGGCCCCTATCATAAACTCAACCACATCATCTGGTTGCATTTCGTAGTCTTTGCCCTCGAGTCGTTGCTTGCCTTTTTCTTTAGTGCCCTTCCAACCGTCAAGCAAAATGAAATCTGCATATGAGGCAACTTTAGCTTTGATAAACTTTTTTTCAAAATCAGTGTGGATAACGCCTGCTGCTTGAGGAGCAAAATCACCCTTATGAATAGTCCATGCTCTGACTTCAAGTTCGCCAGCAGTTAGATAGGTTTGCAAGCCAAGTTGATCAAATACTTTTTGAATAAGCCGCTCCAGTCCACTTTTGCTTAGCCCAAGTTCAGCTAAAAATATGCGCGCATCTTCATCCGAAAGTGTTGCTATTTCACTCTCAATTTTTGCGGAAATAATCACCACTTGCTCTGCATGCACACCGAGCAGCTGGGCAAACTTTGCGGTTTGCACATCTTGGTCACCAACTACATCTTCATCAACATTAACGACATAAATCACCGTTTTGGCTGAAATCAGACCCAGTTCTCTGCCAATCTGTTTTTTTTCTGGCGTATCCAAAACGGTTGCAACTGCACTACCGTGTCGAACTGCAGCTAGCATTTCCTCGATCACGCTCCAACGAAACAACGCATCCTTTTCTTTAGTAGCTTTTGGTGGTTTTTGTTTTTCGAGTGTTGCTAGGTCGGCAAGCAATAGTTCAGTTTCAATAATTTCTTTATCTGATGCAGGATCGGTACTGCCTTCGCGCAAAATGGCACTATCAGTAAAGCCACGCACTACATGACAGACTAAGTCGGTCTCACGAATATTGGCTAAAAATTGATTTCCCAATCCTTCACCTTCACTCGCACCCTTAACCAAACCAGCAATATCTACAAACGACATAGTTGCAGGTTTAATAACGGTCGTTCCCACCACTTTTGCCAATGTTTCGAGGCGATCGTCAGGCACAGGAACCACGCCAGTGTTTGGATCGATGGTTGCAAATGGATAATTTGCAGCAAGCGCCACCTGGCGTTTTAGCAAAGCGTTAAATAAGGTTGACTTGCCTACATTTGGTAGACCAACAATTCCAGCGGATAATGACATATGGTGTATTCTACCACCTCTGAGAGAAACAGCTTACTGAGGTACCATTACTCTTCGTATAGCGCTGCACATTTGACACAAGTTACCCACCGAACCTTCAATACCGCAGCCGTGGCAAGGCAGGTTACCAACTTTTATTTCGCCACTTTTTATGAGCGGATCAAACTTGCAGTATCCCTCAGCTCCTACACCAATTGCTTCGGCACGCTTTCTTTTAATTTCATAGTTTAAGAAACGCAGCAATCGAGCATGTTCAAGTGTAACCGCATATATTTCCTCTGGTGTTTGATGCAAGTCAACATTTGTAAACCCTTCTTTTGCTGCAATACACTCTGGTTCTGTAAACGTACACTCACCGTCAGTTCTCACTAGCAAGCTAGTTATACTCAACGCCTTTGTGCCTTTTGGCTTCACTTTCATGTACGAACATACTTGTGCATATTTCGCTGAACCTGGTCTCTGAACTACCATATTTGCCACATGGTGTTTACCACTTGGGGAAGTATCATCCTTGATAAAACGGGGATAAATTTGCTGCTCACTCCAGATACGTAGTGATGAGTTTGGCAAAGACCCATCGTTTGGGAAATAATCATCAAAGGATATTGCTGACCCATCAGGATTTGGCTCAGAATTAATTACCCGCAAAAATAATTGGCGAAATTCTTCTATAGAATCAACCATTATCCAATCTTTTCCCTCATAACTCATAGTTTCAGCTGTACTTGTCATATCAACGTTTACTGCCACACGCATCAACTGGGTAAACTCCTTTGCCCAAAGCTCTGGATTAGTAATAATATGTCGAGGAAACGTGGCAACCGATTGTAAAAAATATTTTTGATACTTACCTACTCCATTAGGTAGTTGAGCAAGGAGCGCTGAATTTTTGGCTGTAAGTGCCTTCTTTTCTTCTTCTGAAAGCTGGGAATCATCTGATCTAATTACATCTTCAATTTTCCTTATTTCGCCACGAATTACATCGTTTCTGCCAGGCAAAGCTTCTCTCATTCGGGTGTACAGAGCTGTAAATTCTGCTTGATTTTTTTGTGGCTGATAACTCAGCTCTACATTTACTAATCCACGCAACCAGTAATCAAACAAAATGTCGGTATTCTTCTTTCCAATCTCGGAATCCCCAACCACTGCTGCTGTGATAATTTGTGGTTGGATACCTCGCTCTAACAAAAAATCAAACAATTCTTGCAAATGAGGATGTAACAGTGGTTCTCCACCCAAAAGACAAATTTCTGTTGCAGAAGAGAATGAGTCTATCCACTCAATTCTACGTTTTAGGTCATTTAGCTCAACGTGACCTTTGTGACGAGTCACGCTGTTTTTCACATCATTGCTATGACTTTTGTAACACCAAGGACAATCTGCCAAACAAGCATTGGTTATTTCCAGAAGAGCTGTGCTTCCCTCAAGAATGAGTACTTCTTGTTCTGGATATCCAGGAGATATATATTCTTCTTGCTCTGAGGCAGGTTCTTGATGTTGATCTGAGTCTGTAGTATCAAAAAAAGTAATTGGTTGCCATTCAGTGGTTTGTGTGGACATATTTACTTTTCATACACAATTTACGTCACATTCGATGTGTGGTATGTTGCCATCAAAAAGGTATCGTTGTCACCACTACCTTCGGCTAAGACATTTAGTGCATACAGCGCTGCGTCTTGAGATTTTGCCGCGATCATTGCTTGCAACTCTTGTTCAATATCTCTTCCCTGAGTCTCAATACCTCCAGCAACTCCATCACACATTGATATGATCACATCACCTTCCTCGAGAACAATTTCTGCGATTTCAAAAGGAAATTCCTGCATTGGGTGTGTTGCGACGACATTTCCATCCCTTCCTTCATCTAGTGCTGTTTTATAAATCACATTCTTTTGCGGATGATGCACTGCTTCATCCGGAGTAATTTGTTTTGTAGCTACTAACCTCGCAACCAAACTATGATCAATTGTCCGTAATACAGGTTTTCCACCCCTAAATACGTATGTCTTCGAATCACCTTTGCTCGTTACAATGCATTTGCCATTGATAATCAAGCTTCCCGACATAGTTGTGCCTGCCTCAGCAGGAATTTGGCTAACGGTTGTCTTTGCAATGTATTTGAGCATTACATCTGCTAACTCAACTTCATACGATCTGTTCTTTTTTTGAGCTCGATCTTTTATAGCCTTAATTTGCTTCTCAGTGAGAGTGGTAAGAAAATTAATTTCGTTTGCTGCTGCTGTTTTAGATGCTTGCTCACCGTGTCCATGTCCTCCCATCCCGTCATACACTCTGAGGATAGTAACAATCGTACCATCTGCCATCTCGACTGTTCGAGCAACGAGCATGTCCTGATTTGCTGCTCTTTCTTGATTTGCATCTAAAAATCTATCACCTATTGTTGTCCCAGCTTGGACATCTATCGATTCGCTAAATCTTTGACCTTCACGCACATAACTACCTTTTCTCACCAAACCTTTTGCTATACCAACGTTAACTTTATGTTCAGATTTTGTAACAACATGCTTCTCTCTCTTCAGAGTATTTTCAACTGACATTCTCACTGCAGGTTGATCTATTTGCTTTTCATACTTTGCAAATAACTCAACTAGAATCGTTTGATCGATGGAAATAATAATGGGTTTATTATTAATGTCATTTACTGGCAAATATGCTTGATGTGTTTTGACATCATTCAAACTTAATCTAGGATTAATAAGCTCTCTTCTAAATGGATAGAATTGTCCATTGCCAGATAAAGTGCTAAGTAGTTGTGCTTTATTTATAGTGTGGCCTGCTAGGTTAAAGGTATCAGAATCCTGGGTAAGATTAGAAGCTGTAGTTAAAAAAACACATAATGCGCCATCTAATATGTTTAATAGTTCAGCAGGAACGTAGACGGGAAAATCACTGCCATCTGCAAGTTTCGTTTCTGCTCTCGAAAATTTTGTGCCATCTTCCGTCTTTGGTGAATACGTAAGTAAGCCACCATCAACTCTTTCTCTTTTTTTTCGCAATTGTTCATAATTTGCAACGTTTGCAGCGAGCTCGGCTGTATCAACCTTAGGATTAAAATAATCGACTATTCCTCTTGCTCCCAAATAGTGTGCTTGAGGCACATCTAGTGTTGTTTTGATTTGTACTCCATCGATTTGTTGAGAAATAGTTACTACAATACGATCATTCACCGTTGGGTTTGCCAATATACTATCAATCGATTTATTGGTACTTAATTGTGCAAAATCATTAAAACTACATCTGTGAGACTCTACTCCCGCAGCGTCATGAAAAATAATTTGATTATCTGTCGTGTTAACAGCCATGGAGCCAATAAAAATTGGGGCAACTTGTTTTTCACGTGTTGCGACTCCTTCACGCATCTTCTGCCTCACTACTTTGGAACCACATGCAGAACAGAAGCTTCCAGTAATAGGATCGCCACATTTATTACAATAATTAGAACCAACAGTTTCTTGCATCATATGGGTATGATAATACAACAAATACCACTCATGCGGAAGTCATATCCTATTGTAGCCACAAGGGCAATTTTCCAAATTGTACAGATAAATCAACCTTCTTAAATTGCAGTGCTTTCAGGAAAAGATAGAGTGTCGAAAAAAGATAAAATTTCTCAATTTCTGTTTGTGCTTTTGCACCATGAAGCAGCGCCAAAAAAAGTACGGGATACGCTACCATCTGCACTTTTTTCCAGTTTTTCTTTAGTAGTTTTTGAGCACCATTGTTTGAAGTTAAGCCCAAGACCCACATTCCCATCCCTGCTAAAGATCCATACAATAAAAAGTTGTCTATTCCTGCAAAATCAGCCGGTTGAAACTTGTAAATATTCACCATTCCCACCGCATGAAAAATATAGAGCCAAAAACTTGCCACTCCCATTTCCCTGCGCAAAGTAAGTAACAGCGAAACAATGCCATTCTTTGTTATCAAAGCAACCGGCTTAAGAAATAAGTTACCCAAAATAAGAAATAATGCTGCGTTTCCAAACTGCGCAATAAAACGCACTTCACTACCAAAAAGCAACGAACCCACCAACAACATAGTTGGCAAGACATAGTATGCAACAATACGAACCACTCTAGTGATCTGCAACCAACGTTGTGACAATAGTGTGGAAGTTTTCATAGTGTTAGTATACCAGTCAGTGCACAATTACTACACCTATTCAACCAACTTCGCCAACAGAATTGCACCATCAACTAAAGCTACCCAACCCGGCGTCAGTCAATCGGGATCAGTGGTGTACTGGATGTCCCGAGATATTCGAACTCGCAACAACTGGGCATTGCTCTACGCCCAGGAACAAGCGCTTGCGCGTAAGGTGGCACTAACTGTTGTGTTTGCTATTCGCCAGGACCTTATCAAGCACCATGGCACTACTAGACTACTCGTAAGTCTGCAACAGGGTTTACTCGACGTTTCTGCTGAGTTAGCCAATCATGCCATTGGCCTAGCCATTCTTATTGGGGACCCTCCAAAAATGGTTGCGGATTTTGCGCAAGCACAGCAAGCAAGTTTAATCGTCACCGACTTTTCACCGCTGAAGTTGAATGTCTCTTGGCGCCAAGAACTCAGTGAAAAAAGTGACTATGAAGTCCACACTATCGATGCGCACAACATTATTCCTCCCTGGATTGCCTATCCCAAAGCCGCTTTTTCTGCCAGAATTCTGCGACCAAAACTGCTATCCCTACTGCCAGCCTACCTCACCGCTTTTCCACCGCTCAAGGTGCATCCAGTTCCTTCAACTATTTCAGAAGAAACGAAACACACACTTGCCCAGTTGCATACAAAGATTCGCGTTGACACTACCATCAAGCTGCCAGACTGGTTTACACCCGGCCAAAAAGCGGGCCAAATCGCACTCAAAAAATTCGTGCAAACAAACGTGCACGACTATGCTAGGCTGCGAAACGACCCGACCAAACAACACACTTCTACCCTCTCCCCTTGGCTACATTTTGGCATGCTGAGTGCTGCTGAAATTTACCAGGCCGTCGAAGGCGCCCAGGCCCCTCAACAAGACAAGGATGCATTTTTAGAAGAGCTACTTATTCGTCGCGAACTAGCTGAAAATTTTTGCTACTACAACCCCAACTATGCCGACACCAAAGGATATCCCCAGTGGGCAGAAAAAACATTAGCACAACATGCCGAAGACCCCCGTGAGTACAGTTATAATCTTGAACAACTCGAAACTGCCCAAACCCACGACACTTTGTGGAATGCCGCACAAAAGCAAATGGTCAAATCTGGGCACATGCACGGATATATGCGTATGTACTGGGCTAAGAAAATCTTTGAGTGGAGTGCCACTGTCGAGCAAGCACATACAACTGCCCTAACCCTCAACGATACCTATCAACTCGACGGCCGCGATCCCAACGGCTACACCGGTGTTGCTTGGAGTATGGGCGGCGTGCATGACCGTCCCTGGTTTGAACGTCCCATTTTTGGGACAGTTAGATATATGAATCGTTCTGGTGCTGAACGAAAATTTGATGTAGCCACCTATTGCAAGCAATGGCTCTAAAACTTCAGACAAAGCAAAAGCCCGGGGTTTACCCGGGCTTATATGTGCACATTCTATTTTTTTGTGAAGTGATTGCCCAACCTTTTATTTTGACTCGGTTCCTTTTTTAAAGGAATCTCGTAGTCCATGGGGCGCCTCACTTGGGGCAGGGAAATTTGAAAAACAATTTTTTGTCCTTCATCGTCTCTTGACTGTTCCCCGAATATTTGGAGATCAATCATGACGAAGTGGACTTTAAAAAGTTCTTTTTTACCATGAGTATGGGATTCTCGAATTGGTTTGCAGTATTAGTGTAAACCAATTCAGACCCACTTGGTAACTTCTTTCCTTCGTAGCTTACTTGGCTTTTGAATTATTCAGTGGTGCTACATACCACCCCAATGGCATCTGTATTTTGTAAAACAGATGTGAATAATCCAATTCACGATATTCGTGCGTGGCGGTCGACCTTGCACTTTACAAGGCACCTGAGCAATTGTTTCTCACCCATGTCGGGGCGAGTGACACACCTCTCCGCACTTAAGAGGGGCCAAGCATGGTCACCAACGAGGTAGAAAAATACCATTTGATGTTTTTTTGATGTTCCACACTTGGCCTCTCTTGCGATCAGCCAGTTTAAATGTGCAGTTGCAGTAAAAACCACAACGACTAATTATAACATATATTATAAGACTTGTAAATACTATAAGACGTATGGAGACTAAAACCATGAAGGGCGATACTCTAGGCGCAACCCCCTACTCTACCAACACGGTCTGACCATTTTTTTCTAGATATGTCGGAATTTCCTTGCTTGTATATTCACCATCTGCATCAAAGGCAACTTCAACCAACCAACCCTTACGAGACTCGGGATCAAAATACTGATCAAACACAAAATTTCCCAGTGAGTAATAAATCGTTTTGCCCCGGTATTCTTCTTTTTGCTGAATAACATGCGGATGCGAACCAATAATCAAATCAACGCCCACATCAACAAACGCATGTGCCCGTTCTTGATACAAAGCGCTTGCTTCGGTAAGGTACTCATTCCCCCAGTGGGTATAAAGCACTACCGCATCATACTGAGTATTTTTTTGCTGAATTTCCTCAAGCAAAACAGCCATATCACTCGCAAGAAATTGGTTGTAATTGACCAATAATACCTGCAAACCATTCAAGTCATACTCTAAAAATGAATCTGCCAGCCAAGTTTCTTTTGAGGTATTTCCAAAGTATGCAATCCCTGCTGCTTGCAAGTTTTGTTCGGTTTGAGCAAGACCTTCTGCACCAAAATTCAAAATATGATTGTTTCCCAGATTCACCACCCTAATGTTGTGGTCATACAAAACGGGCAGCACTTCTGGACTAAAAGTAAAAATATAGTTGTCATGGCTACCAATGTCTGCCGTGAGGCTTTTTGAAGGAAAGGTCGTCACTGGCCCTTCCAGATTTGCAATTACCGCATCTGCTGAAAGCAGTACACTGCGCACTGGAGACAAAATAAAGTCATATCCTTCTTTTGTAGCCATTTGCCTAATGTATCTATCCCACTGCATATCACCTGCAAAAAGCAGAGTGCCACCGGGCTCTATTGAAACTGGTTGAGCAGACTGAGTTGCAACTTGAGCATCTTCCACAACTTCTGTTTCTTGCAGTACTATGGGCGAAGACTGAGCTTTGCCAAACGACGAATCAGATCTATTAAAAACACGATTCCACTCCATGTCTACACCTTTAGTGATTACCACAACTCCCGCACAGAGTGCAAACACTGCCAGCATCCACAGTTTAGGTTGAGGATCAGCTATTCTTTGAGACATTATTTCGACACGCATCACACACTCCATACATGGTTGTATGGTGATGGTCAACCGCAAATCCTTGCACTACAGGAGCTGGGTGAGATTGACATTCAATAGCATTCACTGTTTGGCAACTAGTGCACACAGTGTGGTCATGATGGTGTTCTCGCAACTCATAGAGCACCTCCGAACCTGCCAATAGCTGCCTGCATACAATGCCATCTGCTAATAACGATTCGAGAGCACGATACACACTCGTTTTATTGTATTGCTTAAACTGTTCAGACAACTCTTGTACAATGCCGGTAGCACTCAAAAGATGCTTTTGAGCTAAAATTGCACAGATGTGTTGCGCTACTGCCGGTTTTCTTGCCATACGTCATTATAGACTAATTGTCAATGTACGATAGCTTACACAATGGTGATGCAGCAGTTTGCTTTTTATTCTTTTTCAGGGATGAGTAACCAACAGACAATGTAGGGCACAATACCCGGCAGTCCCCCAGGAAGTAGTAAAAGCACCCAAATAATGCGCATCAAGGTAACATCAACATTAAAATAACGCGCCAAAGCGGCCGCAACACCTAAAAAGACTTTATCTTTATTGGATATATAGAGTTTTTTTGCTGACACACGAAGCCCTTCTAAGTAAGTATGACAAAACTACTTGATTTTAGCAACAAATACACCTAATTTAGTCCCATAATAGACTTATTAGTATCGTTCATGTATAATTCTCCATTCACGTCCACAAATCTTGTTTTTTTTTGATGTGTGAACGCGAGCTATTTAACATGTTTCTATCTTTTCTTTTCAAATTCAAGGAGAAGGTCGAGTGAAAAAAACCACATTAGTACTTTTTTTGTTAGCAGTAATGCTGTTAGCAGTAACAGCATGTGGCACCACCACTGAGCGCATGGAAAATGCGCAAGAGGCTGCACCAGCACCTGATTCCGATCAGGACGCGCTCCGCGAAAGGACTCAAATTCTGATAGCGGATCATATCTCCAATCGAGACGATATGTTCTTTTGGGCATATCAATTGGCAGATGATGGGCGGCTGATTGATAGCTGGATGTGTCAGGGTAGACCTGTCTCATCCACAGAATCAATCGAGCCCAATTTTGCTGATCCCGCTTACACGGGATTTTGGAAAATTGATGTCGACGGTGTAAACGCATACACCGAAGAAGTGATGGGCATCGATGCCACCTACGGTGATGCAGTGCCCTTTTTGTTCTGCATCACCCCAGAGGGAAATTATGAGCAGTGGTCGGTGTATGCGAATGTTCGCGTAACCACTGCGCCGCGGGCGTATGCCAATCCAGTAGTCCTGGTTGACGAAGGTCAAGTTGCCAAAATCGAAACCGCCAAGGCAATCATTGCTAATGGTGGTTGCGTTGATAGCAACCTTAACCAAATTGAATGCTCAGCCGTTGAAGAAAGACTGGGCATGACTTTCAACAATCTCGACAATTCCGAGGGAACATCAACTGAAGATTAACCCTAAAAAAACACCGTTTTTGGAGGCGGTTCAATGAAACAAAAATATCCCTTGTGGGTGTACGTGGTAACAAGCACCCTACTTCTGCTTGCAGTGTCAATATTTATCAGGCTTATTGCAGTTGGACTTGGTTGGGCGAACATCCCCGCAAACGTCCTAACTGCAAAAGAAGCACAGGCGCAAGTAACAGACCTTACGGAGCAGTATAACCAACTGTCCGCTTTGGTCGTCAACCTCAAAAGTTATGAGGCAGAGATGGCTGCCATTGAAGCCCGCAATGCGGGCTATGAAGATCAATTGCAATGGTCTTCAGCAGATCGAACCGCCTGGTCTCAATGGAACAGGCAAATGACAGTTGCCCGCGGCGAATTTAACCGCCGTTGTGGCAACTACAATGCCAAATGGGATAATTTCTTTGAGTCTGGTGCTGCTAAACTGTACGGACTCAATGATAAAATTCCAACCCGCTGCGAGATGTCGGGCTTTGGCAACTAAGCAAATGTAAGATAGAAACAACTTCCTTGGGCATGAAGTAAAACTGCCCATTTCTATTGTATTTCTACCCTAGTTCCATCTTTAGTGTCTTCAACCACATACCCAGCTGCTTCTAAGGCGGCTCTCAGTTCGTCCGATACTTTCCAGTTTTTTTGCTCGCGAGCTTCATTTCTTTGGAGTATCAACTTTTGAATTTCTTCTGGATATTCTTCTACAACTGTCACTTTTTGCTCTTTGAGTAAAAGTGGCAAATCGAATCCTAACACAGTATCGAATGCCAGCAGTAACAGTTTCTTTTCTGCATCTGACAATCGAGATCGTAGTACTTCCCACAGCACAACCAGAGCTTCTGGCGTGTTGAGATCAGATTCAACTGCAGTAAAAAAGCGAGTCTCAAGCAACTGTGCTTCTGGCGAGAGTACAACGCCCGTCGTATCTGCCGAATTGACCAGTGCGAACTGCCCGACTAAGCGCTCAAATGCCTTCTGAATTCCCGCCAAACTATCCCAAGTAAAATTAAGTTGGCTGCGATAATGGGTAGTGAGGAATAATAATCGCAATGCCTTAGGTGCAATCCCATTCTTTATGACATCATCAATGGTAAAAAAGTTGCCCAACGACTTACTCATTTTTTCGCCTTCAACTCGCAACATATTGTGGTGAACCCAGTATCGCACGAAGGGTTGTTTACCACTGGCCGCCTCTGCTTGAGCTATTTCGTTGGTGTGATGAACGGGAATGTGGTCGATACCACCAGTGTGCACATCAAACTGGTCGCCCAAATACTGCATTGCCATAGCACTACACTCAATATGCCAACCGGGAAAACTGCGCTCGGCCCAAGGACTTGGCCATATCATCGCTCTATTTTCTCCGGGACGCTCGAACTTCCACAGAGCAAAGTCGGTTGGATTTCGCTTGCCCGCTACCATCTCAACCCGAGCTCCTTCTTTGAGGTGTTCAATATCCAAATGTGCTAACTTGCCATAATCATCAATTTTTGCCGTGTCAAAATACACGCCATCATCTTCAATTACGTACGTGAAACCTCTTGCTTCAAGTGTTTTTACCATTTCCAGTTGTGCCTCAATATGCTCTGTTGCCCGGCAACTCACATCTGGGCGAAGATTTCCCATGGCATCCATGCTTTTAAAAAAGTAGTCTTCAAAAGTCCGAGCAACATCAAACACCGTTTGACCATATTTTTTGGCACCTTTTTCGAGCTTATCTTCACCCGAATCAGCATCTGAAGCCAAATGACCTACATCTGTAACATTCTGTACAAAGGTCACTTCATAGCCAGCATGACGCAACATCCGTACCAACACATCGTCGAGTGAATACTTTCGCAAGTGACCTAAGTGTGTATAGTCATAGACAGTAAAACCACAAGCATACAGTCCCACTTTTTTTGCATCTCTTGGGGTAAATGCCTCAATGTTTCGTGTCAGCGTGTTGTAAAGTGTAACCATTTAATCCTTTCCTCGGGAACATCCCTATTCTACCGTATTCTCTGGTAATATTCTGTCTGTTTCTTGTCTTTGTTGGAGAACTTTTTTCTCGACTGCTTTTTGAAATGATGAACTTGGTCGAAAGCCTCACTCCACTGTGCATGATTTTCTTGGCTGAACTGCGAAGGATACTGACCGATAAGAAACGCATCGCGGCGTTCTCTAGCCTGACTCGTGAGTGGAAGCTGGTGTGTAGACCGATTCTTTTCAGTTCGTCTCAGGTATAACTCTGGCCTACCCTCAATTGCAGGACTTTCTGGCAGCAGGCGCCCGACATTTGTTGCCATGGCTGCGTAGCGAGCTGCTTCACCCGATTTAGTATGATCTGGGTGATCAAAAAGTGGCGTGAACTCGTCTGGAGCAAAAGCAAAAATGCTGGCAAAATCGTGCGTGCGAAACAGTGACAACAGCGACATAACCATAACAGAGAAATCGATACTACTTAAACCCAAATCTGGTAATGCCAAAATTTCATAGCCAAATCCAAGCTCTGCCATCGCAGAAATAAACTCACCATATCTAATTTCGGCCATTTGCTCAGGAGTCGTTTTTTGATCGGTGAAGGCAATGCCGAGCTCGCCAAGAGTCATTAAAATAATGGTAACTGGGACAACAGCATCAACAAAGTGACTCCACTAATCCCCAAAAAAGAGCTTCATCATCTGGATGAGCTACTACAATAGCTACTCCCTTTTCCTGCCAGGTTGGTAAAATGCGTATTTCTTGTTTTGTCATCACAACTTTCTAACGTTAACCATAAAAAAACCGCCCCCCCCTTGAGGACGGCTAGTATACTTCGACATCCTCAAATGTTAGCTACCTTTGAAACAACAGATGGAAAATAATAAATTCATATACATAGTGGGAGTATATCGTATGTCCTTAGTTAGCGCTACTAGGCCCACTAAGGGTTTTTCTTTTATCTTGAAGAGTTTGCACGGCCCGCTGTTTTTTGTTGCCGCCCGCATTTTGTGCTCCAGATTGCTTTCCCGATGGTACTACATAGCTCTGTTTACTATCTGCATCTGCTTGTCTTTTTTGAGCATCTTCCTGTGCGATACGCTGCTTTCTTTGCTGCTCTTTTTGCATTTTCTCCCGGGCAACCATCTGTTGTTGCTCGGTTAATTGGGTAAATTTGGTATGGACTTGTTTCAATTTTGCTTTTTCTTCTGGTGAAAGCTGAGCTGACTCAATCCCAAACCATTTGGCAAAGTTAAGAAGATCAACAACACCTTTACCAAAATCCGATCCGATCATACCAAGCTCTTCGGTAATTGTCCCCACTGGTCTTGGGGGTGGCGGTGGTTTTGGTGTTTGACCTTGCGATGATCCAGAAGAACGACTTGTACCAGCTGCGCCAAGTTGACCCAACTGACTAAGTACATCCATTGAACCTGCGCCACCCATGTCTCCAGGCATTCCCATACCTGGTGCACCAGGTTGACCTCCACTCATACGTATCCCTTGCTACACTTTGTCGTGCTTTAGTTGTGTAATCTCAAAGCCTTGTCCTGCCGTATCTTTGTCTGCTTCAGTTTGTGCTTTTTCTTCATTTTGCTGCACACGAGCTTGGTATTGCGGTGTTTGCTTCAAAGATTCTAATAATTCTTGTTGTTTTGCAATGTTTTCTTTATCTTCTATAGCTTGCTCTGCCATCTTCTCTTGCAACTCTTCCAACTTCTTAGCCTTTTCCTCTTCTGTAGGTTGGCCCGGCTCTGCAGCTGGCGCAGTAGGTTGAGACGATGCTCCCGAATTACCAGATTCTTTTAGTAATTCTTCCAGAATGTCAAGTGGACTCTTTTGACTTTGATCATCTGCCGGAGCATCTGCAGCTAACGAAGCAGGTTGTGCCAACCCATCATCTGCGGCTAGTGCTGCCGCCAACGGATCACTTGCGGGCGTGTCCGAAGTAAGTGTTGGCATCGTGGTAGTATCGTCATTCATAGTAACTCCTTACGACCACAATACAGGATTAGGTATGAATTTAGCAATTACTAAGCTGCTAGAAGGCTGTAGGCAAAGTATCATTACTAACCTCGTGACGCTTCAGTCGCTTGGATCCTAGTTGACGCTCATAGTATTTGCGTAATTGCCTGGCTGCTCCCCGAGAAGCATCAACAATTGCATCGTACATATTGACTGCCTTTTTTGTTACAACCACATCTTTTCCTGGTGTTTTAACTCTAAATGTAACAGAGTTTGCCAGTGGATCATTTGATTTTTTTTCAACCGTTTCAAGATTGACACGAATCATTGTTGCTGGCTTACTCAGCTTGGCAATTTTTTTGGCATGCTGCTCGACAAACTGTCGCAGCGCCTGTGTGACCTTCATGCGTTTGGACTCGACAATTACTGTCATAGTACCTCCCTTCAGTTCCACATTGGAACATAGTTCTACTTGCGGTCTTCACAAAAAAAACCGCCAGATCTCAATATGAAAAATGCGGTTGAATTAGCTGCTTTGACTTTCGCCATTACAAGAGTATGATAGCACCTTTTAAAAATAACACAACGATTACAACTGTCTTCTGCCCTCGAGTGCTCGAGATAATGTCATGCCATCTGCATACTCAATATCTGCGCCGATTGGTAATCCATGTCCAATTCTTGAAATTGCTAATTCTGAATGTTTTCCTTGCTGAATCAGATATTCTTTTATATATAAAGCTGTTGCCTCACCTTCCATGGTTGGATTTGTGGCAATCACAAGCTCTGCAACTGCATCTAGTCTACTTACAACGTCATGTAAAAACAGTTGCTCTGGACCAATATTATGCAGAGGGGCTATTGAACCATGCAAAACATGATATAAGCCCTTAAATGATTCCGATTTTTCGATAGCTAAAACATCAAGTGGTTGTTCAACAATGCAAAGCAAAGTAGCATCGCGTGAAGTGTCGGCGCAAATTTGGCACGGATCACTTTCACTCACATTGTGACACTTCGTACATAGCACAGTCATTTTTTTGAGATTTTCTAGATTGCGTGCAAACTGCGCCAACTCATGCTCTGGATTGTGCAGCAAGTAAAAAACCAGCCGCTGCGCAGACTTTGGCCCAATTCCAGGTAGTTTTTCAAATGAATCGACAAGGGCTTGTACTGCTTTTGGGAGTTTCATAGTTACTGCTGGCCTAACAACGCTTTATCGACTGCATCAGGAAGTGGATCTCGATTATAGGAGAGGAAGGTGGAATCTTCTATAGCTGCATTCCAAACTTGTTCAACTCTTTCCTGCAATTGATATAAATCAGTCCCAACTGCACCAAGAATTCCAGTGCCATGTCCCACTCCAAAAAATGGCAGTACTTTTTGTAAGAATAAAATTTCTCTTCGATAAAACTGCGCTTGTTCGTCAGAGCTTTCTTCCTGCAAAAACTTGAGAGCATGGTTAACTTTTTCTTGTGAAGAAAGTTCCGAACCTTTTTCTTGTGCCATTTTCTTCAAAAGTGTGAGGTATTCTTTCAACTTTCCATTATAGTTGGCAGCCCTACTAATTGCGTGTTCTGCTAACTGGTCTAGTGAGCGCAGCCTATCATCATTCAGGTTGTTTTCATCATGTCGCTTTGCTACAAAATCGACATAATGCAGCATGCTCTCTTCAATATATATATTTTCTGGATCTACTCGCTCGTCTCCGCCCTTTCTATACCGTTCATCATGGTCAAATTCATGACTAATAAGTGGTGGCTTTAAACCAATATAATTAGCAATAAGATCCGGCAATGTTTCGTGCAACACCTCGTGATGTGTCACCCATCTACCAATATCATGCAGCAACATCCTCACTTTCAACCGTTCGAGATCGATTTCGGCATACTTACCATTGTTTTGCCTGAGTTGAGCAAATACACCAGTCTGTAATGGCCAACCATGGGTGTTTGCCAACCGAATATACTCATTAATTTTGCCACCTAGCTCATCGACGTAGTACTGCGTGGTCATGATGTGGACGAGTAATTTGCGATAAAAATTGAGCTCCTGGTTTTTGTCATATTCTTCCCCTTCAGGAACTATTCTGTCCCAAGCTGGATACTGATAGTAACCATCAATGCCATCTGAAACAGACTCGACTTCATTTGCTTCATGGTAATTTCTCAATAATCCCACAGGTGTAGGATTACCGGCTGGAGTCAAATCCATCATTGCCTTACGCGCTTGTTCTGTTAGCTCTGGAGTAAAAAAATAATTTGGATCTTGAGGATGACAAAGAGCTGTATCACCAAATTGTTGTTTAAGGAACGATGCGACATACTCGCATCGAGCTAAAACTCTCAAGCATTCGCCTCTCCCATAAGTTCCAATCAAATCATTTCCCAACTTATCTGTTAATCCACCAAAAACAGCATCGAGGTTTTCTTGGGCAACTTCAAAGGTTTTTTCTGCAGGCACATCCTCTAAAAAAACAAATGTTTGCTCATGTTCGCGTTGTTGATGACCGTGATTGGCACTGTGTTGTTCGTTCAAATGCATGATAGTAATCGTACACTATTATTCAAGGTGCTTTAATGCCTGTTGTGTTTTATCCCACAACTCGTTTTCCACACTCTCCAACGACTCCGAAGCATCAACGATGTGCCACCTACCCGTAGAATCTGCTTTCGCAATTTCTAAATACGCTTTGCGAATTTTTACATGAAACTGTTCGCCCTCCATATCAAGCCGGTCAATTTTGCCTGATTCAACCCTTCTCTTTAAACCAATATCGACTGGTAAATCAAGCAAAAATGTTATATTTGGGTATGTATTTTTTGTAGACATGTCATTCAGTTGTTCTATCAAATCTTTCCCGAAACCACGAACCACACCTTGGTACACAACAGAACTATCCCGCGAACGATCCATGAGTACCACTTTACCAGCTTCAAGTGATGGTAGGACTATCTCTCGATAAATTTGGGCCCGAGCTGCCTGAAAGAGCAGCACTTCTGTTGTGAATGCAATACCGACATTTTTAGCAGAAAGAACTACGTCTCTAATTTGCTCACTAATCACCGTGCCACCAGGTTCACGAAGCACCACAACATCATGCCCATCTTGTGTAAGACGATCGCGCAATCGAACCAGTTGCGTAGTCTTACCACCACCCTCTCCACCCTCGAGTGTTATCAGAAATCCTTTATTGGTTTGTTTTTTTGCTGACATACCACTTTCTACTTTTTGCAACTTTTTTTAGTTAGTCATTTCCATCTTAGCATTTTCAATTTTGCCAGCCTGTCGCACGTCAGAGTGACCAAATAACCGAGCACTTAATAGATCTAGTTGGTCACTTGAGTTTGTCCAGTCTACCAACTGCACAAAGTGCGGCCGCCAATCACTTGTTTGCAAAGTCCTACCAACTACAGATCGTACCAATCTAGTGCCTTTTTCCAAATGCAAATATTTAAGCATGAGCTCCTCATCCCTCAACTCTCTCTTTAAAATTGGACAGTAAGTATTGTATAGAGTTGGATGACGATTCGATAATACTTTTCTAATAGTTTTATCGAGTGATGAAAAAGACACATAGGGGGTTGGCAAATGCAGTCCTACCGAAAAAAAACGATTAACAAACTCTGCCACCGCTTTAGTTGGATCGTCTGCCGAATCACGAATCACAGGTCCTAACTTTTCTAAAGCTGCAGAATGTGAACCATAGCCATTTGCAGAATGAATGGTGGTCATCATGTCAATTTGAGGCGCATGCGTAAGCAACCAAGACATGTAAAAAACATACACATCGTCGAATTCACCTTCTAGCTTCTCCTGAGAAAATTCTGAGCTGCCGTATGCGCCTAGTTCTTGATCCAACTCATGCAACTCATTTTCAGCCATAGCAAGCAAAAAATCTGGTTGAGCATATCTATCCACCCCATCTAACAAATTTGCCGCTTTTTTCATTTCAACAATCTTAGACCTGGCTTCTAAAAATGGATGTGCCATTATGCCCCCATCTTTTCAAAAACAACTACTTCCCGAACTTTGTTATGCATGGTGAGCACTAACTTGAGAAGTGCTAGGGCTTGTACGCCAATAATGTGTGCATACACCAACTGTTCAGCAATCAAATCATCTTCCATCTCAACTTGCATTGGAATAATTTCTGCAGCAGCATCCCCTAGTAACTTCAATTGGTCATCAAAAAAAGGTTGCAGTTGTTGCCAGACACCTCCTAATCCTGCGTCGAGGAAAACACTCAGATTTTCTCGCACTTTACCCGTGAGCGTTTGCACAATCGTAATTTGCTGTGATTCCATTTCCTCCTCTAAAACCGAGAATGCAACGATGGCAGAAATATGCTCTAGCGTAGCTCCTACCGTCAAAATCGTTTCTTTATACCATTCAACAAAAGTATCCACATCTTGCCAAGGCACCTCGTTCCAGGTTGCTTCTGCAGTGCGTTTAAAATTAACCGGCTTGCCAAGTTTGATACTATCTTCAGGGCTTGCATATGCTGAAGATGCACCCACAACATCACTCGAGATAATGTAAGTGCGTTGGTCAACAAATCGTTCTGCGAGTGTTAGCAGTTTGTTTTTTGCTTCATCTAAGGGACGATCGTTTCTATCCGTCTCACCAACCTGGGGATGCGCATAAAACGGCACTCCTTCAAACTCACCCAAATACACTTCATGCATGAGTTGCATATCACCGTTGTAGATGTATTCAGAAAAATAATCCTGTATTTGTTCTGGAGTTGAGACACCATCCAGACCGGGTCCTTTGACAGTAATACCCATCTCTTCCAGATTGAAACTAAAATCATTGAGAATCCAATGAAACACTAATGCCTTGCGAACGCTCGAGGTAGCAAAAACGACACTATCGGGCTTTTCACCCTTCCACAATTCGTGCTCTGGAGAAAGAGAAAATTGCTGGCGAAGCTCGGCGCTAAGTACGGTTGACATGCATTTTCTATAAACTACTGTTAGTTATGAAAGCACAAGATATTGTGGTAGTACAACCACTAGATTCATATATATTGATTGATTACTAGATATGCCAAACAAAACTGCTTTATTGAGTACTAAATGAGTAAAGGCCCTATGGAGGTGGTTAACTATTTTCTTCCCGTAGTTCCAAATCCACCTCTGCTTTTTCCCATAAAATCTGCTTTTTCCACCAGATTGGCAGCATCTCGTTGTAGAATAATCATTTGGACCACCCGCTCACCTCGATCTATAATCACCGACTGATTGGTGAAGTTAAAAACTGGTGCTTTATATTCATCGTCTGGTCCACAAAAATCGTGATCCCCTACTCCAATGCCATTTGCCAAGAACAAACCTCGCTTATGAAGCGAGCTACGTGCCGAAACTAATGCCCAGTGGTCGTCTGGTAACTGCAGAGCAATATTGAGAGGAATGTAGCCAATATTGAGTGGCTCAATAGTCACTGTTTGACGAGCATAGAGATCAAAAGCAGCAGCACCTGAAGATTTATATTCTGGGATTGGGAGAGTCGAATCAAACCGTTTAAAATACACAGTGAGTGATGACATGTTGCCTTTTGTTTGGGTAGCTGCTATTTTTTAACTATATACTCAAAAACTTTTGTTTGACTTGATAAATCAAGTATTTTTTTTAATTCAATTTGTGTGTCTAGTGGTGCAGAAAACAATGTGATGCCCGTACCAAAAATCACCGGCTCTTGAGTAAGTAGTAAGGTATCAACAGCGCCCGCCTTCATAAATAAAGTGTAAATTGATGCACCACCAGCAATGACAACTTCCTCGTACCCTCTTGCCTCTAGATCTGCAATCAGGACCTTAGGTTCTTTTTGAGTTACTTCCAAATCATTGCCATGAGGGTTTTCTTGGGGTGAGCGAGAATACACAATCATCTTTCTGCCCTCAAGTTTTCTCGTAAAAGTCTTGTAAGTGCTTGATCCAATGATAATCACACCTGCTCGTTTTGAAACTTCAGAAAAAAATGCACTATCCTCCTTACTAGTCCACCGAGTAGAAAGGTGAGAAGCATCTCTGCCAATAAAACCATCAATTGTTTGGGCTGCTATCAAAATCACGTGCATGGGTCTACTCTATCACACTCACGCTAAAGCCATGATAGGATTAACCATGTATGAATGAAGCAAAAATTGCCCCTAGTTATGCTGTGGTCGAAAAGTTGGCGCAAAAATACCGTGCTCAAGGAAAGAAAATTGTCTTAACACAAGGTTCTTTTGACATGCTACACATTGGCCATGGTCGCTACCTGACTGAGGCCAAATCCTACGGCGACGTTTTATTTGTAGGCATTGATACAGACCAAAAAATAAAGAAGCGTAAGGGCCCAGATAGACCAATCGTGCCTGAAGACGAACGTCTCGAGATGGTTACCTACATTTCCGCCGTTGATCATGCAGTACTCAAGGATGCGGATGCACCAAAATGGGACCTGATTACAAGAATTAAACCAGACGTGCTCATCGCTACTGCTCAAACGTACTCCGCAAAGCAGGTAGAAAAACTCAAAGAAATCTGTGGCACAGTGGTGGTGCTCGAACCTATGGCAACCACTTCAACCAGTGCAAAAATTCGTCTGGTACAGCTGGGAATGGCTGAAAAAATTACCTCAACCCTCTCGACTCGTGTTATTGCTGCAATGGAAGAAATTATCAACGAACTAAAGGCGAATCAATAACGTCAGTAACACCATGCAAAAAGTCGCGCTTCTCTATGTTCCAGTTATTCACGCCGGGTATATTCAATGCATTGACCAACTTATTGAAGATACTGAAATCTATGTGCTGGATAGTTCGGCTGTAGCATTTATTGATGCTGAATTTGACTACCTTCGCAAAGAAATTCGCTCACTTACTCCTGAGCAAGCCCTTCAGGGTTTACAAGCGATATTTCCAAAAAGAAAAATCCAACTCATTTCGAGCGCCGGTCTAACGCAGTTAGCCGCCAATCCTACTGCTGTGGTGACACTACCTCAAGAAGATATTTTTGCATGGTTGTCAGATAAGCTTTTTAGTAAGCATCAAGTGCATTTTACAACTACTTTTCTCAGATGGGACAGAAAAAATACAGTTGAAAAGCATGCGACCACTGCAAATGTTACCAACTTACCAAGCGGAGTACTTACCGCAGTTCATCAAGCGTACGAAAAATCTCAACAAAGCAGTGACTGGTGGCGCCAAGTTGGCTGCATACTACTCAAAGAGTCTACCATTGTTGCAGCAAGTCATAACTCGCATCTTCCTACTCCCCATACTCCGTATCTAGATGGTGATGTGCGCAACGCCTTTCACAAAGGTGAGAACATCAACCTGAGCACCGCCATCCATGCTGAGGCAAAAGCAATTGCTGAGTGTGCAAAAAACGGCATTTCGCTGGCTGGCGCAACTATGGTTGTGACAACCTTTCCCTGCCCAAGCTGTGCTAAATTAGTAGCTGCAGCAGGAATAAAAACGGTCTATTTTTCGGAGGGGTATGCTGTTCTCGATGGTGAAAAAGTACTCACGGATGCTGGAGTTGACATCCATAAAATACCTACATAAATTATCGTGGACTTTTTCCCAATTTTACTCTCACCGGCTTGAAACCTGGCTGTTCAATATCCGGCTGAATAAATTGGGCATGAAGATGCGATACGCTCCCAGCAGAGTAATTAGTGTCACCAAATCTCATTACCAAACCTCCACCCACAACGCCAAATTCTTTGCTCAGCCACTGGGCGAGTTCAATCAGTTCCACACCAGCTGCAGAATCCAGTTGAGAAATATGCTCAACATGGGTTAGATTTATCAATAAATAGTGAACCTTGGTGTGCTCGTATGGCCACTGATTTTTTGTTACCAGCCAATACGTGCCTTTTTTGATAATTGGCTCAGTATGGTACTTTTCTAAGTTTTCAATGCAGAAAGGACAATGACCAGCAACATCAATGTCTTGCATCACTTTTCTTTGCACATCGAGACGAGCATTATCTATATCAACAAATCCTGACATTGCTAGAGCATCTTTCTGGTTTGGACAAACAGATACATGCAGCTCAAGAACAGAATCAAGACGCAGGTCAAAAACATCTTGATGAGTAAGTCAAACAATCGATCCTTTTGTCTATTTTGCATAGTACCTCTCACTATATGGCAACGGGAATATCCCAAATGCCTGGATGTGGATCATATTCGGTTAATTCAAAGTCATCGACTCTAAACTCAAACAGGTCTTTCACCTTTGGATTGAGCTTCATAACCGGCAGAACTTTAGGTTCTCGACCAAGCATTTCCTTTACTTGATGTAACTGATCGACATAAATATGAGCATCACTAAAACTGTGCACATACTCATAAGCCTCATATCCTGTTGCTTGAGCAATCATCATCGTGAGTGCAGCATACTGCGCCAAGTTGGCGGGCAAGCCCACCGGAGTATCACTACTTCTTTGGAACATATGCAGTGTCAATTTGTTATTAATTATTCGGATGTGAATCCAACCATGGCAAGGACATACCACCACTTTTTGCTGTTTCCCCTCGCCTCGAATGGTGTATTGTGGAATCCAGGGCGAGATGAAATGTGTGCGCAGATGAGGAAACTCTTTGATTTGCTCGATTATATTCTTAAATTGATTGTAGGTTGATCCTTCAGAAGTGGGAAAATCATGAAAGGCAGCGCCATAACTTCCTGGTCCCATATCACCAGTCTCTAGACCTCTTTTATGGCATTTTGCCTCAGTTACCCATGAAGTCCACCAGTTGCAACCATAGCGTTCGAGTTCTTCCTGAGTTCTCGCTCCGTTAATGAAACCAAGAATTTCACCAATAGCCTGACCCCAGATCTTCTTGCTTATTTTTCGCTCAGTAATAATTGGAAATCCATTTGCCAACTTGAAGTGCAATGACCGCGGACCAATCACGGTTAGCGCATCAACTTCTTGTTGGGAAGGCGTTACCTCACCAGTATCAATAATTTCCTGCAACAGTTTTCGATATTGTTCATCCGGAGTGCGTTGAATTGACATGGTTTTAAGCATCGGAATCTATGACATTCTCCATCACCCATTCTAGAAGATCTTGTGGGGTTTCTACAAGTACTGTTGGGTTGTGTGCAAGCAGTTTTTCGCGACTGTTAAATCCCCAAGGCACCGCAATGCTTGGTAGTCCTGCCTCAAGTGCTGCTTCGATATCTCGAGTTTCATCACCAATGTAGACAGTTTTCTGACCTTCAGGCACATGCATAGCCACAACTCTGGCTATCTTTCTCCCTTTAGACCAGTACTCTTTTTCACCATACACAAAGTCAAAAAGCTCAATGTTGTGTGCTTCAAGAAAGTGACGAACGTTTTCTACTGTATTACTGGTTACTATTCCCAACCGATATTCTTTTTCATGTAACTGTTTGAGCACTGTAAATAAACCAGGAAATAACTGCACGGCTGGTAATTCTGATTTGACCTTTTGTTGCATTTCAGCAATAAAAAAAGGAAATTTGAGAACTGATAGATTAAGAGTTGTAAGCAACTCCTTAACTCCCAAACCACGAAGTGTGGCGATTTCATGCGCTTCCACAGCTTTTGAACCATACTTTGCATGTAGACTATTATAAATTTTAACTATCGCAGGCATAGTGTCCGCAATAGTTCCGTCAAAATCAAATACTAATGTTGGCATATCCAGCCTTTAGCGGGAATAAAAGCCCGTAGTTTCAATATACTTTTTTACAAACGGAGTTACTAATCCCTCTAAGGGTGCTCCTGTTTTTACTGCTTCTTTAACTTGTGTTGATGATACATCTATTTCATCCATTGTGGAAAGCCCGACCATGAAGGGGTATAAATTCTCAAGCGGATAGCCTTTTCGGGGATACACATAAAACGTGTAATCTTTGAGCCCCGGATGACCACCTAAAAAATCGCCAAATCGAGAAATATACTCAGAACCCATAATCCAAGAAAAGTTTATGTCTGGATAGGTTTTTTCAAAAAATCGCAATGTTGGATAAGTAAAACTCACATCTTGATAATGCTGAATTACCTGATTCTCGCCCAAAATACTTTCGAGCATTGCAACTCTATCTGAGTATGGCGTGAGCATCTCCTTGCCGTACCTCGCAGCCCAAGGATGTGTGTACACCGGAATAAACCAAACTTCATCCAAGATAGTGCCTGCTAGCTCTGTCGCGACACGTTGATGTCCCAGATGAGGTGGGTCAAATGCCCCGCCAAACAAGCCTACCCTTTTTTGTTGAATCTCAGTGCTCATGTTATTTTTTTATTGTTTTCTTTTTTGGTTTTACAGCTGCCTTTTTTGGCTTTTTTGCAGCCGTGGTCTTAGTTGCTGTTGTCTTGACACTTTTGGCACCACCAGCTTTGCGATCAAGCCATTTCTGCTTACGCTCGGCTCTCGCCTCTTGCTGTACTTTCCATTCTGTGGCAGTGACTTTTGCACCTACTTCAGGTTTTTGCCACGATGCCCAATCACATGCTGGATATCGCTCGCAACCAAAGAATGCTTTACCCCATCTTGAATTTTTGACAATGACATCACCTTCTCCACAAAGTGGACATTTTACCTCTGGAAGTTTGTCCACAATATTTTGTGTAAACTCACATTCTGGGAATCGGCTACAACTCTTAAACTTGCCATACTTTCCTGTTCTGATCACTATCTCACCTTGCTCCGTGTCGCCACAGAGTGGACATTTTTCACCTGTTTTTTCCACTGGAATTTGCTTTCGCTCGGCAGTATCTTCTACTTTAGCAATTTTTTTGCTCAGCGGTATATAAAAGCTACTTACCACTGCCTTCCATTCCTTCTCACCTCTGGCAATACGGTCAAGATCTTCTTCCATTTCAGCAGTAAACTCATACTCCATAAACTCTGGGAAATTTTCAATCAAAAAATCACTCACAGTCAAACCAACGGGAGTAGTAAAGAATCGCTTTTGAGTACGCTCAACATACCCACGTTCAACAATCACAGAAATAATTGAGGCATAGGTACTTGGACGACCAATGCCACGCTTCTCAAGCTCTTTGATCAAAGATGCGTCATTGTATCGAGCGGGAGGTTGAGTGAATTTTTGGGAGAAGTTACTATCTATATACTCAACATTTTGACCAACTGTAAGAGCTGGTAACAACACATCTTCACTATTGGGGAATAACCGAACCCAACCATCAAACTTGACTACCGAACCCGTTGCCTTCGCCAAACCTGTTACTTTTTCAGATGTGTTTGTAAACGCAATCGTTAATCCGGTTTGGTCGTACACCGCTGCTTCCATCTGACAAGCTATAAATCTTCGCCAGATGAGGTCGTACAGTTTTGCATGTTTGCCATCGAAACGACTATTTCTGCCAATAACATTATTTTGTTGAATTGAAATATCAGTGACTCTAATTGCCTCATGAGCTTCCTGTGCATTTTTGCTTTTGGTCGCATACAGGGTTGGTTTTGCAGGCAAGTATGCAGCACCAAAAGTTACTGATATATATTCTCGTGCCATATCGGTTGCTGTTGTCGAAAGGGAAACCGAATCTGTTCTGTGATACGTAATTAAACCTTCTTCATACAACTGTTGTGCCAACTGCATGGTTTGTTTTCCACTGTATCCAAACATGGTTGCCGCTTTTTGCTGCAAAGTTGAGGTTGTGAACGGAGGTAAGCTATATCGCTTTCGCTCCTTTTTTTCTATCTCACTGACGGTGTACTCAGCTGCAGAGACTGCATTTTGTAATGAAACCACATCTTCTGCTTTTTGCGGAGCGAATTTTTTTCCGTCCACTTCTATAACTCTACCAACAACGACTGAATCAGGGAGCACCTCTGGCAACTTACCTTCCACAAACAGCGAACCTTCCTTGCCATCCGCAGATACTGCAAGATCAACTTCCCAATATTCTTCAGGAATAAATGCTTCAATCTCGCGCTCGCGCTCTGCTAACATTCTGAGTGCAACTGACTGAACTCTTCCTGCAGACAAACCACGACGAACTTTTTTCCAAAGCACTGGTGATACCTTATATCCTACCAATCGATCCAAAACTCTCCGAGCCTGCTGCGCATCGACTAATGCCACATTGAGCATTCCCGAATTTTCAATTGCAGTAACTACTGCCGCTTTGGTAATTTCGTGAAAGGTTGCGCGTTTGAATGATACATCAACCTTATTTTTACCAGTTCCATCTTCCAAAATGTGTTTGATATGCCACGCAATCGCTTCACCTTCACGGTCGGGGTCAGTTGCGAGAATCACTACTGAAGCTTTTTTTGCTTCTTGTCTCAACTTTGTTACCACTTTTTGCTTATCAGCACTAATCTCGTAGGTTGGTTCGAGGGTTTTTTCGTCGACACCTAAACCACTTTTAGGTAAATCACGGACATGTCCAACTGATGCCTCAACGACATACTCCTTACCCAAGTAGCCACTTAATTTTCTGGCCTTGGTTGGTGACTCAACGATAACTAACTGCATGACAAATGATTTCTCAACTACTTTTCAATATGTTCTACTCTACCAAACAACATTCGATTTCCGATAGGTAAAAACCTACTTCAGATACCAAAGTATACCATTACGTTCAATACTACCCTGCAGTTCCAACTCTGTGAGCAATACGGCCAACTGCTGACTCGGCAGCTGCAGCGTCTGCAGAAGTGAATCTTCACTTTGCGGATACTCTCGCAGCAAATCGAGTAACGCACCTGCTTTAGGATTGGCTAACTCGGTTTGGAGGGGATGAAATCTCGACTTACCACCACCGCCAAGGTATAAATGTAATGCTTCAAGCACATCTATGCCACTACTAATAAGTAGTGCGCCATCATTAATGAGTTGCTTAGGCCCTTCCGAGTAGGGATTTGTAATTGGACCAGGCACAGCAAACACTTCTCTTCCCAACTCAGCGGCTCGAATTGCCGTCGCATGACTCCCACTTTTTGCTCCAGCTTCTACCACTATCGTTCCCAAACTTATACCGGCAATTATTCTGTTGCGTGCTAAAAAATAGCCTGGACGCGGACTTTTGCTGGGAACATACTCACTCACTAAACACCCACCCGTTTGTACAATTTGCTCAAGCATCTGCGCAACCGACTGTGGATACACGTGTGAAAACCCGTATCCCAGCACTCCAATAGTTGATTTGGCATTTTGCAATACGATCTGGTGCGCACGGGCATCAACTCCATACATACACCCCGAAACTATCACTGCATCACTACCATCAAGCAGCTGCTGAGTAATGTGCTTGGTTGCAAACGCACCATATGCAGTCATTTTTCTGGTACCAATTACTGCAATACAGGGTTTAGTCAGTACTTCAGATTGCCCTTTTGTAAACAAACATAACGGTGGATCTTCGGTTGCCACAAGCAACGGTGGATAGTGTGGGTCGCCTTGCCACAGAACCCGAATTGAATCTTTTTCAAGCGCATGCATTAGCGAATCATATTTTGACCCTAAATCATACTTTTTAATTGATGAGCAAACGTTTTTTATCTTGGATGAAATGGTTTTAGAAGTTGCAATTACTTCTAAAAAGCGTTCGGGTGTTTCGGTATGTTGACGGACCTCATTGATAATAGTTTCAACAGTTTTTCTGCCAAAACCATCACAACTTAGGAGAGACAAGATAAGCTTTTTTTCTGCTTCAGATACTATCATTACTGCAGAGTAACTGAAGGACCTTACACTAACCGTGACATTTTCTAGAAATTACTTTTCTTGAGGAAATTTGCCCTGCATCCAGTCAAAAATGGTCTTAACTACAGGAGCTGCATCTCGAGAGCCTTCTTTAAATGGGGTACCTTCATCACTTTCAACCAATGAAACTGCAATAAATCGCTTGGGATAGTTCTCTACCTCGGCTACCTTTTGCCGCCAGACAGCATATAAACTGGCAGCTGAACTTGCCTCTGGGCTACTGCCATCCGTCACACTTGCTGAAGTCGTGGCAGCCAGACTTGGTGCTGCAGAAGCTGTGCTTGCAGTTACATCAAGTGCAAACGCACTGGCAAACCAGCCATGCGTCCTCCGGTGACCATCTACATTCGCAGCTCCAAACTCGGATGTCCCCGTCTTGCAGGCAACAGCACCCATCTGGAACTGATCGTAAGAACTCTTGCTCAAATCACTTCGGAGCGCAGTATTATGTGCAAAAAAAGGAAACGCGGTTCCGCCAGCACTGCAGGCATCAAGCATTCCAGCCATTACCAAGGAAAGATGCTCTTCAGAAACGCCAGTTTCATGACAAGCCAGTTCAGAAGTATGCAAAACTCGAGGATTGCACTGAGTCCCTCGATGAGAAATCGTTTGTACCATCTGAGCAATTTGCAGTGGAGTGACTAATAAATCACCTTGACCAATTCCCATGTGAAAGGTATTTCCTAAAAACCATTTTTCACCAATGGTTTCTTCCTTCCACGTTGGAGTCGGTACTAAACCCGTAGATTCGCCCGGAATCTCAATACCTGTCTTTGCCCCAAATCCAAAGGTTGTGGCAACTTCAGCCAATTTTGTTGGACCGATCCATTCAGCTGCCTTATAAAAAAAAGTGTCATTACTACGCGCCAACGCCCTGACTAAACTAATTTCACCTTCAACACCTCCATACTGAGTGTAGTACCAATTAGCATACGAATAGTCACCCACATCGAGAGTACCCGTATCTATCACCGTGGTAGTTTCTGAAAGTGCATCACTTTCTAGCCCAGCTAATGCCGTAACCAGTTTAAAGACAGATCCTGGGGGATAAGTTCCCACCACTGCCCGATTAAAAAAAACCTTCAGAGGATTAGTAAAAAATGATTCAACCGTAGCCCTGCGCGCTTTTTCACGTTCAAGATCAGTATATGAAGTACTCAGCAGGGTTGAATCGAAAGTGGGAGTACTTACCAGTGAAAGAACTCTACCAGTATCAGCGTCAAGAATCACCACCGCGCCATTGTTGCCCTTTAGAGCCTCAAGCGCGATTTGACTGAGATAAGGATCAATTGACGTGGCAACAGTTTTGCCCGGATTGCCGGGATTTTCTTTCACTCGGCGCTGTTTTTGCCCAAGTGCATTAATTTCATACACCACGGTACCCGCAGTACCTTTGAGTTCTTGCTCCAATGACCGTTCGAGTCCCATTTTACCTAGTTTTGCTTGAGTGGAGAGTGATGGATTTTTCTCTAAATCTTCTGCCGTAACCACACCAACATAGCCCAATACAGCCGATGTAGCCTCTGGAAAACGGTAGAGTCTGTCTAACACAACGACTATGCTCTCTTTATTTTCAACCATTCCTACTAGAGCATCATGCTGGCTGACTGGCACTTTATTTGAGTACAACGCGTTTGGGTCTTCTAAGCGAAAATAGTTTGGCACGTTGTACACCAACGGCTCATCAAAAATATCAAGAAATACCCCTCGCTGCGGACTCAGTGATAACGTGTAAAATCGATTGGCATCAGCTTGTTGCCGAAACACGCTACCAGATAAAATTTGCAGATCAAACAGGCGAACTAAAAGTACGGCAAATGCCAACGCAAGTACTCCCACAAATAGAAGTATTTGTGGAGAACGCACATTTTGTTTAGATTGTTTTCTCTGTAACTTCGCCACTAAAGAGCTCCTTTTTCCACTGAATTTTTGTTTGCTGTTCTCTAAATATGAATGCTTTAATGAGGTACCACGAGACCACTAATTGAATACAGCTGGTAACAACCGTTTGTGTATTCCAATGAATGCCACTTCTAATCGCTATCATCACAGAAAACACCGCAGACACATAAAAAAGGGCTGTGCTTAATTGCTTCACATATGGTTTGAAAAAGTACAATACCAGTTGAATAGCAGTAATGCACAGTGCTACAAATGGCAGTGATACAGCAAAAAAAGTTGCCACCAAAAACACCGCAAGTGGAAACACGATCATTTTTATTACCCGAGAAGAACTAGCTAACACAGAAGTAGTAATTGCCAAAGTAATCCCAGGAATACCAATGACACGCTCAAATGTGACGGACAAATACAACGCGCAACTGGCCATAAAGAGTGTTACCAAACTGTGCTGCATGTTACTGAACCTCCACTACTAGTGCGTCATAAAAACGAACCACTTGCTCTATCACAGCTGTCTTGGTAGGCGCACTGTCACTTTCTTCGATGCGTGCGATTCTGCCAATAAATAGGTTTTTAGCGATACCTTCTTGCCCAGTGGTAACAACTCTCTCACCAACACGAAGCGTGGCATCTCGAGGAATTTGAGTTAATTGAACCAATCGTCCATTTCCAACTACCAATCCCTCTACCCCAGACTCAGTGGTTGCAAGTGTGGGGGGAACTGACGTTTGAGACAGCAACGCAACTTTGGACTGCGACTGCAAAACCTCAGTAATAATCCCAACAAGTGTGCCAGATACCAACACCGTATCACCAACATGCAGTCCCTGCTCTGCTCCTGCTGCAACAGCCGGGTAAGCCAGCGACACCAACGGAGACGCAATTCTACTTTCAATCTGTTTTCTGTCGGTGTTTTCAAGCAGCAGTCGCAGCTGCGCGTTTTCCTTTTCAATTAATTCCAACTCTAAAACTCTGGCATTCAATCGACTTACTTCAGTGCTTAACTGCACAATTCTCTCCTGTTTATCTAAGTTGCTGATGATATTTTTAACAGGAAAACTAATCGCTGATCCAACAGCCATTTCAAACCTAAGTAGCGGAGCACTTGTGGTAAAAACTAATTGTGATAAGCGAAAACTGAGGGGAGTGCTTCCCACAAACCAAAACAAAAGAGTGAGGATGCTATACCCCGCTAGGTCGTGCCAATGAGTATTATATGTGAGTCGTTTTTTCAGCATGCAGTTTTAGTGAACTCAATCCTTTTATACTGTCCGTTGTGGGACTCGATGAAACATGAAGTGGCGTAGAAAAAGTTGTCTCAAGTAGTTGTGCAAGCCCTTCCATTTGACTAACACCACCCGTGCAGTAAATGCCTTTCTCAAGACATGCCGCAACCAAATCCGGTGGCACTGATGAAAAAAAGTACTGAACGGCATCAACCAAATCCTCAACTCTATCACTCAGCACTTCGGTAAAATCGGAACTTTCAGCAACAACTGTTTTACCCGCTTGGCTAATTACATCTTTGCCGCGAACCGCGGTTTTCCTGACCACATTTCGTTTTGCACCTGAAAAAGTAAGCAAGTGGGCTACTTCTTTCTTAACCTGCTCGGCAGCATGCCAACTAATTTGAGTTTGGTGTTTTTTACGTACTTCTGTCTGAACAAATTCGGTAAACTGCACCCCGCCCCAAGGTAACGTCGCAACTGCAACCTGTTCCTGCAGAGCAAAAATTGCCAGCTCAGTTTTTTGGCCACCAAAATCGAACACGCAAAAACTATCTCGAGATCCTCCATCGCCAAGTTGCCACAACAAGGTCTTTGACTGTGGCACCAGCTGCACCGATCGAAACCCAGCTTCCTTAAAAGCAGCCTCATAAAAGCGCAATTGCACTGGTGACAGTTGCGTTGGAATGACTACTTTTGCCGAGTATCCTCTTAACTGAGAAATCAGTCCCGTTTTGAGCATGCAATTTTTAAGAACTGCTTGAATATACAAACTAAACAATTTTGGACTAGCAATTTCACCCTTCTGAATGGGAAAACTGACCGTAAATGCATGAGCAACTTTCCCAAGTAATGTAACTGCCTTGGTACCAAAAGCTACTACCGAGTTAGTTTCTTTGTGAACAGCTACACAAGTTGGTTCTTGAAATACATTTTTTCCCTCGAAAAAAACACGCGTTTCAGTAGAACCACAATCGAATAAAAGTTCATGAGTGCGCGATGCACCACCCAAAGACTTCAAGAAAGACCGTACACTCTGCATGCGCCTAGAATACCCCAAGCACTCCCAAAAACACAAGGGCAGTACTAGAAAAATACTTACTATTAAACAATACCGTTTAAAACTTGAGCGGCTGTTGCCCAGCGCTCTGAACGAATAAGTGATTCTGCTTCGGCAATTTCGGTGAGGGCTTCTGCATTTGCATCATGCAACTGCTTCATTCCCGCAATTCTCTCACGGAGCAGATCAGCTTTAAGTCTAATTGCTTTATCAACCATAATTGCTTCAAGGTCCGGAACTAAGTCTTCTAAATATTCGATGACTTTTTCTTGGGTATCAATACTTAGATTTGCTTTTTGGCCACCCAAAATTTCCTGAAGTTTTTGATGTTCCGAATCGAGAATAAGCAACAACACGTCATTTTCGAGAAAATCTTCCCAAATCACTTGTTGTAGTTCATCCAAAAACTGAGACTTTTCTTCTTCTGTTCCAGAAGTGACGCCGAGCAAAGTGAAAATGTTTTGATCTTCAAGTCGTTCAACTTGATCTGCAGATCCCGCTTTCACCTGAGTCGTTGGCTCTTCGGATCTAGCGCGTAACTGACTGTCGTCATTAACTTGATACTGGGGTTGAGTTGAGTTGGCAGGCTGGTCAGACATTATGTCTATAATAATAGCAGAGTCTGTATAAAGAATACAAGTCCTTGTATACTCCACGGTATGGCACGCACCCCACTTCAAAAATCCATCTTGGCACTATTTCACTTCTTACTGTTTGTAACGCCACTCTACTTTCGTTTTAATACTGAGGAACTTTTTGAGTTCAACAAAATGATTTTGATCTATTTCTCGAGTGTGCTGCTTAGCGGATTGTTTATTGCTCGTCTTTTTTTTGAGTCACCAAAACCGCTTCATCGAACCCCATTTGATATTCCTATAGCTCTGTTTGTGGGTTCCCAAATTCTTTCAACCATTTTCTCAATTCATCCAATGACGTCACTGTTTGGATATTACTCTCGTTTTCACGGAGGACTACTCTCAACGTTTGCTTATGTGTTTTTATTCTATGTTTTTTCAAACACAATCAGAAAAAAGGACCTTCCATCAATCTTTATCACTACGACAGCAAGTTTAATAACGGTGTCAATTTGGGCAATTTTTGAACATTTTGGGCACTCATTTAGTTGTGTCATGCTGTCGGGATCGTTTGACACATCTTGCTGGGTGCAAGATGTTCAGAACAGAGTGTATGCGACCTTTGGACAACCAAACTGGCTGGCAGCATTTGCTATCACACTCATGCCACTCGGTTGGTACCGCTACTTTTCTCAAAAAGCGCACCCATCCGAACGCATCTTTTATGCAGTTTCCAGCATCTTAGGTTTGTTAGCGTTGCTTTTCACTAAATCTAGATCTGGCATGTTGGGATTTGTGGTTGCTGTAGCACTGTTTGCCGTTGCTACCGTCTGGGCAACCAAATCAGAAAAAGAAACACCAAAAAAACAACTTCTGAAGCATGCTGCTCTCTTGGGAACGCTCATGATTGTAGCCATCATAATTTGGGGAACTCCATTTACACCAACACTCAGCAGTTTTTTTACAAAATCTGGAGCGCCAACCACTGTAGAAACTATTCCGACATCTGCCGCGGACCGCTTAGAAATTGGTGGAACTGAATCGGGTGAAATTCGCAAGATTGTATGGGAAGGTGCGCTCAACGTTTGGAAGAAATATCCACTGCTTGGATCAGGTGTAGAAACCTTTGCCTATAGTTATTATCAGGGCAGACCACTCGCGCACAACCTGGTGTCTGAATGGGACTATTTATATAACAAAGCTCACAACGAGTTTTTAAATTTCCTAGCAACCACGGGCGTCATTGGCCTTGGCACATATCTACTTTTGCTGGGAGCATTTTTTAGCACTTCAACGAAGCTATTCTTAGCGAAAAAAACGATTACTTCAGAAAAAATACTCATAGCTGCGATGGCTGCAGGAATTGCTGCTCTCTCGGTCTCAAACTTTTTTGGCTTTTCAACTGTCATGGTGACCGTACTATTATTTATGTACCTCGCCATTGTCACACTACTTTCAAGAGAAGAAAGAAAAGTACCAAAAGAAAGTCAACCAAAATTGTTAGGATATATAGGTCTTTCTGTGTTAGCGCTGGTTTGCTTTGTACTGATTTCTCGCATCATTAACTACTATATAGCCGACACCCTCTTTGCCTCAGGAAAAAGCCTGTTGCGAGCAGGCAAATATGATTCTGGTTTGACCTCAATCCAAGCAGCAATTCTACGTTCTCAGAGTGAAGCACTTTTTTATGATGAATTTTCAGCCAACTTAGCAGTGCTTGCTATCGAATTGCAAAAAGCACAACAATCGACTGCTAGTGCTCAAACTGCCGAGGCAGCGCTTGCAGCTAGTCAGATTACATTGCAACTTAACCCAGTGCATCTCAATTTTTACAAAACCAGAGCTAGAACACTTATTACTTTGTCGCAACTCGATCCAACGCTGTTGTCTGCTGCCAAAGAAACACTTGAAATTGCCATCACCAGAGCGCCAAACGATCCCAAACTTTTCTATAATTTAGCTCTTGTAGAACTTGGGCTAGAAAATACTGAGCATGGTTTAGCGCTCCTTGAAAGAACTATCGAGCTCAAACCTAACTACCCTTCAGCTAGAATGCAGCTGGGCAAAGAATATGCCGAACTTGGCAGGTTGGAAGATGCGGCAACACAATTCAAGTACATCTTAGACTTTATCGATCCAGCAAACGAGGAGGCGCAAGCTCAACTCGCCAGCGCATCTGCTAAAATACAAGCTCAAAAATAAACATTATGAACATCGTAACCATACCTCATCCAGCACTTAGATCTCAAGCAGGGGCCATAACTGTGGTTGATTCCCAACTGCTTCGGTTTATTACCGAACTTGGAAAAACCTTAAAAAAGAAAAATAATCCTAGGGGTGTAGGCCTTGCGGCACCACAAGTAGCTCGCAATCTCGCTATATTCACCACCCTACTTGAAGACGAAAAGGGCAACGAACAGCAGAGATTCTTCATAAATCCAAAAATAGTAGATGCCTCCGACAAACTTGTACTCGGCCCAAGTCGAGATGACACTAGCCTTGAAGGCTGTCTCTCCATCCCTGGTATTTATGGCCCTGTGCCACGATATAGCTGGACCACCTTTAGTTTTGACCTTCTCAAAGAAAACGAACTAGTGCCACAACAAGAAACCTTTACCGATTTTGATTCGCGCGTGATGCAACACGAACTTGATCACCTGCATGGCATACTCTTTACCGACCATATTCTGCAACATGGGTTGCCGGTCTACAGAGAACATCCTAAATCAAAAAAGCTAGAAGAAATTAGCTCGGAAGCTCTAGAACTTATTTAAATGGCAAAACTGACCGTAGCCATAGCTGGCACCACCTCCAAAACGCTCGCTTGTATCACTGCGCTATATAGCGACGACCGGTTTGAAATTGCCTGGGTACTTACTCCCACTCCAAAGCCAATTGGTAGAAAACAAACTATCACCCCAAACCCAGTGCACCAATTTGCAACTGACGCGCACATTCCTGCTTTTTTGGTTGAACATAAGCTTACATCTGACACACAACAAATGCTGTTGAGCGCTGCTGAAAAGCAACCAATCGATATCTTGCTTGTTGTCGACTTTGGCTACTTCATCCCATCTTGGCTGCTTTCACTTCCCCGTATTGCACCGGTTAACATTCACCCGTCTGCATTGCCTCGCTGGCGCGGCAGTTCTCCTGGTCAATTTGTATTACTGTACGGTGAAACTCATTCTGCAGTTACTGTAATGGTCATGAATGAAGAATTTGATGGCGGCCCAATCATAACCGCACTGCCTTTTACCGTCGACCGTACCTGGACCACCCAAGACTACTACTCACACAGCTTTTCGCTGGTGTGCAACCAACTCGCCGATATTCTTTCGCAGTTTGCCCAGACCAAAACCACTACACCCCAACCCGCTGACTCTCCTACCGTCACCGCAAAACGAATTGCCAAAGAGGACGCATATATTCCTTGGGAAATTATCAGTGCCGCCATGCACGGACTGGAAATTACGGACGTTTCTGAAGTTACTACGCAACTTTCACCATTACTTGCCGGAGCTTTAAGAGTTCATAGTTCGTTGGCAGACTTGATTGAGGCAGCAGTGCGAGCACTCCAACCTTGGCCTGCAGTGTGGACAAACCTCCCGACAAAAGCAGGGGCAAAACGGATGAAAATCCTTACAACTAAGGTTGAAGGCAAAAAACTTGGTATTGAAACAGTACAAGTTGAAGGCAAAACACCTTCAGCATTTAATCAAGATACAGAGAAATAATCACCGCAAGGCTAATTTAGTTAGTTTCTGACTTCTTCCAATGAGTTGTTGCACCAGATTTCTTGAGCATGCGGAGTACTCTTGTTGGTACTCTCATGCGTTGTTTAACACCATCGAGCAATACGGTTACGGTATGCAAGTTATACTGAAACTTTCGTTTGGTACGATTTTTGGCATGGGAAACCCTATTGCCGGTGTGAGAAGTACGTGGGTATTTAAAAGCAAAGCTTGACATAACAGAGTGTGATTATATCACCGAAAGTTTGTTTTTCCAAAGGGCAAAATCATTGCTATAATAGAAACCATCTATGATGCTTAGCTATCTTTTTACCAACCCCCTCCTATTTGCTATCACTGCTGGCGCCCTACTAATTGCGCTCACCATTCATGAGTTTGCTCATGCCTGGGCGGCAGATAAATTGGGAGATCCCACCCCTAGATATCAAGGCAGAGTAACCCTCAACCCACTCGCCCATCTGGACCCTGTAGGCACAATTGCTATTTTACTGATTGGCTTTGGCTGGGGAAAGCCTGTTCAATTTGATCCATACAATCTCAAAGACCAAAAGCGTGACACTGCCCTGATTTCCTTTGCTGGCCCTGCTTCCAATTTACTGCTTGCTGCCATTCTTGCTATGCTTATCAAAATTTTGCCTGAATCAAATCAAATGGTCGCGCTCATTAGTCCAGCACTTATTTATGCCCTCTATATCAATGTGATGCTAGCTGTTTTCAACTTGTTGCCGGTGTACCCACTTGATGGACAAAAAATCTTAAGTGCATTCTTGCCAAAAGAAACATCGCTGGCATATGAAATTTTTATGCGCCGATATGGCTCACTGTTGCTCATCGGACTATTAGTTCCATGGAATGGCGTTTCGCCAGTATCAACTTTAATAGGACCAATCATTCAACTGGTACTCACAATTCTGCTCTAAAACATATGTTCTTGTGCTAAAGCCAACACCTCTGTGAGGGTGTGAATAGTGCGTGCCCATGAGTGCACTTCATCATCTACTCTATTAATCCAAACGGGATGGACCGGAGTATTTTGCAGGCCTTCAATATACTCAAGATTATCGTCAATTACGATACTTCCAGGCTTCAGTTGAGAAACAACTGCAGCATCTAACTTTCTGCGTGCTATGTGCATGTGCGAAGGTGAAAAAAAGACAGTGATATCGGTACAATCTAGCTTCTTGAGTTGAAATTCCGTAAATCCTTCAGAATAAATACCCAATACTCTTTTTTGCTGCTGAAGCTGTGTTAAAACCTCAATCACTTCTGGATATAAACACTGCTGATATAGTTCGCGGTTGCTGTAGAGTTCCAACAGTTGCTGTTCTTTTTCAATAGATCCGCTTGCTAAAGCGCGACAATAGTCTGGAAAAAGAAAGTCGGTAGTCTTTGTGAGGGTATCTTTGTAGGTTTGTTCTCTTTGTCGCAACTCTTCTTCTGCTACTTGTAGACAATCCAGCAATTGAGGGCGCAAAAGTTGATGCGCAAACCGAGGTGTATCAAATAAAGTGGAGTCAATGTCGAAATACAGCACCATGCTTAGTAGTATATACTCTGGCATACATATGCAAAGACCAAAAGTTGAAACACTAACCCTGGGGGCTCTCGATACCAACTGCTACATTGTCTGGTGTCCCGAATCACTCGAAGCTGTCATTATCGATCCGGCGGATAGCGGCCAAACCATTATTGATCGATTGCTGCAACTGTCCCTCAAGCCCACGGCCATATTGCTCACACATGGACATTTTGATCATGTGCTGGGAGTACTCGAATTGTACATGGCATATGATATGCCGGTGTATCTTCACAAGAATGATATTCCCCTCATTAAAAATGCTCAAAAAAGCGCGCAACATTGGGTGGGTCATGAAACCGATCCCGTCCCCACTCCCACCCACTTTTTGAGTGAAGGCAGCACCTTTTCGTTTGGAAATTGCCAATTGGTTACCGTAGAAACGCCGGGCCATACTCCAGGCAGCGTGTCATTTATTGCGACTGTCGAAGCTGAACAGCCACCACTGATTTTTTCGGGTGATACTCTCTTTAAAAACGGCGTCGGCCGCACGGATTTTAAATACTCCAGTCCAGTTGCGTTGGAAAAATCTGTTAAGAAATTACTTTCCTATCCTGCCTCAAGTTTTGTGTACTCCGGTCATGGTGAGGTCACTTCTGTTGCTGCAGAATCAGAACGCTAATTTGGTGTTGGCGGAACTTTAAACAGATGCTGAGTGGCAAGTTCGACAAGCTTGTCTTTAATGAAGCGATGCCGTTCCTGAAACAAGCTGTAGTTTCTCTTGCAACATGCCTGTAGGATGGTGTATTTGCGAACAAATACTTGATGTGCGCCCTCAACCGTTAATTGATCCTGCCGTAAAAAAAACACATCCGATAAAAAAATGGTGTACTGACATTTAGCCAAATCAAACCGAGAAATTGCACACACAAGAGGATCTGTAGGTGTGATTACTTGAAAAACCCCTTTTCTCAGCCATCGCTTCGTAATACGTTCACCTCCATATGGCGCAAAAACCACTGCAGAACCAGGCTTCAACTTAGCTTTTTGCGCAGCTACAATATACCTTCCATTTATCTGCCTTTTTTCTTCATGGTTGGTTCCTGAGAAATCTTTAAAATGACGCTTGGTGTAGTTCATCTCTTCTTTTCTAAAAACAGGTAGCAGTTCAAAAGACTCCTTGGTTAATTTTGAAAAAAGAGGCCGTCTTAATCCCGGATGATAATAGAAACACGCAGCAACTGGCCCCATTACCGATGAAACAATCCCCTGCTTTAACAAACCTGCGGCGATACTAATGATATCCATCAAACCTGGATGAGCATCCAAAATAATCAAACCTCTGTGTTTGGCGTTTTCAGTTAGTTTTTTGAGGGTACTCCTAGTTTGGGAATCTTGTGAAAATTTCACATTGGTCGCTATTCGACCAAAAGGCAAGCCAAAGTAAGTGATTTTTTGTATGGCTGTCATTTTTTTACTAGCGGTAATAGCAAATGACATATACTGAGTTGCGACTTCTCATCTACAAGTTACAATTACAGGGTATAGTATGCCACATTCTGGCAAAAAAATGATACAATCCACAAGCATAGGGTCGTAATGTCAATGGTAGCATGGAGGTCTCCAAAACCTCTCGAGTGGGTTCGAATCCCCCCGGCCCTGCAATATCCTATAATAGTTTAGTGTTTTTATTCGATTGATTTTTTGGTGCTACAATAATGAGTATGAAAAATGAAAAATTAGCTGATGTACATGATCAACTTTTCAATCAAATTGACTACATAGGTCTAGATAGTAAACAGAGTATTTTTTTTATAAGAAAAATGGTTGAAGAGTGGGGTATTAAGGCAATTATTGATGTAATTACTGAAGTGTTGCAGACTGAAAAGGAAGAAGAGATTTTTATTGTCTCTGTTTTATTACGTAATGCTTGTTTGGGAAATGGAGCGATACCAGAATTCCATGAAATTGTAAATCAATTTAGACACGCTGTAGAAAAGTCAGATATTTTCCAATTAATGAACAAAAATTTATATGCAAAAGACAGATTGATTAGAGAAAGTTCATATTATACTTTAGGAAAACTTTCTTTTCCTCAAAACGCAAAATACTTAAAGGATGCAATTATTTATTATAGAAAACATTTTCCAGACCAGTTGGAAGGAGTCAAATTTGAGTATAACTGGTTATTACATTTGAATTGATAAAGTTACTTTGATTCCAACATCCTTCACTAACTCAATTAATTGTAATATTTTATTTAATAATTGTAATATAATTGTAATGTGGTTTAATTACTTTCCACCTCTGTACGATCGATCATAAATTGAATGGTTTCATTTGTATTTAGTGCTACAATTTCAATTTCAGGATGTTGTTTTTGAAAAACTCTGAAAATTTGATCAGCAAATGCCTGTCCAATCCCATGTACATTTTCAAAATCTAAAATAATTTTATTAAATGCTTCTAGTCTTTCCAGTATTCTTTTTGCTTCAGACCTGGAAACAAAATCAGTTCCAAAGGCATATAGTTTTACTGAAATTTGAGTTGTATCAAATGGTCCACCAACTCCCTCTGTTTGGTATTTTAGAAAAATATCCTTTAATACAATTGGAGTTTTAGTATTAATTTGAAAAGTAACTTTAGTTCCTCTATTTTTTGTAGAGGTAGATAAGAGTGCAATATCTGGTTTATTGTTATCAACAACTAGTCTATATCCATAACTATCAATTTCAAAAAAGTTGGTTGCTTTAGTTGAAAAAAAGATTCCTTGTCCAGAATGGTAGTCTGGAAGAGTGGTTAATTTACCTTTTAATAACTGTTGAATTGATTCTAGTTCTGAAGAATAGCCAAATTTTTTCATGATATTTTTAAATGCACCAATTCCATTATCAGATATTCCTACATCAACAGTATTATTGTTAAATGAAACATAGATATCAATATATTTAGCACTGGAATGATCAATAGCATTGTTAACAATTTCAGTAAAAGTGTATCTAAGCACTCTATATGCATTTACTGGAAGAGTGTTGATTTGAGGAAGTTTCTCTTTAAATTCTAAAAAAATTTTATCTTCTTCTAGGTTTTTGTTGAGATATTTTTTTTTAAAATTAGGAAAAAGCATATGAGCTTTATGGGGAAGTGAGTAGCGAGCGTTTCTTGTAGATCCAGTTTTTAAGAGCATTTTATTTTTGAGGAGTTTTCTAATTACGAGAGCAGTGTGTTGACGTGAATAACTTTTATTTGTAGCGATTTGAATATCATTAGAAGTAAATGAAAGTTTATTTTCTGCTATTTCTAAGATTATTTGTTCTAAGTTTTTATTCATTGTAATGTACAATGTAATATTAAAAATGATAATTGTAAAGTATATGTAGTATTTTACTTATCAATTAAATAGAATAATAGGTTCCAACACCATTCACTAGTCCCTGCAAAATCCTATAATATTGACTTTCTGTGCTAAAATAACTAGAAGTTTAAAATTTTTTTTCAGATCACATCAGGGAGATGGTGAAATGTCTAAAAAGAAAATTGCTGATATTGCAACCCTTTTAGGGTGGCTGGTTGCCCTGATTGTAACAACTGTTTATCTGAAAGGGTACGGAATGCCAACCATTCCAGTCACCCTAATATCTGCTCTCTCCTCTACTGGAGTAGCAGTGTTAACGCGAGATATTTTTTACAAAAAATTTGTTCGCTAGACTTCACAACAAATAAGCCCCGCTCGCAAAGTGGGGCTTTAAATTTGATAATAAGTTCTAGCATCGTTCACTAGACCCTGCAAATACCCCAGAACTATTGAATAACTTACATTCCCTTGATACAATCCCGTCTTTATGGAAAAGGAATGTATAAAAGTTTTACCAACTCCTGATGTGAGACATAGAAAGCAGTATTACGACGCTGGCTCTATTGCTGCTCAAATTGCTTGTGTTGAAATACCCCAGCTGAATTTAGAAGAAACAGCTTTTTTATAGTCTTGTTTAGCAATGGTTATTAAAGATTGTGATGATTATCTGGATGGTCTAGGTGATGAAATGAAAAGAAAAGATTTTGCAGATTATATTCTTGCAGTATTATTTTCTGAAGCTGATCAACAATTTGAGAATGCTGAATTTAGTGCTGTAAGAAATCATATCGCAACCTTTGATGATAAAAGAAAAAGAAGGGCGAAAATCGATGGAAAGTTGCTTTTTTATGCTACAGAGAAAGTAAAAAATGCAAGCAATCCTAAAGAATATTCCAAGTATGTTGCGGTTGAAGGTGCTTTGACAATGGAATTTCTAATTTCCTTACTTCTTGTTAGTGAGGCGCAAGAAGATGATTTACATAAATTTAAAAGATGGTCTAAAAAAGGAGTGGCGATGGGAAATTTATTTGACTCATTGATTGATTTAAAAGCAGATAAAAAAAATGGATTATTTAAGGAACTACCATTTCTAAATACTGCTCTAAAACTTACTAGAGATATTGTTTTGTATCTAGTTAGAGTACTGCCTCACATTCCCAAAAAATTTTTGTTCCAACTTATTTATGGCAACTTTAAAGCAATTCTTATTAAGAAGTAAGGGATGGACTCCAGCATCCTCCACTTGGCCCTACCCAACCATGTGCAGCAATGGAATTACCGGCTACTCTTCTCAAGAAAAATCGTTGTAAAAAAAAATATTAAAAAAACTTATTCAGGGCGAACATTTACTGTGATTTGCTTACCTTTAGAACCTATTAAGTCATCGATATCTAATGCTGGTTTAATTGCTTGTAGGCCTAATTCGATGTCATCTGCATATAAAAGCATCATTTTTCTATGATCAGCATTTTCCAAGTCGATTGGATGCAGAGGTGCTGGTTCACTTCCCCAACCCATACCTTTTAATGCAACAACAACCGACCCAATTGCACGCCCTGCAGAAACATGCGCACTAAAATTAATTACTACACGATGTGCTCCGCCCTTAAAAAACTCTCTTGTGGCAAATAGATTTCCAACTTGAGTATTGCCTACTGGTTCTGCTTCTAACGTTACGGTAAAGCCTGCAGCCTCGAGTTTTAATTTTAGCCATTCAGCAGATTTCACGGCCATTGATTCAGGACTTATACCAGCTTCATATCCATCATAATGCATATACATTTCTCCCTCACATCACATGTGATAACAAGAATAGAGCAATTAGCAAGGAGAGTCAAGGATGTCAATTCTCTTATTTCGTTGTTAAATGTAGAAAAAATGTGATGTAATTGGAGATGTGTCTGAATTAGAAAAACAACCCAATCCCCCAGTTCAAATAAACGAAGTTACTTTGAGTTACTTTCTTCCATATCAAGTACAAAATATTCTCGATAATCTCATTCCAGAAGCTGTGTGGGAAATTGAAAAAAGTGGAATCGAAGAAAAGACTTTTCAGAAGGGAACGTTGTGGTTTAAGGATAAAGAATTGTACCTAGAAGCATGGAAATTGCTTCAAAAACATTTGAGGTGGATATCAGATGAATTCATTCATGAAACTGTAATACATGAGGAACAACACATTGAAGAAGCAAGAATTCAATACGGCCCAAGCGCCAGTTATTTTTATAGATTGCATGCAATCCAAATGAGGAATGGAAACATTGGTGTACAAGGGTCATTCTTTGTTGGATCAAATCATCATACTCAAGAAGAAATAGATGAAAGAAAAAAACAAGTTATTTCTGCGCCTAATAAATGGAGTCCTTTCGATTTAAGATCATTAGGCATAGCTGTTGAAATTGATCCCAATGACGTAAATATCAAATGGCATCCAAAAACAGACAAAAAGGTTTAAAAACTGTGGTCTTAGTACTATTCGCGTCTGCGATGAAGGCGAAAGAAAAACCGGTTGCTCCTGATTCAATTTCACATCTATATAACAAAGTGAAATCAAGCCAGAGTGGTTCTGCGCACGGAGAAGAATGTTTAAAACTTAAACATAAGATTCTATCAAATCAGGACGGGTTATATGATTTGATTTTTTCTAAAAAAAATAAAGGATGAAAGAGATTTGCAAACACTCATCTTTTTTGGATACCATTTTTATCGCGTGTTTAGAGAACGACAAGATGACTTGCCAGAATCAATTAAAGCTAACTTCGAAGCCTGAATGCTATCAGGCGAACGTATGGTTGATCTGAAATTGAGAGATCATCACAAATTGGTTATAACATAGCAAATTGGTTACAACTAAAAAAAATTACAACCGATTTTCGGTGTCATAAAAATAGCTGCCAAATTGAAAAAGTAGCGCAGAAAAAGACTCGTTTTCAGCTCGCACACGCAGATTTTTTATTTGCTCGTCATAATCTGGTGGTTTTCTTATAACTAGCGATGCAAGTTCAGTTTGGAACTCTTTTTTCCACGAAAATCCAGCGCTTCCATATGGATGAAAATCATTGACTATATGCTTAGGAGCAACAAATCTCCCTACTACTCCAGGGGCTAACTCAATCTCATTTTTCACCACTGGCTTGCATAGGTAGTTTTTCAACTCACTACTTAGGGTTTTTGCTAGAGTTCGAGCTAAAGTATAATCTCCAATATAAATGGTAAATATTTTTCCTGAATCTATTTCACCGCCATGCAGAAATTTATGCCTATATCCATTATTTTTTAAGTACCCTGATACAAAGACTACGTCCTTTGGATGGACATTAATATGAACTTTCCATCCTATATTGCAGTTTCCATCTTCAATAAAGTTGATTTTAGTTTCATCAGGATGTGATTGATTATATTCATCCACGGCTGTCTGACCCTCATCATATTCGCCAATTTCTTGTATGTATCTGTTGTTATCTGACTTATCCAAATATGGATTTTCAGGAAGAGATTGAGATTGGGGATGCTTAAGCAAGCGATGAAACTTCTCCAAAATGCTTTTTACAAGATTTTCCTTAAAAAGGATTTCAAGATTTGTTTGTTGGAGCCCTGCTCTTTTTCCCCGCTGCTTGCCAAAAAAATCATCAAGCATCAGCGGTGTTGTGTCTTTTAACATAGCTAGATTATACTCACACATATGCTTGAAAATAAGTTTGATGCAAGACTAGTTCCATTTGGTGGCCAAGAACTTGATTTTTTTTCTCATAGAGCAGTTACCAATACCTGGCAAGAATTTGCAATAAAAGTGCAAACAATTCTCCAGGAGCATTCAGCAGCGACTCCCGAATCATTACAAACTATTGAAGATAGATATACCGATTTTTTGAAAGAACAAGGCATTATTTCTGATGATTTACCAAAGCCTGTTGTGTTTGTTAACTCAGATCAAACGCCCATTATTGATGAAGAACTTCGAGCCATTGGTTCAGCATTTGTTGAAGATTCTATGGGCTTTTCGAGTGTTTTATATGGAAACGTCGTGGTTTTAAAAAAAGAATACTCAGAATACAATCATGTCTGGGCAATCGCAGAAGAAATGTATCATTCATTAGGCGAACAAGTTATTGCTTACAATCCAAAAACTGCCATCTATGTTCGAAGAGGTTTCGATCTATCAAGGACTGGTGAATCTGATTATGGATGGTTTCTAGAAGAAGCAATTGCCAAGTACTATTCGTATCTCTTTGTCAAAAAGCTAGTGTCTGAAGGAATGCTTACTGAAGACTCAAAAAGATTTGAAAAGAAAATTCACTATTTTGCGGAAAATGGTAGGTATCGGGATGACAAGGTTATCTTTAAAGACAATCGTTTTTTTGCAAATCCCTTTCTATGTTTTTTGAAACAGCGCGAAAATGAAGGTGAAACTATAGATGTTTTAGCTTTGCAAACACCTGATATTATTGCAGCTGATATCTTCTTGGATTTATTAAACCAACTGAATGAAGAAGATAGACAACTATTACTTAAAAAACTGAATGAAGCTAGGAAAGACCATACAAAAATTGCAGCTGCGGCTAACTTACTTGACAGTCTATTTGGAAATGGAACATATATTTCATTAATGAAATGTGAAGCAACCTTCGAATCAGTCTTCGAGCTTCGAGAAAAATTTAAGAGCAAGTTGCAGAAATAGCGAATTTTTCTAATAGCCAATTGAATATAACCAATTAGTTCTGTAGCATAAGTTGCATGATTGAATTATCAGGATTACTGAAATATTTTAGCAAATCAGGCGGTGATGGAGATACGCCTAAACCAGCACCTGATTCAAGAGCAGCTGAGCCAAAAACTGAAACACTGATTTCTCCAGAAAAATTAGCTGGCGTAGCAGAAATATGTGTAGTTGGTGATTTCCCGATTGAACTTATCATTGACTCTGCCAGACCTGCTGATTGTGCGCTGAATACAGATTCGACCGCACCACTGCACTGCTATGTGCAAGATGGCACGCTAATAATTTCCCCAACCAAAGTTGTCGATTTTGATTCTGAATTGCAATTTGCAAGAAAACTTACGGGGAAAAATGTGGTTTCTATAGGAGGTGTTAATCAGATATCAGGGGTACATTCTGCTGGAACTATTAGTATTGGAAGTGGCTTTCCCAACATTTCTGCACACAATGGAAGTCCTCGAGGATCACAAATTGAAGTCAGCAGCGGCTCAGCTATTGAAGCAGCAAGAATAGTCGACAAATCTCACGCATCAGACCCAAGTGTAACAATCTACCTGCACTTACCAGAAAAAAAGGTTCGCATCTACAGTCGCAGACTCGCACTAGACGTAACTACTCCGCCAGTTATGTCAAACGAACAAAAAGCCGAGCATATCGAAACGGTATTAATTCCAAAATTACAACAAAAGATTGAGGAAAAAATTGCTAGAGAAAAAGAAAAAAAAGATAACGAAATTAGAAAACGAAGACAAAAAGCCAGTGATTTACAAAAAAAGGCTAAAGAGAAAAAACAAAAATGGGAGCTAAAAGCACAAAATGAAGAAGAAAAAGCTGCCTATAAAAAAGCCGACGCAGAACTTGCTATGCTGCAAGGAAAAAAGGAAAAGGCTATTGATAAATCCATACAAGCCCAAGAGGCTACACGCGAAGCTCAGGGACATAGAGCCATGGGTAACGCTGAATATGAAGAATATGTGAAAGCGTCAGAAACAGAACTTGAAGCGAGCCGAAAATTATTAAACTCGACAGAAATGAGCTCTGAATTACAAGAAAAAATTGCTGAAATAGAATCAGAGATAGCTGAATTGAGGACTCGAGCAAGTGGTCTGCGAAATCCTAAATAAGTAGCACGGTGAGGGCATGCCTGCATACAACCAAACTAGTCCCATAACATTTGTTTTTTGTGTTATAATACACACAACTTTGCTTGAGTAATACCATGCAATCTTTGCATGCTGCACTTAAGTATGGTCTTTAATAAGTCTGCAGTAAAAAATGGAGGTTCAAAAAATGAAGAGTTGGGCATTAGCTTTTCTTGGAGGCCTGCTGTTTTTTTTCGCCTCAGAGGCTGGAGCATTCGGGATTGTCCCGGTACTCTGGTCTATTTGCGGCGGATTTGTCGTAATGCTAATGCTGGGCATTGGCCTAAGCATTACCAGACGCCTTACAAAAGGCAGTCAGATTGTGTTTGATCGAATGACTCCAGGAAAGAGGCTTGCCAACAGCCTACTGCTCGTTTGGGTAGGTGGCGTGGCATCGATCATATTTGGTTCAGTTGTCCAAAGCCCCATTTGGACGATCGTTGGTGGTGTGGCACTGGTATTTGGCACGCCTTTCTTTGTGTCCATGTACCGGCGCGAGAAAAAGGCAAAAAAAACACCAGAAAGTATTGAGGAAGAATAACTGTAGATTTTTTATATTTTGGCGGCGAGTTTACTCGCCGCCTTTTTTTGGACCATGCAGTCCACACAATTAGATCAATTTGTAAACACAAATCGTTCCGGCAGTATATACTAAGTACATGCCCGAACTTTTTGATCCGTTTTTAATTAAAACGCTTGAACAAGACAAGCACTACCTCGCCACAACCCAAGTTCCAATAATCACTGTCTCAAGTTCCTACAAAGAAGACCTCAAAGACATGCATGGCTATCCTGCTGATGACACAACTCCAGATGTCGTCTTCTCCCGCGCTCATTATTCCATGGCCCTAGCCATTGCAACCGCTGCCTGGGGAGACCGTGTTGACCCACATAAAGCCTGGATTGTTGATCCAACCAACTATGTTTCCAAAAAAGATTGGAAATCGATTGTGTTAACTGAAGAAATTGGCAAAACCATTGCCAGAAACTCACTTCTCAAAATCGTTAAAGACTTTATTGATACCTTTGGTAGAAAAAAACTTCCCATTTTAGGTAGTATTACTCCACCGCTACTCTATTTATCAGAAGCAATCAAACATCCGGTGCTTTGTCTGCATATTGCTGCAGGCAATATTTTGGCATCTCAAGGAAAAACGGTCATCCAAGTTGTCACCGATCCACACGTCCGCGAAGAGTATGTTCTCAATTCCTACCGTGACACCATGTATTATTGCGTTTTTGATGAACACACCAAAATGGATTTTCTTGAAAAGGCAAAGTTGTTGGGTGTCGCGGCAAAACCAGAACACATTTGTGTCACTGGTGCACCAATTGATCCTCGAGTTCTTGCTGCAGGCAAAAAAAAACATCCCTACCGCAATGGACCACTTAGACTCTGCATTACCACTGGAGGACTGGGGACTAACAAACAAGAAATTAAAACTATCCTAGAACAATTGCTTCCCCTACTCAGAAAGAAAACCCAAATCATACAATTACTGGTGTATTGCTCCACCCACGACGATATATACAAAAATGTGCTCGATCTAGCGAAAAAGCATCATGTCCCAATATTTAGTGAAGAGGATGAAAATGCACCTATAAGAGTTTTGTACCATCCACAAATCGTGGATGCTAATGAAAAACTCATCAAATATGGCTTTCCTTGGGCGCATGGTTTCATTACCAAGCCTTCGGGCGACATGGCATATGATGCAGCCGCTTCGGGTAGTTTTCTACTTACGCTTGCAGAATGGGGGCCTTGGGAAGAAAACATCCAGTCGTTTTTTGCACAAAACGGCATTTCCAGACGAGCCATTGTCGATTCGATAGCATTACAAATCGAAAGTTTGCTTTCAACAAAAGGAAAGCAAGAATCTTGGGTTGAATCTGCCATGAAATCGGCATCAAAACTACCTACCAAGCTTACGCATGGTTCGCAACATATACTTGAGGTGCTCGGAAAGCTTACTTGAGTTTTTTAGACTGCTTGTGATCGGTGTGTTTTCGACAAACCTTGCAGTATTTGCTAAGAGGAAATGTCCCCTCGCCTTGCTGCTTCTTGAGTTGTTCGTTGTTCTTATTGAAGTCAGTAATATATCCAAATGCACTACAAACAGAGCACTTTAAACCTGTTGATTGTCTTGGACCTTTTTTCTTACTTGCCATAATATCTTTCTTTCAGAGATGGGTATTATACCAAAGCCCATCGGAATCGTAAATGAGGAGCCACCTCGGGGATTCGAACCCCGGACCTACGGTTTACAAAACCGCCGCTCTAACCAGCTGAGCTAAGGTGGCGCCAATGCTCTTTTAAGCCTGGTGCCAGGTGTAGGATTCGAACCTACGGAGACGTATGTCAGCAGATTTACAGTCTGCCCTCGTAGACCACTTGAGTAACCTGGCAAGGTTAATTTCTCTAGCTGAGAAATATTGAACGTCTGAATTATACCATTTTCTAAAAAGAGTGCTGGCATTCACATTTAGTTCAGACTCTGAGCCGAAGACGGGAATTGAACCCGTGACCCCCTTCTTACCAAGAAGGTGCTCTACCACTGAGCCACTTCGGCACATTTGTGCACCACAAACGAGGTGTGTAGTTTACTATATCGAAAATCAAATCACAATCTCAAGAGAAAAAAATCAACAAAAACAGCCCTGCGTGAGAGGTGAACGATTCCCGTAGGAACCAGGTGGGTAAGACGCTCTGTGCTCCACGGAGCACATCGACAATCTATAAAAAACCCATTTTCAAAGCGTTCAGGAAAACTCTTCGACCTCTCACACAGGACTGTCTTTTAAAGTACTTTCGATTAATCAATAGCTACAGTTTACAACAGTTCTTTATAAATCAAAATAGCATCAAAAAACTCAAATTAGCTCAGTTCTTTGACCCATTCTGACACCTTTTGACCATATTTCTCGTTCTCCAAGACAAATTTAAGATGTGCCTTAAAGTAGTTCTCTGGATCGCCGGTTGTTAACCACTCACCTTTGGTATGACCAACCAAGATTCGCTTGGTTTTGGCAACTTGGGTAATGGCATCTACCGTCCAGAGTTCATTGTCGAGACCAGTATTACTTGGAGCTAAAAACTGCAAAATCTGTGGAGTTAACAAGTACCGACCGTAGGACGCGAGTCTTGATGGTTCAGTTCCCTGGCTTGGTTTTTCAACAATAAAATCAAGATCGGTCTCAGAACCATCTTTGAAGGTAATAATGCCGTATTTATCTACTACACCCACAGGAACTTCCTGGGACATAATGATGCCAGCTACATCTCTGTTGGCTTCATACAAATCAACCATAGTTTTAGCATCACCTTGCGCACCAAAAATGACATCATCACTATAGATAACTAAAAACGCTTCTTCACCCTCAACAAATCTTTGAGCAGAAGCGACTGGGGAACCATTACCATAGGGCAAACTCTCATCTTGAGTAATCACCACTATTTTTGGGAAGTTGAGCACTTGCTGAACGGGCTCATACCTATCTTCTTTACCTTGGGCAGCAAGCTGTTTGCGAATTCTATTTACATTATTGTTGAAATAGTCTTCGTACACTGGCTTACCTTCTGGGGTTGCAACAATAATAATTTCTTCAATCCCGGCTTCGGCACATTCTTCGACTACAAACTGCATGATTGGTTTGTTACCCAGAGGCAGCATGCCCTTTGGCACTGTCTTAGTAATGGGCAGATATCGACTTGCAAAACCTGCATCAGTAATAATTGCTTTTCGCACAATTCCACTCATAGTTATTTTTCCTTTAATTCGCGTTTCGATACATTGTAACATTGACTGCAAACGTTCAAAAGGAAAAGACAAAACAGTCGACTAGCTTTTATAAAAAAAAAGCGCTACTATGAAAGCTGAACATGCAAAATTCGCCTACTTCTGCACTTAAAAATCTCTTTTCAAATATAGATTCTTTTTTACTCGGTTTAAGTATTATCATGATCGCTTCTGGCATGCTTGGGTTGTTCTTTTTGTTTCAGGATGAGCTATTATCACAATCTCAGGATTTACGCTCGAGAGCTCATATGACAACCCCACCTTACGACAATCCAATAGAGGTTGTAGTTCCAATCGAAGTCTGTGCTGAGAATGCAGACCTCAATGGTGACAACACTGTTAACATCGAGGACTACTCTATTTTGAGTCAAGAATTTTTTACAGATAGAACTGAGTATGCAGCAGATATTAACTGTGACGATGCAGTCGATATCCGCGACTATTCCATTATGGCTCGAGCGTTCTCAATATTGAACTAAAGATCCAAATTAAAAATTGTAATATATTAGAAAAGGCATGAAAAAAGCAACCCAAAAATTCCTCAAGTCACCTTCAATTTTAACCGCACTTTTCGCTACTTTGGTGATCGCTATCAGTGTCGTGGGCTTGCTTTTACTACAACAACCTCTCTCTGAGTCCCAAGATATTCGCCAACAAGCATCCGTTGCAGATGGCAAAGTTGAAATTTCCTATCAAGCAATGACAGGTCAACGCCTCAAAGTTGGTGAACCTGTTGAGGTTGTACTTGCCGTCAATACTAACGGAACCTTGACCAATGGCGTACAAGTAGTGTTTAACGTCGTCACCAATGTATTCAACACCATGACCGCAGATGTCATTACGCAAACTGGTTTGCAATCTGCAAGTACTCAGATTGAGCGAACCTCAGACGGCTTCCTCGTTGGCGCTTTAGCACTACCAGCACAGATTGGTCAATCTTTTTCAACTACTACCAACGTTTCATTCTTAAAAATTGGTTTTACTCCAACCAGAGCTGGCACCATAGAGTTTAACTTCGACAGAGAACATTCCATTGTTACTACTCATAACAGTAATCCACCCACAGACCAACTCATGCATGTGTCAGGTCTGGTATTAACTGTGGTAAATCCTGCAGGAAGTCCTTCACCAACGCCATCAGTTTCGCCTTCTCCTTCACCTTCAGTTAGTCCTTCTCCAAGTCCAACTGCTACACCAGCAACCGGCGGTGTCAGAGTTGTTAGTTGTAATACCAGTTGTACCAGTAATTCCCAATGTGGCGTTAATCAGCGCTGTTACAGTGTGGGAAATGGCTCAAGATGTCGTTTAGCCACCAACCCAACCGATGCTAACTGTGCGGTCGCTAACGCGGGACCAAACTACTCCTGCAATCAATACTGTGCCGATACTACCGAATGCGCAGCAGGCCTTAGTTGTTGGAATAACCAGTGCCGCCGCCCAGAAAACATTCAAAGCACCACTTGTGCAGCACTCACTCAAACACAACGACAACAACTTGCTGCCAGTTGTAATGCCTCATGTACTAGCAATGCAGGTTGTGCAACAAATCTCCGCTGTTATATGGGAAGTTGCCGCCTGGCTACAAACCCAAGTAGTACTTCATGTACACCAGAAACCGTCAGCAGTGTTTCCAAAACGTACGGTGCTGCTCCAAAAGGCGATACTTCTGAAATTGATGATAAAACTACCACTACAACAAAAACAGCAACTCCAGCTGCATCTGCCAATCCAGCTGCGACCACTTCAGCAATACTAGATGAAGCAGCCACACCAACCCCCATCTACCCAGCTGCCCAACCAACTGAAAATGTTGTTCCAGAAGATGAAACCGCACTCGACTTGCTCAAATCTATGCTACAAACACCAGAGTCTGCTCTTCCTTTAATTGTTATCGGTAGTGGTTTGGGATTATTATTCCTAGCTTTGTTGGCACTTGTTATCAAAAGTCTCTTTGGCAAGCGTGGCGGCAGTAGCAAGCCGACAACAAGCAGACCTACACAAAAGCCTCCAATGCATCCAACACCTGTGGAAAAAGCTCAGGCTGCTGTGCAAACCACTATAAACGTGCCAACCCCACAAGTTGCTACTCAACCAACAAGCTCATCTCCCACAACACAGCCGGCAATCACTCTTTCCCCAACTACTGCACGGAATATGACTTCGCCAACCGCCAGTACTCCAAGCTCTTCCATGCTTGAAAGAATGAAACAAAAAGGTATAAAGGCCCCCACTTCAGGACAATCTTAACCCGGGTATTTCAAATCTTGATGTTATTTGTTACAATACTTCCCTATGTTCAAACCTGCTGAGTACTTACGGGAAGTGGTCAGAGAGATCAAGAAGGTATCTTGGCCCTCAAGAGAGCAGACCCAAACCAATACCCTACTCGTGCTTGTAGTGAGTATTATCATCGGTTTGTACATTGGAGTATTAGACTTTGTATTCGCTACGTTACTCGGGAGAATAGTTTAACTGCCTACAACATATGACAGATCAACAACACACACCACCAGAAGTGCAAGAAGTTAAGGTACAAACACCTAACCTCATCACTATTTCTGAAGCTGAAAACCGCAATGCCCGCTGGTATGTGGTCCATGCTTACTCTGGTCATGAAAACAAAGTTGCTGAAGCTCTCAAGCAGCGTGCTGAAACCCTCAACCTTACTGACAAGATCTTATCTATCCTCATTCCAACTCAAGAAAAAATTCAAATCAAGCGCGGCACTCGAAAAACCGTTAATGAAAAGATTTTCCCAGGTTATATGTTGGTCCAAATGGAGCTCACAGACGACTCTTGGTTAGCCGTTCGCACTACTCAAGGAGTTACGGGTTTCGTTGGTGTCGGTAATAAGCCAACTGCTCTTCCAAAACACGAAGTTAAAGCTATCATGAAGTACATGACTCAATCGACTCCTCAGTTCAAAGCTGATTACGTCGAGGGTGAGGCCGTTCGCATTGTCGAAGGTCCGTTCAATGACTTCCTTGGTACTGTTAACGCAATTAATGAAGAAAAAGGACAAGTTGAAGTGTTGGTCAACATTTTTGGTCGTGAGACACCAGTGACCCTCGACTTCCTCCAGGTAAAGAAAGTCTAATATGGCAAAAAAGATCATCAATGTTCTCAAACTAAACCTTCCAGCTGGTACCGCTACTCCAGCTCCTCCAGTCGGACCTATTCTTGGTCAAGCTGGTATCAACATGATGGACTTCCTTAAGCAATACAATGCTGCTACACAGGACAAAAAAGGTCAAACCATTCCTGCTGAAATTACTGTGTACCAAGACAGATCGTTCACGTACGAACTTAAACTGCCTCCAGTTTCAGCAATGATCAGACAGGTACTTAAGCTCAAAGCTGGTGGTGCTAAAACTGGTCGTGAGTTTGTGGGAACACTTACCGCCGATCAAGTTCGTGCAATTGCAGAAGAAAAAATGCCAGACATGAACACAAAGAATATTGACTCAGCTATTAACTCAGTCAAGGGTGCAGCCCGCAGCATGGGTGTAAAAACCACCGAATAATTACGTAGTAGTATCATTTGTACTTATACCCTGCGTTGAGCAGAATTAAGGAGATATATGGGATCAACAAAAAGAAACACTGACATGTCTCAGACCGAGACAACAGTTAAAGTGGTAGAGTCTGCCGAAGTTGCAGCCGATTCAGCCGCAGAGGTAAAGGTTGTTAAGAAAAACAACAAAGCTCGCAGCAAAAAGTACACAACTGTGCGTTCATTGGTTGATAGAACCAGAACATACGATGCCTTTTCAGCTGTTGAGATGGTTAAAAAACTCTCTTACTCTAAATTTGAAGGAACTATTACCGTTGACGGTTTAGTTAAGGAACCTGGTGCCATTGGTAAAGTCGTATTACCACACAGCACTGGAAAGACCATTCGTGTTGAAGTCGTCACTGACGAGCTTATCGCCCAAATTGAAGCCGGCATTTTTGAGTTTGACGCATTGGTCACTACTCCAGCCTTCATGCCAAAACTCGCTAA
>CAZKVV010000001.1:28003-46487 GCA_964556485.1 uncultured Pseudomonadales bacterium | reverse complement strand
ATGAGTCCAGGTATCAAAGTTGATATAAAGAGTTAATTGAGTTCATTCTCTAATTAAGTTTTTCGTCTGGCTTTTTTGCGAGTAAACAGTAGTAATCTCTAGAATCTTTCCAAAGTTTTTGAGTTTCAAACTGCTTAAAATCACTAAGCAACTGTTTTTTTGTAAAAATGTAGTGTGTTAGTCCTGCCTCGTCTCCAATTCTAGGAACATAGGTTTGCTGGGCAATTTTTTCTGCTGTTTTCACCAGGCAATGTCTTACTTTTCCTTTTGAATACCTGCCACACACCGTCACAAAAACAACCCCACCAGGCTTTAAAATGCGATATATCTCTGATATGGCATTCTGAATGTGCTCGTGGGTATTATGTTGCAGAACTTGAACACTGATGACTGCATCAAAAAATGCATCCTTGTATGGTAGTGCGTCATATACATCACCTCGTAACAAATTGAGTGTTAGTTTTTTTTGCTCTGCCGTAGCCTTGGCTAAATCTAAACCAGCTTGAGCTCGATCTATTCCCCAAACAGAAAATTCAGCTTCAGCTAAAAACACTGCATTTCTTCCAGCTCCAACACCTACATCTAATACAGTCTTGCAGCCTGCTTTTTGGAGTACGTCACGTATCTGAGCCATATCTTCATGTGACTCATGAATTTTGTAATATTCGTATTCCTGCGCTTTTTCTTTGTAAATGTTGTGCCAATTATCCATTTTGTTCTTGTTGTAAGAATGCATGCAAAACATCTGTAATATGTCCTTCGCCAGCGAGCAAATCAATCAATACACCTCGAGCGTGATTCGCTAGCTCTTTATCAGAGTTTTTAAAATAAGCTATCATTCCAAATAACTCGACCAAAATGTATAAAGATAATAATTCTACCTGTTCTGAATCTTTTGGATTATAGAGTGAATATGTTTTCAAAAAATTGGCCTGTTGATCAGAATCTTCATACATATCCCAAATATAAAACTTGGCGAGGTCAAACAATGGTCTACCACCCTTTCCCAACCCAAAATCAATCATAAAGATATAATCAGTATCCTTTTCCAAGATAAAGTTTTCCATATAAATATCTCGATGCATGATGATAGGATCAGCTTGGCCATCAGCTTCAAGTAAGTGCTTTCTTTCGTTAAAGAATGCTATAGACTTTTCAAGTATGTCTGCACCTACTTCATCGGCTGAATTTGTCATTTTTTTAGTAAATGCCTGCTGCACAGTATCAATCCACTGCTGAGAGTTGTCTTCGATTAAATCTCCAAATTTTGGTGCTTCTACACTATGAATTGTTTGCAAAGCTTCACCTATTTTTGAAAAGATCTCTCCTTTATCTGCACCACCTTCTATTGCTTCTCTTGCTGTCTGGCCTTCAATAAAATCTACTAACATATAATTTTCTGGTTGAACTTCAGGAATCAGAAGAACAGGAACAAAAGCTTTGCTATCCTGCAACATTTTTAGAATTAGCCACTCAAGTTTGATGTCAGTTTTCTCATTAGCTACACCTTTTGCTACAAAAAAATCAAAACGTTCACCATTAATGTGAATTAAGAAAACATTGTATACTCGACCATCACCTGACCTAAACTGCTTAATCACTGTTGGTTGATACTCACCAACAAGCGGATATTCTCCAACAATTTTAGCCAAAATCTCCTCTTCTGGACGACCCTCAATTTCAGGTATCGAAAAAGGAACTTTAAGTGATTTTTCTTTTTTTAAATTTTCACTCATACATATAAAATAGATCCATAAAGGGCTATTTTTTCATTACTATCTAGAATATCACAAACGAGGGACTATAACAGAATACACTTGGTTTTTCAAGTGTTTCCAGTCAATAACAATGCTATAAATCTGCAAGAACTGCCTGAGCAACTAATAAGTGAATCTCATCTATGGGTAATCTGCCATCTACAATTTCCCAGTTTCTCTCAGCAGCTAACTGATGAAACCCAGTTCGCATCATGTCATGATATTCTCGTCCTCTTGCATCAAAGGCATCTGGTGTACCACGCACGCCCATTCTCTCTTGGGCAACTTCGTAGGGGAGATCATAAAAAAATGTTTGTTTGGGTATATATCCACCAAACCCAAGTCCCGAAATTACGCTGCGAATTTTTGGATACTGCGATGCAAAACCTTTTTGTCTATGATACGCTTCAAAGCCTTCATCCCAACGATCTGTCAACACAACACTACCATTTTTCACAGCGTTTAGCGTTACATTAAGCTGCTGACGCTCAAAAACCTTGAACATCATAGTCAACATGATGTTACCAATCTCACCACTCGTTGCAAGGGTTGAGATGATCGAACCGTATCTTTGCTTATGTTCATCATGGTAAGCCTTTGTTGTAACCACATCATGTCCCTGATTTCTCAATGCTTCCGCTAATAAACTTGTCTGTGTGCTTTTTCCGCTACCATCTAGACCGGTCCCATTATAAGTTTGAGGAATACGCTGAAAATTTTCAATCATAACTAGTTTTTCTGTTCTAATACTTTACTTACCTGACTCAAAATATCTTCTTTAGAAAAAAAGCCATCGTCACTCCCTACTTGAATTTCAAGCACATCATTTTCACCGAACAGTAGATTGCAATAGTCATGCAAAATAGTTTGATATGAAAAGATTAAATGAGGATTCTCTTCTAAGAATAATCTCATCTGTCTGTCCTCTAAATACGGAGCTCTGGTTCGCTGATAACCTTCAGGTGAAAAGTTGAGTAGCAAACACTGAGCGTCAGCAGATCGATAGTGACTCCACTCATTTTCATCGAGATGCATTTTGGTCAAGTAGTCATGACTCTTTCCAGTCATTGCTTCATAAAATGCAAGAGTGGAGGCAAAACTTCTTTCAAATGCATAGTTCCCAGGCATACATGCATGATTTAACAGCTTTTGTGCAAACGCTGCTTTGTACCAAGAAAAAAAGAGCTCATCACCTTCAAGAGTTACACTGTCAGCAACGGTGTGGTCTGGTTCTGATACCATTGAGTATCCCAGTTCCGGAAGTTTACTTTTTAGAGTACTCTTTCCCACACCCCACAATCCCTCAATAAATACATGCTTTGTCTTCACTGCTGATCTCCGTCTGGCTTTTCAAATATTTGTATCGTTGAGTCATCTAGTGTAAAAACATAAATTTTCCCATTAATTTCTTCGGTATATACGTCTTGATTTTGCATATTACTGTAGTTCCTCTTCAATAAATTCTGCTACTGTATGTTTTGGTTGCCATCCCACCATTTTCTTTAATTTGCTTGAATCAGCATTCAGTATGTTTACATCTACTTTTCTCTGTTTCTGAGCTACAGACTCCACTTGCAGGTCGTGATCTATGTTTGACTTAATCAACTCAACAACCTCACCCACTGAAATTGATATTCCAGTTCCCACATTAAAAACTTCATTGAGTGCTTCGTCACTTTCCAAACTTGCTATAAAAGCTTCGGCGACGTCTTCTTTTCTTACGAAATCTCTTTTGGTAGTTAAGTTACCTAATTTTATTGATGAACTAACTTTTGCTTGATCAAGAATACTGGGAATTAAATGAGGGACTAAGTCATTCTTACCACACACATTAAATAGTCGCAAAATTGTATAATCAATAGCAAAAAGTTTGCATAAATTAGTTATCACTTGCTCACCCATAACCTTTGAGTGACCATAAATATCAACTGGCCCGACAAGTGACTCCTCATTCAATGCAGTACTGTTTGGAGCATATACAGCAGCTGATGATGCAAAAAGAATTCGATGTATCGAGTATGCCTGCATTAACATCAATACATTAATGGTACCTGACACATTCGTTTCAATTGTTTCAATAAGATGATCATTGCAGTACGGAATATAGTGAATTGCTGCTAAATGAATAACTGCATCGATTTTTCCTTCTTTCTGAAATACCTCTTCAAGTAATTTATAATTACTGATAGATGCCTCATAAAATGTGCATTTTTTATGTTTTGGAATAGTGCTGATTCTACCCACACTGAGATTATCAACGACAACAACTGAATAGTTTTTTGCTAATAACTTTTCTACAAGTTGTGATCCGACAAACCCTGCACCCCCGGTAACGAGTACTTTTTTCATGATTCATTACTTTCCACCTCTTTGTTGGAGAGATATACATACTTCGGTTCTGATTTTTGAATTTTGGTTCGCTCTTCTTCCTCTAACCATAGTGGTAAAGGTGCTTTCTTTTGAGAAACAACTGCATAGCTACCTAACTGCCAAGATTTTGGTGTTTGAGAGACAGGTTTATTTTGAGCTTTAGCTTTTTCGTACACATCTATAACCGTTGCGGCAATTGATTCCCAACTAAATTGTTTTTCAACTATTTCTCTAGCTTTTTTACTTTGTTCCAATAACCGGCTTGGGTTTTTGAGCAGTTTGAGAATCAACTCTTTATAGCTATGAATGTCATTTTCTATTATTGCAATCTCTTCGGGATAGCCTGATATACCAATGTTTGTACTAACAGTTGGGATACCTGCTGAAGCAAAGTTTAGAAACTTCACTCTCATACCTGAGCCTTCAAAGATCGGTGCAACAGCAATAGTACCCATTTCTAAATATGGTCTTATGTCATCAACGCCGCCTACAAACTTCACATTATGGCTTGAATAGGTATCAATGAACTCCTGTTCAGCCATTCCGATACATATGAGATCGGCGTCAATATCACCCATCACATTTTCGATAATAAGCTGTGCTGTTTTACGATTTGGTGGATAAAACATGTTGCCTAAAAAGAGCAACTTTCTGCTATTTATTTTAGGTTGAGAATAATAAAAGAAGTTTGTATCCACTCCATTTGCTGCTATGGTACATTTTTCTTCTGGAACACCTAACTTAATGAGCTGGTTTTTATCAAGATCAGTCATGCAAATGATGCTGGTACTAAAAAATGCTGCCGCTTTTTGTACAAAATTAAGATGATCAATCACACAGTCATCAGTACCACCAGAAGACAGATACTTGTCTGAATCAATATCATGCATCTCTGTAATCAGAGGCAACTGTAAATTTTGTGCGTATCGAGCTCCGTACAGCAACACAGCCTGTGAGCAATCTACCTGTATGGCATCAACTTTTGCACTTTTTACAACGGACTCAACAAAATCTAAATCTTCATAAAAGGTAGTGGGTGAAAACAGATGAGATTCATAAGGTTCATTTTTTAATGTATCCTTATCAACACCAAACCGATCACACAAAAACAAAACGATTTCAACTCCCTGCTCAGCAAGTACTTTTGATAAATAGTAAAATCGATATGGAATTCCAGCTTTTGGAGGAATTTGCAAACCATCATGAAATATACCAATTCTCATATTATGCAACTCCAACTACTTTCTTAAAAGTTGAAACATCGAGCGTGCCAATTTGGAATGTGGGTGTATATTCACTCTTCGTTGGTTTTGTTTTAGATGAAAACCAACAAGTATCTATTCCTGAAAAATATCCAGTTAAAATGTCGCTCTCAAAACTATCGCCTATGAGCAAGCATTCGTGACGTTGTACAGCCATTTTATCTATGCAATGAGTGATAATGCGAGGATCAGGCTTGCTAAAACCTATTTCAGTAGAAATAAATACCTCATCAAAATATTCTCGAAGTCCTACATCAGTGATGATTTTATGCACTCCTCTTGTTGAATTTGTGAGAACAGCTAGCTTAATGTTTTGAGCTTTAAGATCCCGTAATAAATCAGTAACACCTTCAATTACCTCAAAGTTCTCAGAATGTTCAAAAAAATTATCGTTCATTTTTTTGCCAAACTCATCACATGTTGCATCTGACAGATTTGGTTTAAGTTTTAATAGAACGTTTTTATAAAATTTAATCCAAAATGCTTTGAGTGTTTTCTCGGAATTTAATGTTTTGTTTATCTCAGAACACTCAACTTTAGAGGCAGCTTCTAGAGCTTCAGCAACAGCTTCAACCTCTACTTCAATATTTTGGGATTTTGCCACAGAAACGAACAGCTCGGCGGGGGTATTTCGCAACTTTATGAGTGTAAAATGTAGATCAAACAGAAGCGATCTATACTTCATCTCTCAGTTTCATTTATTATTTTCATAGCATACACATGTAGTGTGTATCTAGTTAGTATATCAAATAACCCATATATGTTCAATGGTCAATGCTATAAGTTGTTACTTGGAAGACTACCTTCTTTATACAAGTCAAGAACATACGTTAGGTATCTTTTTGCAAAAGTAATATTAACTGGTCGCTGCAACACAGCCTTTGTTAGTTTTGTACTGGGTATTTCGCCAGACTGAAACTTTTCTTCAACTAGTGCTCGAGCTAATGGTTCCTGTTGTTGAATCTCTTCATCAGACTCAGCAGCAATCACAATATCTGTTTTTGCCAAACTATCTATGAGGAACCAAAGACCTAGCTCTATCGCGATATCAGCATTTTCTTCAACTATTTGGGCAACATCTGTTAAAAAATCAGGACTATTTATGTATTTTAGGTTGTAACCAACAGACTCACCTTGTTCTGTTCGCTCGCGAAGTGAGTATCGAATCTTACCTAATTCAAAATGCTTTGTTCCTAGCAATGAAACATATAGTATCTCTTCATGAGATAAATTTGCATTTCGTAAAAATTTATAAATTCTGCGATTTTCGTTAGAAATTAATTCCCCAGAAATTCCCTCATGACCCGTGTGATCTCTACAATCTCCATTCATACAGCTTGCATACTTTCCAACATCATGAAATGGAATGCTCAAACAAAATAACTCAAAAAGATTATATTTATTTACTACTTTTGACATGTGTAACTGCACCTCATCCAACATCTCCCAGTTTTTCAATAGATCAACCGCCGTGGTCATAAAAAATTCATAGCATTTCTCTGAGTGAGTCCTAATGCCCCACTGGTGCCAACTAAGAAAATGATGATGTGGATCATCCAAATGTTCTCTAAATTCTTTGTCAAGATCACACTGATTTGGAACTAAATTTCGACCTATCCCTTCCAAAGTTTCAAAGCCAGTCATCATTATGTCGTGAATTTCTAACATTCTTTTATAATCAAAACCAAAAGAGGTTGTCTCATAACCAAACAATAACGCAATTATTGCGGGGTGTAAGAACTCTTGTTCTGGCATGTAACTTGACTCAACAAACTCTGTATAAAGTGTGCTCATGGTATCATTTGTGTTTTATACTATTTTTCTGTTCAAAAACGCTACAAACAAAAAAACCTCCAATATAGGAGGTTTTCTTTTCATCTACTCTACTCACCTCCAAATTTAAGGAAGAATTTGCTTACTAATGATAAGGTGGTTGAGTATGTGATTATACATATTCTTGTCAATTATAATTGTTATACAATAGATGTGTATCTTAAACTAAGACAATTCGTTTTGGCAATAGTTAAAAACTATCTTTATAGGATTTATTTGTAATAGCCTCTAGTAATTCAAGTAAAAACTGCGAAATAGTTACACTTCTTTGTTCAGTAACGTCTCTTTCTCGCACCGCGACTGTTCCTTCGGCTTCTTCTTTTTCACCAACTACTAGCATGTAGGGAACTTTTTCCATCTGAGCATTTCTGATTTTTGCCTGAAGACGCTCTGAGCGAGAGTCCAGTTCAACTCTAATCCCCTGCTGCTGCAACTGGCTCACCACATTTTCTGCATATGCTAAAAACTTGTCTGAAATTGGGAGCACTTTTACCTGCACTGGAGCAATCCAGACTGGGAATTTGCCGGCATAGTGTTCAATCAGGAAGGCAATACTACGCTCAATGGCGCCAATTGAGGATCGATGAATAACAACTGGCTGCTCCTCTTCTCCCTTTTCATTAGTGAACTTGAGATCAAAGCGCTTTGGCATCACAAAGTCGTATTGAACAGTAAACGCCGTATCTTCTTTGCCATTTACGTTTCGCATCTGCACATCAATTTTTGGACCGTAGAATGCTGCTTCAGCTTCAGCCTCAACAAAGTGAGATTTACGTTCAACTAACACTTCACGGAGTACATTTTCAGCAAAATCCCATGACGCATCATCCTTGAAATACTTTTTCTCATCGGCACGGTCACCCAAAGAAAGTCGGTATGAAAAATTCTTACCTGGCTCTAAACCAAACACGCCTGCCATGTACTCAATGAGGTCGAGCACGCCAATAATTTCATCTTTGGCTTGCTTTGTGCTACAAACGATATGCGAATCAGCCAAACAAAAGCTGCGTACTCTAATCAAGCCCGAAAGCTCGCCAGAACGCTCAAAACGATACAACTTAGCAAGTTCTGCAATACGCATTGGCAGCTCGCGATATGAGTGTGGTGCTGACGAATATAACTCAAAGTGATGAGGACACGTCATTGGGCGCAACATGTATTCTTCATCTTCAATTTGAATTGGTGCGTACATTGAATCTTTGTAGTACGGATAGTGGCCAGATTTTTTGTAGAGGTCGAGATTAGCAATATCAGGTGTCATCACATGCTTGTAGCCGCGACGAATTTCTTCATCAACTACAAAGCGTTCTAACTCTCTTCGAATTGTTGTACCTTTTTCTGTCCACAGCGGTAAACCTTTTCCAACAATGTCGGAAAACACAAACAAACCCAACTCTTTGCCTAGCTTGCGGTGGTCTCTTAGTTTTGCTTGCTCTCGGCGCTCTAGATCTTCGGCCAGTTCTTCTTTTGAAGAAAATGCAGTGCCGTAAATGCGAGTCAACATCTTGTTTTCCTCGCTGCCACGCCAATAGGCACCAGCCAACGATAATAGTTTAAAGTGACGAAGTTCCTTGCCTGGATTTTCCACGTGACCACCTCTACACAGATCAGTAAATGAACCTGCTGTGTAAAAAGTAATAGTCTTGTTTTCTCCGGCAAACTCACGAATGAGTTCAGATTTGTATTCGTTATCTCTGTAATACTCCAAAGCTTCTTGAGCACTCACTTCACGATGTTCAAATTTCTCCCACTTCTTCACCAACTCCTTCATTCTCTGCTCTATTTTTTGCAAATCTCTTTCTGAAAGAGGCTCTGAGAAATCGAAGTCATAGTAAAATCCATCGTCAATTGCTGGACCAATGGTTGGCTTAGCATCTGGCCAGAATTCTAGTACTGCGGCTGCTAGTAAGTGTGCTGCTGAATGTCGCAGCGCATCTAATTGTTCTTGTTGTTCTGAATTGTGTAAGTGCATGTCTACTCCTTGTTGTTTGTTAATTATACTCGAGATACATAAAAAAAACTCCCCCACGTTGGGAGGAGTTTTTTAAGCAAAAACAACCACCCTACGCGGGGAGCGTAGTGGTCGTAGTTGCTGCTGCTTGTAAGTGAGTTGAAACGTCAGTTCTAAAACTCGGCGCATCTACCTCATTAACAACCATCACTAAATTTGTCTCTGGAGCTATAAATCCAGAAACTATTTCTGAAAACTGCAAATCATCCTCTTGATGCGCTGCAGTTCCAATCAACAAAAGTGTATAGAGACCCCCTTCTCCCACTTGGAGTAGCGCATATTCTTTGCCAGGAGGTAACTCTGTTAGCGTGACCATTTATATCCTTCTACTCTGCTTCTTCCTCAATACAGTCATAATTACGTTGGGGAAGAATTTGCTTGAAAGAAATTCTGCCTTGGGTACCGTCAAACCACATAAGTGAACTGTGGATCTTGAGGGTATTGGCCAAAGCTTCCAATCCTTCTCGCGTGTATGGCAGTGATTCGCCAACTTTCATACTTCCCTTTCTCGCGCGCAACCTTTTGTACTTTTTGTATAAAAAAAACCTCCGTTTTTCGGAGGTTGCGCGCTTGTGTGTCTTCTTTTGTGTCTACCCTTAGACCTCAGCAACGCAACCCTCTGTATTAAAGAGTTGAATCATGTGGCGCTTGGTTGACCAGACAAAATATAACATACACTGAGAGTTTAATATAAAATCATGTTTTTTGCAATACATATGCATTGCATATAGAACAAATACATAGCAAGAAACCTAGCCCATTGCAGGTGCGGGCATTGCTGTTTGTGCTGCTCTTTCAGACCTCATCGCTTTGTTTTTTCTTCTTCCCAAGAAAATATTTTTTATTTTGTCCATTGAAAAACTCACTGCAGAATTAATAACTTCTTTTTGCAAATGGAATTTTCGTATGAATGGCAGAAATATCCTCATCTTCTGCATTGGCGTTAACTCTTCAATCATTGAATAAATACTCAATATACCTTTGGAGAAACGTGCCAACTCATATCCACAGTCGTGCTCAACCAGTAATTCAAGCGTTTTATCGATTAGAGCATCTATCCCACCAGACAATCGAGCAATTATGTCTTTCTCTGAAATTACCGACTTACCCTCATTTTTTAAATCAATTGTTTGTTTTACTGTTGCCGCAATCATCCTGATATCTTTTCTTAAAAAGCCCAAGAAAAACTTAAGGAGCATCGACTTGGATTTAGATGATTCAATAAGAGCAACTTGACCATGATCTATAATAGTGATTTGCGGTTCTTTTTTTCCTTTGAGGAATTGTACGAATATATTCCCAGCGTGTTCATCGGTATGAAACAAGCCTGCTACAAACACTTGTTTAAAAAAGTCGTTCACAATTTTAAATGATACTGTAGACAAATCGACTCCAGCGAGAGGATTTTCTTGTAGAGATGCTAACGACCTTCCCTTAGCAAGAGTCATGATTAGAAAATCACGATGTTTTTTCACAATTCGAGGTATTTTAATGCCATTTTTTAAACGAGAAAGACGAAATCTATTCATCAACTTAGTATTAAACGCCTCATTAGTAGGATCTAACTCTTCTTCCACACTTTTAGAAAGTTCCTCAAGCAAAATCTTTGGATCAAAACTCAATTCAATATCAGCCTCTTTCAAAAATGCCTCAATTGCTACCGAAAATGCTCTTTTTTCTATGATGAAATTCGCTCTAATTGTATCTTTGATAACCTTCAGTACGAATGTTGTTTCCCCATCTTGGGTTGCCTCAACCTTTTGCTCATCTAAATGATTGCTAGCACTAGTATTTGCACTTTCTGCCGCATTGATTCGTGCACCAGAATTTTCATCAACTGTATACACTGTTGCAGTTGATGCTGAGCCAAGCACTTTATGGATTTTGGGGTACAATTCTGCGAGGCCCGCATCTTTGATAAGGCCATGCACGTAAAACTTGCTAACCGGAGGTGAGTTTTCTTTTGATGAAGCAGCAAGAGCCCTCAAGTGAGGTGGCACCAGATTTTCCATCTGGAGCAACTTTAATCCGAAGGTAAATTTTTGCGCTACATCAATCAAAATTCGCTCCCACATCAAGTCAGAATTTGCATACTTTAAATAGCTCATCAAAAAGGTAATAAAGACTTCAGTTCGCAACTCAGGAGTCAGGGCTTCTAAAAATGCAGTGCCAGCTTTGACAACTGCTTCTTTGTGAAGCAGCGGCCTATTTTTATCAGCGCTAGCTGCAGCTCTTTCAACAGTATCTCTAACAAGTGCTTCGCCATATTGTGAAAAAGAAGCATCCAACATCAAGCCATTTTCACCCAAACACGCCTCCTCAAGGAGGTATCGCAACTCATCCTTTGTTAAATCTGATACCTTTTCTGACAGCTTTTTAATGAGATTCTGCAATGCTGTTCTTTCTGATTCTCCAGATTCACTACCATCTGTTTGGTTTTCAGAAGTAGTTGGTGCTGATTGTTGTGCGACAAAACGTTTAGCTAATCCGATAAAAACATTTCTAAGTCTCTGGCGCATGGAGAGTGGCTTTGCTGCAATCTCCTCCTGTCGTGCAGATGCAAATTCAGTCAATACTACGGGCTCAACTTCAGCTGCTTGGCTAAATTCTAGTTGTCCTTCCCGCTGCGCTGGTTTATTAAATAGCGAACTGACAATCAACGGTAAGGCTCCGACCTCGAGCCCCAAAGAGGTCGCTTTTCCAGACATCCTTAATGTGCCACTTTTCATCAATAACACCCTTGCATCCTCAGCATTTTGATGTGTTGTTGTACAACTGTTTAGTAATTCTTCAATTCTGAGATTTCTGTATAATGAAGGCTCTGGATAAAAACTCAATAAAACGGCTATTTTATCATCATAGGATGCAACTTTTTTAGACTCTGCCAAATAACGTTCAAACGTAGCATTTCTCTCATGCAATCGAATAAATTCTTTGATAACACTAACTAGAGTCTGTAAGTCCGACCGCTGCTCTCTGGAAACAATCCGCTCCGAATGCTTTCTAATAATTGCTTCGAATTCCTCTAAAGAAAACTCGGTTCCATTTAAAAAATCGGTTAAATCGTGCAGTAATAAAACTGGCTGTTGTGATTCTGGTTGCGCAGATTCTTCTAGCTCCGGTGGTGGTGGTACTGCTTTTTCTTGCATACTGCAAAAATCATCCATTTCTCTTTTCCATTCTATAACAATTTGACTGCGAATTGTTGCGATGCAGCCACTTGCTTATTTCGCCTGTTTTTTGTATAATCTCCCTCTAGTACTTCAAAGACAGCGCGCAGATTATGTAAGTCACGCCGAGAAGAGACGCTTCGTTTTAGCCACTTTCGGCAGTCTTTTTCATCTTTTTGTGCTCGCAGTAAGTAAAGAAAATCTATAATTAAGGAATCTATATAGTACATTGCAGTACGTGAAAGCAAACTATGCCAAGCAAAAAAAATCAGTCACAAGTTGAGATGCTCAAAGAAAAAGTAGCAAAAACTCAATCAATAGCTATCGTTGATTTCTCTGGAACTAGCGTTAACGACCAAGTAAAACTCAGAGCACAAATTAATGAAGCTGGTGGCGAGTTCCTCGTTGCCCGAAACACTCTCATCGACATCGCAGTTGGTAAAGGTAAAGTAAGTGAATCACTCAATGGTATGAACGCAATTGTGTTTTCATACAATGATGCAGTTTCTGCCTTAAAAAAACTCTTCGAGTTCCAAAAAGAAAACAATAAACTTACCATCAAACAAGGTGTCATGGACAACAAAGTCCTCTCACCTGCAGAGGTCGAATCCCTCAGCAAACTCCCAGGCAAATCAGAACTTATGTCTATGCTGCTTAACCGCTTGCAAGCTCCAGCTACTGGACTTGTTAACGTGCTCAAAGCAGGACAGAGAGATTTGGTCTACGCACTTAAGGCAATTGCCAATAAAGGCGCGTAATACAGTAGTAAGTACATAAAGAAAGTCACTGACGAATTATATTCTTAAGAAAGGAAACTATGTCAGATAAAGTACAAAAAATCGTTGATGCTGTTAAGGAACTCTCACTCGTTGAAGTTTCAGAACTAGTCAAAGCTCTCGAGGCAGAATTTGGTGTAAGTGCCGCTGCTCCTATGATGATGGGTGCTATGCCAGCTGCAGCAGCTGCTGAAGTAGAAGAGCAAACAGAGTTTGACGTCATTCTCAAGGATGGTGGTTCAAACAAAATTGGTGCTATCAAGGCTGTTCGTGGTCTCAAACCAGAACTCGGACTTGGTGAGGCTAAGGCATTTGTCGAGGCTGCTCCAAAAACTGTTCTCGAAGCTGCAAACAAGGAAGCTGCAGAAGCTGCTAAGAAAACCCTTGAAGAAGCAGGTTGCGTTGTTGAACTTAAGTAAACCGCACACGTTTTTTTAGAAATAAAGTAAAAAGACCCCTTAAATGGGGTCTTTTTTCGTCTCCTGGACAAAGTGAGTGGTCACAAAGTTAGTTAATTTCCCAGACAACACATCATCGTGGGTAAAGATGAGGTCGCCAATAAAAACATCGTCTGGTAGACTTTTAAAATTACCACCTGAAGCATTTAGCGAAGATAGCAAGGCCAACCTAACTTTGTTGGTTGGCACCACATACACCATCTCTGCAGGAGGAATGAACGATCTTGGCCTACCTGCTGCTGCTACAGATACTACACTCGGTTCGGGTGGAAATACAGCAGCATACCCTTTCCAGTGATCGCCTGCTGTGACCGTCATCAGTCCAGATTTGTCAAAACTTCCAATATGCAGAACATTATTTTCGTTCCTGCTCCAAAGACCATACTTTACCACCGAAAATAATGCATCCTCATACGCCATGCGAGGTTCCCCGGTTTTAGTTAGAACATCACCCGATTTTGATGCTGAAAGTGACTGCCCCCAAAGCTGCAACGCTTCTAAAACCAAGCGAACTCTTTCGCTTTTTTCCCGTGTCTCTTGATTTTGATTAGATTCAAAGGTATCTATTGCATCAGATAGTTTATAAAATTCATCGGAAGACATTTCTAGCGTTTTTTCGCTACCAGGAATTTTAAGCGTTGACTGAGGATACAAACCATCGCCATAAACAGCATATGGAGCTGTCTCCCCATTAGTAGAACCAGCAAAGGTATACTCTATACCTGGCAGAGGATGCAGATCGCTCAAGCCAGTATAGTTTTCAGGAGTAAATCCATTACTTCCCTGCCTAGGAGGTTCTGCATGTTTCCATTTTCGTTCTTTTCCAGTTTTTACAGCCCTAATTAGCTGCTGTATTTCACTTTCAGTAGCAGATGCAAAAAAAGCTGGAGACGCTTCCTTGAGTTTATTTGTAATCTCAAAGAGTTGTGCGGCTTGCTCCTCTTCTGTGGTTTGTTCGTCAGCCATATTTTGTGTCCACTACTTACTGTTGATAGTAACATATTTATGATTCACCTCCATTAATTAAACATATGCTTTCGTGCTTATAAAATGCGAGTGATCTTAGATTGTTAAATCAGCATTTTTTAGTATAATGTACCATTATCATTTTCACGCTTCATCGTTTTGGGTGTGAAAGTGTTTGATTTTTAAAATCCACACTAGTAAGCCAAGGAGAACTAAGTAGAGTGAGAAAAAAAATTGGACTTGTAGGAAAGGGTTTATTTATTTTTTTCATGCTTCAACTGGCAGCACAAGGCTGCGCATATGCCGCAAGGGCAGATAGCGCACTGCAATACTTCACAGATAGCTACGATTACTGCTATCAGGGTGTTGTGGCTGGCACCGAGGAGAATTGGAACGAAACATGCATCTTTCGTTCAGTAAACTTACTCCCAGCACCACTGCTTTCAGTGGTTTGGCCTCTCGAGTACCAGGTTAAAACTAACCCGGAATCTCAACCCGAGGATGTCAACCAGACCAAGCTATACTGGGGAACTTTTGTTGAAGTGAGGCAGGTTTTACCTTTTGGTAAACAGGCGATTATATTTAACCGCCTGGAGAGAGTATGGGTAGATGGAGTATGCGTTTTTGTTAACTCCGATGGCAAACCCACAAGCATATCTGCCCAGTGTACTCACACAGACGAATGGACACCTGGAACAGCGGGTTTTGATGGTCGGACATTGACGTTAAGTAAAGTGCGAGACCTAATCCAACAAAATGAATCTCACATTCAACACCTAGGTGTTGAGTATGATTACCTAGGAAACTTGTCTCTCAAACTGACCAACAATGCAAAATAAATAAGAAATAGTGATGGATGCCATAACACACCAGGCTTACACCCTGGTGTTTTTTTATTCTAGCGAACTTCACCCCAACTCTAGCAGATCAAACAGCAACTCGATGAAAATTATAAAGTTTTCCACAATCAAAATACTATCGGCTTTACTAAAATTCTATATAGGATTAGGTTGTGCAAAACTTCCACCAACTTGCTTGTGCAAACTCCCTATTGACCCACTTCGGCTCACTCTGCTACCTTTAAGATAATATTCGCTACTGTTTGTATCATTTCTCACCGGAAATCACAGCGTAGCATACCCATTCTTTTCGCAGCGAATACAAGATTATTATGGGTTAACGCAAAAAGTACTTACTTACTAGATGGAGATAAGGAAACACATGAATTCCCAAATAACCACTGATGTCGACCAGACAGAAGATGATAAAAAAACCGGTAGAGCTACAGATGCAACAAAGCTAGATATCAACAACCTACCAGACTTACTCACTGTCAGAGAGGTGGCTGACTTGCTCAGAGTCTCCCCGCTGACTATCAAGCGATGGGGTAAACGAGGAAAGCTTCCTGCTATTCGCATTAACTCAAGAGGTGACCGACGATATAAAAAAGAAGCAGTGCTTTGGCTTCTTGGTGTCACCCCAGCAGATGAGATGCGCGACGAGTAGCAACTGCTATAAACCAATCTCTATCGAACTTGCCTTGCGGGTGAAAAAATCTCACGGATAACGAGCATAATAAACGTTACAAGTTGTGTTTGTCTTCTCCACCGCCAAGGCTGCAAGATTAGCCTAAATAACCACTCAAGACCAACTGCCTGCAGTAGTTTTGGTGCCCGTGGCACAACTCCCAACAACATATCAAAGGCACCGCCCACTGCCATTGCAGCGGTGACCCGTGCTTTTGTGAGTAGTTCCCTGTAGGAAACAAGCCACTCTTCCTGTACTGGAGCACCAAGTGCAACAAACGCATAGGTTGGCTTAAGTTTTGCTAAAACTGCTTGCACAAGAGACTCTTCTTTTTCTGTTGGTGCAGTTGCGTCCTCGTAAGCTGGCAACCACCACAAAGTATGTTCAGTTGGGCGCAAAATTATGTCAGAAACCGTTGTCACCACCCGAACCTGCCACCCAGCGTATGATTTATTGTTATAAGACCTTCCGCCAATCACTATAACTTGTTTTTCTTCTTCCTTGGCCTGGTGCAATAATCTCGAAACTACCTCGACACCTGGAAGACGCATTGCCACTGGCTGCATTTTCCCTACCAGGCTTAGTAGCCAGGAGGCTAAAAAAATACCTGTGCTATCAGCGATAGCAATATCAGCTGTATGCAACGTTTTCTCGAAACGAGGACTGTTCTCCGCCAAGACAATTTGCTCCGAATTTGGAGTCATGACAAGTTTTGTGGAAAATGTATTAGAGGACGTATCATCAATGGAGCTTAGCAGTCTATCAAAGTTACCGCTAAATAGGTTTAAATCGGCAAAAAGCATTTTTGTATCAATCTTTTTATTCATTTTACTTCCAACTTGCAAATCTTAATAATACAAATAAAAAACGAATCTACAGCTACTTGACACCTGCACCAGCTTCTGGATACTAATTTCAACAGGCTTCAGCTCACCAACATCCAATAACATTTTTCTTACATTATTGTACACTACCAGACAGTTCATCAACAGCATACAGTTTTTCGTGTTTTATTCGTAATAGAGCTAGACGTTTAAACTCAAACAAAACAAAACCCAAACCTTGTGAGTACGCTATGTGGCATTTTTACTGCAACACCCCACTCCCCCGATGTCTTTTTTTCACTTATTGAACACATTATTTTTAGAAGAAAAACTTGAAATTGTTAGAAATAACCAAACTCGCGCAAGTTGGTTTTACCCGTTGAGTCAAAAAGCACCCCTTCTACCTCTAAGAGGTGCCGTTGCTTGCCTGGACCACCAAATGCAAAACCCGAAGCAATGCTGCCATCACTTTTTAGTACTCGGTGACAGGGAAATCTTGAAGGATCAGGATTATGATGCAAAATTCTGCCAATAATCCTGGGATGAGTACCTACTTGCAGAGCGATACTCTTATATGTTGCAACTTTTCCCTTGGGAACATCTTCGACTGCCAGAAAAACACGCTGTTCTAAAGCTGTTAACAAAGACCAATACTCAGGGTGATCTGCTTGCATACGTGTATAATGATACTACCCGTATGATATATCCCGAGTTGATACAATCACATCCTACTTTTGCATACACGAGTCAATCCTGGGAACTGACGCCGGCTGGTTTGGTTCTCACCTTTAACTACTCACTTGCACCCAACATAGCATTCAAACATACCATCACTGTTGCTGATGTTACGCCTCAACAACTCAACCAGCTTCCACCTGAAGAACTTGAAAGGTATGTCGCCACCATTGGTCTTGCTGAAATGCTCAGCTACTGGAAGCTTGCCGCCTCGCCAACTATTCACATCGCTGCCTGTTCACTTGATCAAACTCAGATGGATTGGTGGAAAAAACTGCTGCTTAAAGGCATGGGTGAGTATTTTTTCGTCAACCAATTACCTTTTACTCAACCTGATTTCGTCACCATTACGACCAATCAACTTCAAGAGTCTCAAACTCTAAAGCATCCTCGCTCTCAAGAAAGCAGTCAGTTCAAAGTGTTAGTTCCCCTTGGCGGAGGAAAAGATTCAGCAGTCACTTTAGAACTGCTGAAACAACAAGCTGAAGTTGTAGTTGGAACACTTATGGTCAACGAGTTGCCTTCAGCACATGCCGTTGCCTCAGCAAGCGGTATCTCGACAAATCAGATTGTCACCAGAAGTTTCGACCCACAACTTCTTGAATTAAATACCCAAGGTTACCTCAATGGGCACGTTCCCGTTTCCGCATCTATTGCCAGCATTGGCATACTTGTGGCAAGACTGTTTGGATACACTCATGTTGCTATCGCCAATGAGCGAAGCTCTAATGAGGGCAACACCTCCTACCTGGGAGAAGTGATCAATCACCAATACTCAAAAACCTTTGAGTTTGA
>CAZKVV010000001.1:0-27903 GCA_964556485.1 uncultured Pseudomonadales bacterium | reverse complement strand
TTAGAAAGGGCGTATGAACGGGCTAGAACCACCTTTAGCATCTAATGATTCAAATGGAAGTTTATGCATCCTTGGCCTGGGAAGAGAAGGTCGTTCTACTTACACCTATCTACGCAAAAAATTCCCCAACCGCCATATATTCTTATTTGACGAAAAACCACTAGACGCACTCACAACCTGGAAAGAAATATCCCAAAATGATGTCGCACTTGTGTCATTTCATACCACAGTCCCACTGCAGCAACTCACCGATCCGGTCATTTTCTGCTCTCCCGGCATTCCTCCAACCAGACCGTTGTATCAAGCGCTCGCAGCACTTGCACCAACATGGTCATCAAACCTAGAAGAATTTTTTAGCGCTCTTCCAGACAATGTTGTTACTATTGGCATTACCGGAACAAAAGGCAAAAGCACAACCAGCGCTGTCATTAATCACTTGCTAAAGACAGCCAAACTGTCAACTATTCTAGCTGGAAACGGTGGTACTCCAGCTCTTGATGTACTAGAATCGATAAACACCCTGTGCGATTCAAGTGAAAAAGTGTATGCGGTTTTAGAATTATCATCACATCAACTGTCTCGCCTATCCCGCAGCCCACATATTGCAGTGATACAAAACATTACTCCAGAACATCTCGATTACTATGGCACTTTTGCAGAGTATGTGGCCGCAAAAACCCAGATTGTCAAAAACCAAACAGACAGTGATTTAGTACTCTTTTGCGCAGACTATCCAGAGTCAACAAAGCTTGCCTTCACCAGCGCTGGCAAAAAAATGAGTTTTTCACTTGAAGGCAATGCTGCAACTATAAAAGTGAACACCGAAAATGAAAACCTTGTTATTGATGGCGAAATGATTGTTAACTTGGCAAAACTGCCACTGCTGGGAAAACATAACCTGATTAACTGCATTCCTGGCATTTTGATTGCAAAACACTTAGACATTACCACAGAAACCATAACTCAAGGGCTCACAACCTTTGTGCCCCTGCAACACCGACTTGAAATTGTGCACACCACCGATGATATCACCTACATCAACGATTCACTTGCAACTACACCCGAGGCAACGCTAGCCGCTCTTGATGCTGTTGGCGATAAACCATGCATTTTAATTGCAGGCGGTCACGATCGTCACTTGGATTACCACGAGTTAGCTCAAGCAATTCTGAATCACAAAGTCAAAGCTGTGCTGCTCTTTCCCCCAACTGGTGAGACCATCATTAGGCACATGTATCAGCTTGAACCAACAAATATGGTGGTGATGAGCAATTACTTTAAGGTTGCTTCAATGTGGGAAGCTGTTAAAAAAGCAAAATCATTAGCAAAACCAGGCGATGTTGTGCTCCTGAGTCCTGCCGCTGCAAGTTTTGGCATTTTTAAAGACTATGAAGATCGAGGTGAACAGTTTAAACAAGCGGTTGCAGAACTCAGTGTTACTCAGTCTGAGTAACTGTTGCAACTAATCCCTTATGATCGCTGACTCCTTCAACTACCGTTGTCACAGTGGCAACAAGTGGCGCTTGAAAAAATACAGTATCTACAACTAGCTCCAGTGCTCCAGCGTAGTGTAGTGAACCATCTATTGTCGTAGTGACAGTTGAAGGTAATCCGTCCTGGTATAATTGCAAAAAGCGGGTGTACATTTCACCACCTCTTGGCGAATTAAAGTCTCCACAGAGTACATGCGGTGGTAATGTTGAAACAACTTGCTGCAACCTCTCAAAATCCTCCCTCTGATCTTGATGCACTCGACCGTTGCCCGACCAAGTAAAATGCGTTGTCGCAACTACATACCGCTGTTCATTTTTTGTAACTTCAACTGAAAGAAGTACTCTATCGCCAGAGTTAGGTTCAACAAATTCAGGAATGGTACCAGTGCCTTTATAGTAATGCTGCCCAAATGGCTCGTGCGGCAATTTGGTAAACAGAGCCGCGCCCCAATCCCCTCTTGGCGCAATATTATATTTGTTAGAGCTAGCAATATGCATGGTTGGCACAAAGTGATACTCCATACCCAAACACTCTGCAATATGCTCCACATCTACACCAAAGACTTCCTGCAAACACACCACGTCTGACTGTTGGGCTACTATAAATGGTAGACAAATATCTAAATGTTTTTCTCCTTCAATATTAAGGGATACTAGTTTGAGATTCATTTCTGCTGACACGTGTGGCTTTCTACTCTTGTTGATACCCAAGACTTTGAGTGAAAGCATCTAGGTGTTCAAGCGTAATGCCAATACCTTTTATAACAGCTAGCTCTGACTCTTCAACTACTGCTACCGGCACACCTAAACTTTGTACAAAAAACTGTTCAATGCCATCTAGTTTTGCAAATCCACCTGAAAGCAGTAAGCCTTTGTCAACAATATCCACTGTTAATTCTGCCGGTACTGTTGTAAGTAATTGGGTGATAAGTCGCTCATATTTTGCAAACAGTTTCCCTGTTTCAGTAGCAAGTTGTGCTGTGGCAATGGTTATTTCTGTAGGACTACCGGTCTCCACGTCTTTTCCTGCCACAAGTTGCTCTTTGCTGACTTGCTTGTCTAGACTGACAACTGCTTGAAGTAACTGACGAGCAGTTTCATCACTCACCTGCAATCCTCTTTTTTTTCTCAGCCCAAACTGAACTCGATCTGCAAAGTAGCTGCCACCACAAGCAATGCTGGCATGACTCACCATACTACCTAACGAAATAACCGCTGCCTCTACCAGCGAGCCTCCCATTTGCAACAAAAAGCTGCCAGAGGCATCTGCAATGGGAACACCTGCGCCAATTGATGCGGCCAGTGGTTGTGCGATAGTAAATACTTCTCTGCCACCAAGGCTATAAAACAAATCAGTAACGGTTTGTTGACTGGCCTCAGTTTTTGCTGCCGGCACACTCACCATAAAAACACGGTGAAACAAAATAGGAGGTTGTTTAATTTTGGCGAGCAAAATTTTGAGCAGCGCTTGCGCGATGGCCAAATCGTACACCACGCCATTTTGAATGGGATATTCAACAGAAACTCTATCGAGTACCCTACCAGACATAACCGCAGCCTCTTTACCTACTGCGAGTACTTTTTTAGTCTTTTGGTCGATAGCAATACAGCTTGGTTCGTCAACTACTACACCAAGTTCTGGAGTCCAGATTCTGATGTTTGCTGAACCTAAATCGACACCAATCCGTTGTGACAATGAAGTCGCCATTTGGTCATTATACCTTTTACCTTTATAATAGCGGTATGCAGTCTGTATTTAACAAAAAAACCTTATACACTTTCTTTTCTTTGGGAGTGATTATTGCAGGCACCGCATTGGCTATTCAGTACGCAAAAGGTAACTTCCGTGTCACCGAACAAGGCTTCATGCAAGGTACCGGCTTACTAGCTGCAAACTCCTTTCCATCGGGTGCTGAAGTACATATTGATGACAAACTCACCACCGCAACCGACGACACCCTCTACCTAGAACCTGACACCTATCTGGTTGAGATTATTAAAGATGGGTATGCACCATGGAAAAAACAATTACGCATAGAACAAGAACTTGTCACTCAAACAAATGCCCAGCTTTTCCCATTAGCTCCAAGTCTCTCAACACTCACTTTTTCAGGCGTTGAGAACTTTCAACCATCACCAAATGGTGAAAAAATTGTCTACTACTCGGCTTCAGCTTCGGCAGAGCAAAAAAAAGGTCTCTACGTACTCGACTTAAGTACCGGATTGCCATTTGGTACCAAACAACCATTCCAAATTAGCAACACCACTCCCCAGTTTGAACTTCAAAATACGCAACTTATCTGGTCTCCTGATTCATCACAACTTCTAGTGATTGCAGGAACTCGAGCATTGCTACTAGATACCACAAAATTAAACGACTTGACCCAACTCCAAGATGTGAGTCTCCGACTTAAACAAGTTTTTTCTGAATGGGAACAAGAAATGTATCTGCGTGAGCGACAATATATAAAGGAATTCCCAGAGGAAGTAGTTGCTATTGCTTCAAGCAGTGCCACTAATATCTATCTATCTCCAGATAAACGAAGATTACTCTATACCGTTACTGCTGCTACTACATTACCAAGTGGAATAGTGCCAAACCCATTCCCTTCAACAAATTCAGTTGTTGAAGATCGCAACTTAGTCCCAAACACCGTCTATGTCTATGATCGTGAAGAAGATAAGAACTATAAAGTTGCCACCGTTCAACCAAAAACCGAAGGCTCGGTTCCTGGCAAGGCATTACTCGCTGCAGATACCTTTAGTCCCTTCTCTACTCTGGTAACCGCCTCACCAAGTGCATTTACTTCACTTCAGGCTAGTTCTTCTGCTGAAATTGCCGATCGTTTTAACAACTATCACAGCCCAGTGTTTAGCAATACCCTCCAGTGGTATCCTGACTCGAAGCATTTACTGTTTGTTGAAGACAATGCGGTGAAAATTATGGAACATGATGGCGGTAACCAAACCACACTCTACTCCGGACCATTCACTCGAAACTTTATCTATCCATCTCCAAATGGGGAGCGAGTGATCATTATCACTTCATTCAGTCCTGCTTCACCTGAAAATTTTTACGCTGTTGAACTCAAGAAGTAGTGTGTTTGCGTGCGAGTGACTCGACCTGAGCTCTGGAAAGAACCCGGACCGTCATCTGGCTACTTCCCACTTTGCTTCGAGTATCGTTATCCGTCAACACAACTTTGAACGTATGAATATAGGGGAACAGCAGGAAAACACACCGTGCTGCCAACAACATGCGATCTTCATACAACGTATTAAAATGCTCCATGAATGATTCACGATACATTTTTCCCTTGCTGAGGAACAACTTTTGGAAGATAGTCGGCATCCACAGCCGAGTGCTGCCTTTGGTAAAGGTTTCGAATCGTTCCTCAAGTTGATCAACACTGAAATCGAGATTCCACACAAATGCGCCCACACCTAAATGCCAAGATGATCGTACTATCAATGCATTAAGCAAAATGTGAATGTCGTCTTCGAATGCGCCATTTTTAACGCCACTTTCAAACGATCTACCGCCCACTCTATCCCTGCCAACGTGCATTTTGTCCGCTGCAACAAGCGCCCACTGTAATGGATTTCCTGCTTTCAAATCTTGACCCAGCGAAACCAGGACCGGTTCCTCATGAAACAACACTGCGTATAGTGCCAATCGCCACTCATCAGGATGCTGTTTTGTATTGGTAAATAGCCTACTAAGCAACCATGCGCTGTAGGTAGAGTGTTCTTTGCGCGTGATCAAGTTGCCTAGGTCGTGCATCATGCCCACTAGGGTCATCAAGACCTCAGTTTTGGGGTTGAAAGGATGTGCACCACTAGATGATATGCCTGCACGTTGCATCACCTCTACGCCCGTCTGACTCACCCACAGCGTGTGCCTATCCGTATGGTCATTAAAGCCATGTGTTAGCTCCCTATCCAGCACTGGACCAACGTACTTAAGCGCCCCACCCAGCCCACTATATAAGTAGGATAACGCTTCACCCTTGGAATTGAGCGTGAGATAGTGGGTAAAGTCGAATATTGGTTTTACTTGAGGAATCGCCGCAGTCGTTAAAAACGGAAAATCTTTTTTGGAAAACACAATTTTCTCATTCGTTAAAAACTGCCAAAATGAAGTGCCGTCTGGACGGACAAATTTCTTTTCCACCAGAGGAGAATGTAGTGCTGAATGCGGTTGCATAGGCCAAAAAGAACTATAGCACAAGGAGAATTTATTCCTATAGGTAAATGGTATAATTACGTACCAACTCACGTCCCCATAGTTCAACGGATAAAACGGTCGCCTCCTAAGCGACAACTCCAGGTTCAATTCCTGGTGGGGACACCAATCATCCTATTTGCATCCTATAGGATAACTGAAAGTGAGCCGCCGCAGTACTGGAATCATAGTGCAATGCCCGGGCCAGCGGTTAAATGGTGGCGAGAGCTGCCAACCTTTTAGATAGATTTTTTTGAGTGAATGTATAAAAAAACCCTGGTGCAAACCAGGGTTTTTTAGTTTCAAAATCGACTACCTATCTCTTTGAGGTTTATTTACGCTCGTAATCTGCGTAGATCACAGTGTCCATAACACCTTCATATTGGAAGATTTCATCTTTCCCAAAAACAATCGCAATCTCACGAATACCATCTTCAACACTTGAAGAAGCATGAATCAAGTTAAACTGTTGGCTCATGCCAAAGTCGCCTCGAATTGAACCACCTTCAGCCTCACGACCAAGGGTTGTGCCCACCAACTTGCGCACAACTGGGACTGCATCAATACCTTCCCAAGCCATAGCAACAATTGGCATAGAACCCATAAATGACTTAAGGTCACCAAAGAATCCTTTATCTTTATGTTCTGCATACCAATCAGAGAGTTGTTCATCACTCAAAACAACCATCTTTAGACCAACGAGCTTCAGGCCCTTGCGCTCAAAACGGCTAATAATTTCACCAATAAGTCCTCTTTGAAGACCATCTGGTTTCACCAAAACGGCGGTGCGTGTTACTGGCATGTATTCCTTTCAGGAAGTGTTAGTACTTTGTGTATATCTAGCTTGGTATTTTACGCTACAAACTTTTCGAATTCTTCTGCAGATTTATACGGTCCAACCACTGCTAAACGAGCTTCACCAGTTTTAACAATTTCAGAAAAAACGGCCTGAACCTCAGCAAGTGTGGTTGCTTTAATTTTTGCAATTACATCTGAAGGATCTTTTGATTCGTTAAGCAATAACTCGCGAATGCCATAGAACTGGGCAACCGAACGACTATCTTCGAAATCGAGTGTCATGCTGCCAATCAAGTACTCTTTAGCACTTTCAAATTCCTCCTTAGTAAATGGTCGTGTGCCATCACTTGCTTGCTCGAACTCCTCTTTTATAACGGTCAACGCTTCAAAAATTCGCTTAGGGGCTACGCCTGCTGAAGCTGCAAAACTACCTGTTTCATGGAAGAAATCGGTGCCAGATCGGACGTAGTAACATAAACCTCGCTGCTCACGAATTTCAGTAAACAAGCGTGAACTCATGTTGCCACCCATGATGACATCAGCGAGCATCAACGCTGTTCTGCGTTTGTCACTGCGCGCAATACTAGGCCATGCCATTACTAAATGAGCTTGTTCAGTTTTTTTGTACAGAACATGTAGTTTGTCCTCTGTCCACTTGCCTTTTGTGTCACTAATAGTGGTGACATCACATTTACCAGCGGTGCGTTTTCCACCATCTTTTGCGAATGCTTTTGTAACCATCTCTTTTGTAGCTTGAGACTCGACTACACTCGGATCACCAGCAAGTATAAGCAGCATGTTCTCCAACCCATACCAACGTGACAAAAACTGTTTGAAATCGGCTGTTGTAAAGGAGTTTACTGTCTCTTTTGTACCTAAAATGTCATGACCCAAAGAAGTGCCGGCAAAAATCATGCGTTCGAAGATATTTTCAACTTGGCGCATAGGCATGTCTTCATACATGTTCATTTCTTCAACAATGACACCCTTTTCTCGATCAATATCATCTTGGCGTAAAAACGGCTTGAGCAACATGTCAGAAACGACATCTATAGCAACACCCGCATGTCGACCAGCGGCTTTTACATAGTAGCCGGTATATTCTTTACTGGTGAAGGCATTAAACTCGGCGCCAATGGTATCAATAGTTCGAGCTAACAACTGAGCAGATGGATAAGACTCAGTCCCCTTGAAAACCATGTGTTCAAAAAAGTGGGCAATCCCCTGCTCTTTTTTTGACTCAAACCTAGAGCCAGTATTGCAAAGTGCTAATACAGTCACTGACTCTACTCCAGGCATAGGGATGGTGAGGACGGTTAACCCATTCTTCAATGTATTTTTTGTGTGTGTAAGCATAAAAAAAACTCTCTCAACTACATGTGTTCTACTGTTTTGATTCCAACTAATTCCAACCCATGGGCTAACACATTAGCAAATGCTTGGGTAAGGGCAACTCGCCATTTTGTGGTTTCGACATCATCTTTTGAAACAATTGGTTTGGCTGCATAAAACGCGTTGAACTGCTGTGCCACCTTATACAGGTAGATGCACAACACATGCGGAGCAAAATCTACTGCTGCATTTTTAAGTGTATCAAAATAGATAGAAAGATTAAGCAATAACTCTTTCTCATCTGCTGCCAACTGAGTTGATTGGTCGTTTTTGAAATGTGTCAAAGTATTAAGTAATGTATCAAAATACTCAACAATAGATCTGTTTTCACTCAATATTCCTTGGTCGGCTGCCTTTGCGAGCACACTCTTAGCACGTACCAGAGAATACAAGAGATAGGGACCAGAATTGCCATTAAAACTAAGTGATTCTTCGAAGCTAAAGGCAATGTCTTTGCCCACTGATTGCTTCAAAAAGGCGAATTTGATGGCACTCAGCCCCACGACCTCTGAAATCTCTTCGGCTTCCGCTTTTGATAGGTTTGGTCGGGTTGTCGTGAGGAGCTTTCCAATTTGGATTTTTGATTCATCCATCAACCATTCGGCGGTTAAAATTTTGCCGGTTCGACTAGACATCTTACCTTCCGGTAAGCGCACCATACCATGTGACATATGCACCGTTTTTGCTCTCAAATCTGGATTGGTGCACTCAAGAGCCTTGAGCAGCACCTTAAAGTATTCATCGATTTCATTTCCTGTGATGATGAGTGATTGGTCATATGGAACTCGTCGATATTTCTCTGGCGCAAGACCCAGTTCTTTGGCTTCGTAGGTTGGCAAACCGAGAGAATTAATAAACACTCTGCTGTGCAAGCCGTACTTTTCGCCAGGAAAAATGACTGCACCATTGCTCTCTTCAAAAATGCCCTTAGTTAAAAATTCACGAACAATTTGGATACCATACTCACCGACGACACTCTCGAAGAAAAAGTCATCAAACTGCATGCCAATACGCTGGTACATGGTGTTGAAATACTCGAGTGACCAAGACCTGCCAGTAACGTAGAGAGACTTGATCTCTTCAAACTCTTTGGCATCAACTTGATCGACATATTTTTGATAATCAACTTGAGGTTGCCAGTTGGTTTGCTCCTGCAAATTCTGCTGAGCCGCAAGAAACGTAAGGTAATTTATATTCTTAATTGCTTCTTTTGCTGTCTCATTTTCCTCATAAGCAGTTGCGCCATGAGCATATGCTTTACCTAAAAACTGGGTTCGCTGCGAAACAGGTTGCTCTGACAACTCCTCGAGTCCACCTGGTTGCAGTAAATCACGCATACCCCACACACTTTTTGCCACGTGCATTCCTACGTCACCTTGATAACAGACTCGTGTTACCTCTGCGCCTTGGGCTTCTAGGATTCGTGAAATCGCCTCACCAACCACGTTACTATATAAATGACCGATGTGTAGCTCTTTGAACGGATTTGGGTCGGTAAACTCTATGGTAATGCGTTTGTTCTGCAGTGGTTTGAGTAGCAACTCCGAAAGATTGGTTGCAAGCACTTTTAATTGCTCAGTCAGTACCTTGGTGGTTAACGTCATGTTGATGAAACCTGGACCTGCCACCCAAGCTTTTGCAACTATTTCTGGATTTTGTTCTGCAACAGTACTCGCAAGTAAGTCGGCTAGCTCTCTAGGTGATTTTGGTCGATTCTCAATTGCAGGTACCTCTTGGGCATGCTTTACCAGCCAACCAAACAGGTGCATAGCAACAGGCGTAGCAAAGTCTCCATGCTCTGCTAATTCAGGTCGATCAAACTGAATTTCAGTTACAACGGGAAATTGATGATGTGTAAATGCCTGTTTAAATATGTTTTGTAGTTGAAACTCAATAGATTGGTTTTGCATATCTCGACTGAAATCCATCTGTACAAACCTTGTTGCACAAACTTATTGGTAGTATAGCAAACAACATACGCAGAATCCATTTTCCAAACACAACCCGAATACAATTGAGTACATTTTGTACTAGTCATTTACTGAACGTTGATTTTAAATATCAGTTTTTATTGACAAAAAAAATGTACTCAAATAGAGATAAAAACTTTTAGAGACAATATGAGACTTCGGGTTTCGTTCAGTTTCGTAGTCCCGACACATGCTCTTAAAAGTACTTCGCACTTTTTACGTATCACAAAAAAAAGCTCAAAAGCATTTTAGAAAATTGAGAAAAAAGTACGAGATTGAGAAGAGGCGAGCTAAGATTGAGCTGTACTGTTTTGCGATGAGCTCTGCAAGTTGTGTCGCTGCCAAATAAAAACTGAGCCAACTGTTGGGCGCTAGATTAGCATCTACTCTTTGCCACCAGGTTCACGGAAACGCTCTACTAGAGTAAATCATTCCAACACTGTTTCCATGCCTGGCCGCTAGACTATTTTTTTACCTTTCAGTACACTTTCTATACCTGGTGAACTCGAGTGACTCAAAATCTGAGGCAGCTGAACTAAGTTCTATTCAAAAACAACTTCTGCCGATTTTACCACGTTTAAACGCGAGCCATTTTTGCCCCCATTTTAAAATTGCTCTTCTTGAGGAAAAGCTTCTTAAAAATGATTTTGCTTATTGCATACTATTGCAAAACATGAAAGAGTTGAGAGCTATACAGGCAAATTAACAGTGTAACGATCCTCAAAAACAAGAAACTCTAGTGTTCCCAGAGTATCTGTTCTAAGCACAGTGCTGCCAATCGCCTCCAATTGTTGCATCACTTGAGGAAATGGATGATTATACCGGTTGTTTTTGCCCACACTAATGATTGAAGTTTCGGGAAGTACTTTCTCGAGAAACTCCTTACTTGTACTCGATTTAGAGCCATGGTGCCCTACTTTTAGTATGTCTACGTCATGTAGCAAACCCTGCTCCAGTAGTGATAGTTCACTGCTGATACCCATGTCTCCTGTGAAAAGTATATGAGTGCTATGTAATAGCAAATTTAGAGCTATAGATAGCTCGTTTTTGTCTTCAGATTCATAGTCAAAACACGCGCTAGTATCCCATAAGTGTGTTTCGGTAGGTGCTAAAAAGCACCCCTTCTCCAGGCTAAACGGCACAATTGGATTGATCACCTCAAAACTAATAGTTTCAGAAAAATGATACTGAGTGCCTACTGTTGGTAAAATAAGCCTAGTTAGACCTAATTCCACCTTCGATTTAAGCGAATCTTGAAATAACTGCGCTCTCTGCGAATCAACTTTTCCTGGAATATAAAAAACTGTCGCCACCTGGTACCTCTCGAGTACTGCTTGCAAACCACCAATGTGGTCAAGATCTGGATGCGAAGCTACCATCACTTCAATAGTTCGATCCCAAAACGGCACAAAATCATCAAGACAGCTCAGCACTTGGCTATCAAGTCCTCCATCAATAAGAATCTGTAACGATCCCTGCACTATGAGTGCAGCATCTCCTTGTCCCACATCGCAAAAAATGAGCCTCGTTTCTCTGCTTGGCCACTGCCTGGATATCAAAAAAAGTACCACCAAGGTTATCAGAAGCAAGCCACTAAAGTACCGAAAAAACACGATTTTCCTTCTTCAACGATAGATAGAACATCAAAACAAGAAAACCTGCAATGCCTGCCTGGAGTACGGTTGGTTTGATGGAGATAAAAAGCGAGTCAAACTGGGCAAAAAATGAGACCAAATATTCAAAAACACTGATAAGACTATACAAATGCACTCCGAAGTAGGTGCTCACTACTGAAAAAAATGGTATGAACTCGAGAATCACGAACAAAAGCGTTCCAGAGTAGACTAGATTAGCCAAAATACCAAATAATGGGGAAATGAGTATCCCCAGAGGGGTCCAATATCCAAAATGAAACAAACTTAACGGTATTGCTCCTGCCTGGGCAAGCAAAGATGTTCGCCAAGACTGCAGAGCAAATTGTTGGACATCCTGGACTAGCGAATTAACACGCAATCTTTCAATTCTCAGATGTCGATTTTGCATTAAAGATGATGAACCAAAAGCTACTAACAGAAAGGTTACTAAGTAGGAGAATTGAAAGGAAATTTTGGTAAAGACACTTTTGTCAGTGCAGTAATAGCACACACACAATACCAAAAGAACGAGCGCGGGAGACAAAAATCTTCCCGTAGTTTGAGCTACAAGCACCGATACCACTCTCATTACCACCGCTCTAATAATGGGCAGTTGAAAACCCACGAACAACATATACAGAATTAGAATGGTCAGTGAAACAATCGTTACCATCCTTTTGCCTTTTAGCACAAATGCACTCAAAGATGACGTGATAGACCACAAATTACTCACATGCATGCCACTTACAGAGAAAATATCAAAGATCCCAATAACTTTGGCATGTGCATACAATGACTGATCACTATCCATGCGGGTACCAATGAGCATGCTAGCAGCTAACCCACCAGATTCGTACTCGAGGAAGGCCTGCAGCTTGCTTTCAACCACTGCTCGCAAAGGAGCTACATACAGTTCAATATTCATATTCCGAACCATTTTCGAATTACTTCACACAATTTTATTGTCATATATTGATATATCAATATATTTTTGCCAAAAATAGGCGTTATCAGAGTAGTACATAACTCTGCCAGTTTAAGGCTTAAATATTCATTTTCATCGCTCAAATTTCATTGCTAATCTGGTGATACTCAAGCAATAAAATTACATGCTTTCAATCATTAAATGACCAAAATCGTTTGGATAAGTTAACTCAGTTGCTTTATTTCATTTCTGCCATCCAACTATAGGACTGTTTTCTTTTCCGAAGCAAAACAGAACATATATTCATGCATATTTTATGTTCAGTTATCAATACAATTTACAGCATCAATTATTGTCAGAATACATGAATAAATTATTATGTATGGATCATATTTTTGATATATATAATAACAAAAATAAAATTCATCACACTGCCACAACATACCACATATTTGGCGAACACACTTCTTAGTAATTATTTCCACACATCCTACTGTTTAGATCCTATAGCTAGATCCGATAATCTATAAAACTAGTACTCCTTCCAACTCCTTAATAAGCGCTTCAGACAATACCCCCTTTTCCGTAAGCTGAGCAAAACTAGCAATGGGGCGAGCCTCAATTATTGCCTCAGCTTTCTTTTCTCCAATTCCAGTTAACGCTTCTAATTCTTTTTGTGTAGCAGAATTTACAGAAACTGAACCACTAGTTTTGCTACTACTTCCATCCTTCTGCTCTGCTCCCAAAATCACCTCACACAATTGAGATACGTCTCTTTCTTTAACGGAAGGAATGAAAATACTCTCGCCATCTTTCACCGGCCGCGCTAAAGGGGTTGTTTTTTGCAAAAGCAACTCATCGGCATCTTTAGTCATGCCGCCTGCGGCGGCAACAGCTTCTCCAATCCTGGTATCGCTGTCGAATGAATACAAACCTGGACTTGCAATGGCACCAATAATCGAAACTACTTGCTTAACTCCATTAATGCTTGATGCCTGGTCTGGACACGCCGCAACTACCTCATTTGTCTGAATCTGATGGTTGGTACTATATATGGTTGAAACTCCATACACAGACGAAAGCACTCCAAAGCCTGCAACCACCGCTGGAAGCAAGCGTTGCGTGCGAAAAAATGAAATGATTTTTTCGAAAAGTGACTCAACAAACATGTAAGAAAGGATACCTTCCATTTCTTACCTAAAGCGTAACAAAAACTAAACAGCAATCTACAGCACAACGCTGATAATTTTACCTTCAACGTAAATAATCTTTTTAGGCTCTGAACCGGCCAGCAATTTTTGGATTTCAGGCATCTCTAGAACTTTGCGCGTCATACTGTCTTTGTCTTTTGCATCGGCCATACTGACGGATAACTGAGCCTTAATTTTGCCACCAACTTGCACTGGAATCGTCACTTCTTCTTCGACAGCGAGATCGGGATTAAACTGCTGCCATGTCTGGGTGTGAATGCTTACATCGGCAGCTTCAGGATTCTGCAGATGATACAGCTCTTCTGCCAAAAACGGAGCAAACGGGGAAATGGCATGCGTAAATAGTGCTACCTCTTCTTTTCCAGCACCTTCACCAACCCGCGCAGCACTTTCCCAAACATTCAAATACTCCATCATTGCTGCAATAGCAGTGTTGAACTTGAGGCGTGGAATGTCTGTGCCAATTTTCTTGAGTGTCTGGTGCAACTTTCGTATCACCGCTACTGAAGGTTTTTGTGGCTGATTGCCTTCAAGAGCCGCTACAGAAAGCCTGTGAATACGTTGTAAAAACTTATACACACCAATCACTGCTCTGGTATCCCAAGGTTTGTCTGCTTCAAGTGGTCCCATAAACATTTCGTATACCCGGAGGGTGTCAGCGCCAAATTTCTCAATAATTTCATCTGGATTGATAACATTACCTTTGCTTTTACTCATCTTTTTACCATCTGGACCTAAAATCATGCCTTGATGTCGCATCTTACTGAATGGTTCTGAAAATGCAAAATAGCCTTCATCACGCAAGAATTTGGTGAAAAACCTCGAGTATAGGAGGTGCAAAACAATGTGTTCTGGACCTATCATGTACAGATCAACCGGCAACCATTTGTTCAACTGATCTTTAGCTGCAAACACAGTGGTATTGCGTGAATCGACATAACGTAGATAGTACCAACTGGAATCAACAAAGGTATCCATAGTGTCAAACTCTGGAGTCCAGCCTTTTCCGTATAATTTTTCTGTTCGTTCGATAAACTCTTTTGACGACTTTAGTGGCGACTCGCCGGTAGGTTTAAAATCAACATCAGTTGGTAATACCCAAGGCAAATGCTCTTCTTTAACAGGATGTGGATTGCCTTCTGGATCGTAGACAACTGGAATTGGCGTTCCCCAGTAGCGTTGTCTAGAAATCAACCAATCGCGTAATCGATAGGTGGTCACGCGTTTGCCATATCCCTCATTTTCCATGTAATCCATGATTTTTTGGGTCGCTTCAGTAATCTGAATGCCGTCCAAGAACCCAGAGTTAACCATGAGGCCCTCTTCTTCTTGCACTTGAGCTCGAGTTGTCACTGGAGACACGTCGCCATCTTCACCAGTCACCACTCTGACAACCTCAATTTGTTGGTCTGGATGAGTAGTATTTACAAATTGAACAAACTCAAAGTCGCGGGTGTCATGAGCAGGAACACCAACCACTGCGCCAGTACCAAATCCGCCCAATACAAAATCGGACACCCAAATTGGCATTGTCTTGCAAGTTAATTGATTCAGTGCATATAAACCGGTAAACACACCCGATTTTTTCTTGCCATCTTGTTGTCTATCCAGCTCGGTTTTTTTGAGTGATTCAGCGCGATATGTTTCAACCTGCTCTTGCACTTCATTTTTACTGCCTTCAACACCAAATTCGCCCGCAATTATGCGATCAACCAGATTATGCTCAGGCGCAATCACAATAAAAGTAGCACCAAAATTAGTATCTGGTCTGGTAGTAAAACAAGTTATGTCTTGATCGGTATCCTTAATTTGGTACGTAATCTCAATGCCGGTCTTTTTGCCAATCCAGTTGAGCTGCTGTTGTTTTGTAGCTTGTGGCCAATCGACGGTATCAAGTCCACTAATGAGCTCGTCTTGGTACTTGGTAATGTTGAAGTACCACTGCTTCATGTCTTTCTGAATAACATCGCTGTCACAGCGCTCACACAAACCTTCAACCACTTGCTCATTTGCTAAAACCGTCTGACATGATGGGCACCAGTTCACTTTACCATCTTTTTGGTATGAGAGTCCCTTGGCAAATAGTTGCAAGAAGATCCATTGAGTCCACTTGTAGTATTCAGGGTGGTTGGTGGCAACTTCATTCTTCCAATCATACGAGATACCCAGTCGCTGAATCTGGCGGCGGAAAGTAGTAATTGCATTTTTTGTTGTTTCAACTGGATGAATGCCCGTCTTAATTGCGTAGTTTTCTGCTGGCAATCCAAAAGCGTCCCAGCCCACTGGAAAAAACACTGCTTTGCCGTTCATTCTGTTATAGCGCGCCACAATATCTAAGGCAGTTTTGCTTTCAACATGCCCCACATGTAAACCAGATCCAGAAGGATATGCAAATGCAAACAACAAATACTGCTTCCGGGCCGCATCACTCAATTGTTGCGTTTCACTTCCTTGAAATAGTGCTCTCTTTTCCCAAAATGCTTGCCATTTTTCTTCAATAGCACTGTGATCGTAGTAGAGTTGTGTCATACATCCTTACTGCTTGATGGCAGTTATAAAAGAAAAAATCCCCTGGTGGGGATGTATCAAATTGTCTTGTCACAAGCCCCACATTCAGTTTAACTAACAAGAAGCTGAAGAAGAAGGGTTGGTTTTTTCATCACTCAGGGTAGTATACTAGAGACATGTCTCGCACACAAGACCTGCCACTTCTGGTACTCAGTATTTTATTTGTCTTTGCATTCGTCTCGCATCCACCCCTCGCGCAGTATTCAACGCAACTTTTCGCACTTTCAGTTTTACTATTTTTAATGCAGCGCTGGAAACATAATCGAACTACCCTTTTTAGCGTGCTACCCACAAACTCTAGTTTAGAACTTATACCCTTAACTATCGCTGTCCTAGTACTTATCTCAGCTACTGGCAACACTCACTCTTGGGTCTATGCTCTCACCTATGCCTATTTATTCTTGTTGGTGTTCACATTAAAAACCACCGCCAGTCTGGTCATGACCGCAGCCATTTTCATGCTTCAACTCGCACTAATTCCTGCCTTCACTACGCAAGAAATCATCATCTTATTCAACATTCCTATCATCACTGGAGTACTACTCTTTGCGAAAAAACAACTCACCACCAACCAAGAAGAACTGACGCTCATTAAAGCTGAAGCTGCCGAGTTAACGGTCAGTAGTAATGAAGTACTCACTTTAGAGCGCTATCTTTCCGAATTTCTGATTCCAAAAAGTGAGGCACTGTCAAAACTAGGCGAACCCCAGACAGAGCTCGAAAAAACACTGCTCTCACAAGTTGATCTCCTCATTTCTGAAAGCAAAAAAATGCTCAAAGAATTCGAAAAATAACAAATATGCAAGCAAATCAAAGCGAGCGAGTCTATGTGTTTGGTGCTGCACTAGCACTTGTGCTGTTCATAACCTTGAGCTGTACTTCTGTGTTGGCTGAACGACTTGAGTCTGACTCGTACTTAATTCAGTTTGGCAATTTTAACGTCACCTCCGGTGAAAAAAGCTCTACAAATTACAATGTCACCGACACCGTTGGTCAAACAGCTGCTGGTGCTTATGGCGAATATGGCACATCCGACTATTTTATTGGCGCCGGTTTTCAATATATTTATCAAATTAAAGATTTCTCGTTTGTAATTTCTGACGTGACTATGAATCTTGGCGAACTTGCACAGGGCGTTTTTGGAACCGACAGCCACACACTCACCATAACTACCAGAGGTGCTGGTGGCTATAGCATTTATGCCTTTGAGGACCATCCACTCAGATCAGAGAACGCTGACGAGATTGTCAATACAACTTGTGATACTGGCACCTGTACCAACACCACAGCAGGCATTTGGACAAATACGGCTATCAGCGGCTTTGGTTTTAACATGACCGGCGATGATATTCCTGGTGATTTTGTGAATAATACCTACTTTAGACCATTCGCAAATAATGAGATTGCCCAAGCCATGCAGGTAGTGATGTCATCTAATAACGTCGCTTTGGACCGGCAATCAACGGTCACCTATCAAGCAGCCAAGGCTGGCACAACTGCAGCAGGTAATTACGAAACATCTGTCAGCTTTGTGGCAGTACCAGGTTTTTAAACTATGGAACTCAACCTTACTGTTACACCAGCAACTTCGTACATCCGGATTAAACCAGGTTCCGTGGTAAGTCACACCGTCACACTTGAAAATAATGCCCTCGAACCCCTAACTGTGAGTCCCAAAATCCTCGATTTTTCGTCCGATGGAAAATCTGGTATTCCGGTATTAAGTAGCAGTACCGCGTTCCCATACCTCGATATTAAAAGTATTGAAAGTCAAACTATTACCTTGCCGCCACAAAAGCGCGCACAGCTTACACTTCGCTTTCAAATTCCGGAAAATGCCGAAGAAAAAGAGTTTCCGCTGACATTATTATTTAAAAGTACTGCCCTGCCGGCGCCAAATTCCGAATCATCCTCTAACCTAACCGGCGCAATTGGTTCCAACATTATTGTACTTATTTCTCAAGATGAACAATTAACCAAGACTATAGAAGTTGCCGATCATGGCGTTCCCAAAATCGTCGATAGTTATGACACTCTGACACTGACACCAATGGTAAAAAATACCAATTTTGCAGCCACAACTATGGCTGGAAAAATAGTCGTGACAAATATGTGGGGAAAAGAAGTTGTAGCATTTCCCATCTTTCCTGACACTATTTTGGGGTATAGCACCAGAGAACTCAGAGCAATGAGGACATTTTTTCAACCTGACATTGACCCCGAAGCGGTTCCTTTTGCATACAAAAAGAATTCAATAATGCTTGGCCCACACACCGTCACTATTTCCTTAACTCAACCATATACCAGCGAGAACGCTGGGGAAATTGTTGCCACAAGATCGGTTGCTTTTTTTGCTCTACCAATCATTCCCACACTTGCTTTGCTAGGAATTGTTTTTAGCCTTGTTATGTTTTATTTTGCAAACAAAAATGCCAAAAAAGTTGATAAATAGATGATTTTTATATCTGCACTAGTTTGAGATAGTTGCTAATCCAAACTTGGCGGAATACACTAGTAATTACATTGCGCTGTCTGAGTGTGTTGTGTTGCAACAAAAAGATAAACATGCGGTCACTATCTAAATCCAGAAAAAAAATTCTTATTTTATCCGTACTCATTTCTGCAGCTGGAGTTGCAGGTGGTATTGCACAACGAAGTGAGTCTGCAAGTCTCACTAATGTTTCTTTTACGCTCTCAAACCCACGACCTTCATTTGCTGGAGTTCTTGAGGCAGGAAATGCTGAAAGTGCATCTCAGGTCATCATTGACACAACTGGACATCCTTCATTCACTACCGATCAACTTCAAACTGATGACACTGTCGCCATTGGTAACTCCAATACTATTAGTCAATATAACGTCTCTGGAATAGTCAGTAGTTCAGCATTCAATATTAGTCCAGTTTTGGGTGGTGGCGATGCAGATACCGGAGACGTGGTTATCTCTACACAGTCCGCTGCTGTTACTGTTCGATTCACAACTGCAAATGCTATTGCAAATGGCCGTTTTAGAATTCTTATCCCTTCGCTCGCAAGTAATACTGACGCTGCCGATGGCCTACCTGACAAGGGTGAATTTGACTTTGGAGCTTCAGCACCAATAGTCACATGTCCCACCGATCTTTCTGGCTATGACTTTGTAGCTGGAACAGCATCAGCTTCAGCAGTCACCATAAACGGTCAGGATTACCATTCATATGAATGTGCATATTCTGGAAGCGGAGCAATTGGCACAGCATTCAATAATATTGCTAATAATGCTATTAGCATTAGTAATATTATTAATCCAGCTCCCGATACCGGACACACAACGGGTACTGCAGATTCACACCAAGTTATTGTGCAACACATTAATAGTAGTTTTGCAGTTACAGATGTGACAACAGCTGCAGTTGGTGTAATCGAAGCAGTCCGTATCACAGCAACAGTAGCACCTCAAATCTCCTTTTCTATTGCTGGAGTAAACTCGGGTGTTTCAACTTGTGGCATAACTACCGGCGTCACAACAACTGCCGCAATTGTTCCCTTTGGTGATCTTTCAATCAGTGCATTCACTCATGCAGCTCAAACACTTACTGTTTCAACAAACGCAACAAACGGTTATACGGTAACTGCCATTGAAAATGACCAACTTGGTTTAAACGGTGGCACCTGCACAGGAGACAACACTGGCTCCAATTGTATTCGTGATGCAGCTGGCGATACGGCACTCATGTCTCACACAACTAGTGATGAATGGACAAATGTGGCTACAAAAGGCTTTGGCTACACCATACATAATGCGGACGCTGCAACAGTACCATTTCAATACAACACTGCTATTGGCAACTGCACCGGCACATACTGCGCACGGCAGTTTGCAGATGCGGAAAACTCCCAGGTTGCACAATCACTCTTTAGTTCTACTACAGTGGCAGACACTCAAAATGTAAATGTGTGTTACAAAGCCATTATCCCTTCTACTCAAGCTGCTGGTTCGTACGAAAATTATGTAACGTATACAGCAACTGCAACGTTTTAGGACACTATGAGAAAAACTGCCTGCCCACCAAACTATCGTTCAAATAGACTTATTTTGAGCGTTGCAATTCTCACCATTGGGCTGTTCCTAAGTGTAGGTCGTGCTTTGGCTCAAGATACAGATGCAACTGTTGGACTTACTGCTATTCCTCCAAGAGTTGGCGACCAAGATCAAATTAAGCTCGCACCAGGAAGTAAGGAGCAAGTTCAGCTCCGTATTCGTAACAACTCAACTGTTCCGATTACTATTTTTACTCAAGCTCGTGACTTTGTCTTAGATATTGATGGTGAAACCCCAATAGCAATTGAAACCGATGAAGCAGCAAACCGTTGGAGCCTTGCAAGTTGGCTGGTTATTACCCCTGTAGAACAAGTAGTACAACCACAAACAACTGTTGCTACCACTGTGCTTATTGAAGTGCCAGAAGATGCGCTTCCTGGTGGTCACTATGCAATGGTCACCCATCAACCAACAACACCTGGCTCCGTTCAAGGCGGCGCAGCTTCTGCGGTTAGTCAAAAGGTTGGATCTCTTTTCTACGTAGTTGTTGATGGACCAATTAATGAAGAAGCCTTCATTCGCGACTTTACCTTTCCTACTCTAACTGAAATGGGACCAGTGCCCTTTTCATTTGTTATTGATAACCAATCCGACATCCACATTACGCCAAGATTATCGGTAGAGCTTTATAATGTCTTCAATCAAAAAATTGAAACCATCGAACTTGAAAGTAAAAACATTTTTCCGTTGTTAAGCCGAGAGTTCTCAGGAGAATGGCGACGTATCTGGGGACAAGGCTATTACACTGCAAAATTGATAATGAGCTATGGTGAGCAAGGAAATATTGCACTTGCTACTACTCATTTTTGGTTATTCCCAATCAAGATAGTGCTCGCACTTATCATTACATTTCTTACATTAGTTGCGATTGGAATTTCAATTCGAAGACATTTATTGCACAAAAGACAAAATAATGAGCAAGTTATCAAAGAATTAGAGGAAAAAGTAGCACATTTACAGGGTGATTCACTCAAGAAGCACGAGAACTAACCATGTGCCAACTACAACACAACCTTACAACTTGTTTATAAAACTACTTATAGCAACAGGTAGTGTTTTGTTGTTGAGTTTCTTTTCACAAACTGCATTTGCCCAGACAAGTGCTCAAACGGTTACTGCCACAGTCCCCGACTTGCATGCACCAAGTACTCCCATTCTCATTTCACCAGATGATGATTCTGTCATCACCACAGCCTATCCTCCATTTGTCTGGAGGGAATCTACCGATAATGTTGCGATAGACTACTACGAATTAACTGTGGATGGCTCAGTGCTCTTTACCAATATTCCCGCTACTGCCACCGATAACAGTCAATACACGCTTACGTATGACAACAATACTGGCTATTACACCCTCACACCTAAAAATCCTTTGGGTGATGGCAACCACACCTGGAATGTCACGGTATACGATACTGTGGGAAATTTAGCTTCGTCAGTTACCTGGAATTTTGTCATCGATACACTAGCTCCCTACTTAGAAATAACCCAGATTGGCAATCAAACCGTACTAATTCACACGGGTGATGCCGGTACAGTACCAGATGATCCGATTCATCTACCAGACAACGAGCCACAGCTCTCTGGATCTGGAGAAGCTGGCTCCACTGTGCAACTTACAATCACTATTCCAGGCGATCCCACTCAAAACCATAGCTTTAACGTTGACCAAAATGGGAGCTGGGCGTTTCAAGCAGGCATTTTTCCTCGAGATGTCGTTATCACCCTTGATTTTGTGATCACAGATAGTTCTGGAAATATTTCAGTAATAACCGGTCTGCAGCTCATTATCGACCCTATTATTATCATATTTCCGCCAACTAGTCCTTCACCTACACCAAGTGTTCTTCCTTCGCCAAGTCCTTTACCTAGTACCCAGCCAGTGGCAAGTCCAGGTACTACTTCAACTCCACTGCCCGACAGCACACCTTCACCAAGTACCCCTCCCCCAGATATAACCCCTATTCCAACACCAACACCTGTATCATCACCCTTACTGACCATTGAATTGCTACCCCCCCGAGAAATAGTGTATGAAGCAGTACAAGAAATGCAAGAAAGAATTCCCGAAGAAATTCTTGATTTATTGGCTTTAATTCCCGAAAGCATTGTCACCGTAATTTCAGCCCCATTAAAAGCTATCTCGCCTGCTGGAGCACTCGTCGCAACCATAGCAGTGCCTAGTTTAACCTTATTAGCTTTCTTCTTGCAGTCTGGTGCCCAGTTAAGCTTTGAGCTGCTTATCAAATTGTTACAGGCACTCGGGCTACTGCCAGTTAAGGAACCGCAGGGAATGGTCTATAACAGTGAAAATAATACGCCAATACCGTTTGCGCTGCTCACAATCCAAAGTACAGATAGCAATGATGAGCTTTTTGAGACGGTTGTATCTGATGAAGATGGTATCTATCAGGGCGTAAAACTACCACGTGGGACGTATAGCATAACGGTATCTCATCAAGAGTTTATATTCCCTACAGCAAAACCTCGGCCATATTACCTCACGCAGACTGAATACTATCGAGGAGAACCGTTTAGCGTGCAAGATACGGAGAAACAACAACTCTTTTTAATTCCAGTGGATCCCAAAAAAGAGCTGGACTATAAAAAAACAAAACAGAGCAAAATTAGATTGTTTGCTGCTCGGATGCGCCTCAAGAACATCATCGTTCCAATGTTTGTGGTCTCACTCGTGTTCATGCTCATTAACCCAACCGTTATAAATATATTTATTGTTGGGTTATATTTAGTTGTTTTCATGATTAAGATATCAAGGAGACTACGCAAAGCGCCAATTATTGGTACTGTTACCGATACAGCAGGCAAACCAATCTCAGATGCTATCATTAGACTCAACAACAGCATCACAACAGAGTTGGTTTCGCTCGTTACAACCAATAAAAGGGGTACTTTTGCAATTCACTGCAAACCTGGAAGGTATTACCTTAGAGTGACGAAAACAGAGTATGTACGCGAGTCGAGTGAATCAGTGATGGGACTAGATGAAGTGCTCGTCGCTGATAACCAGGTTTCCGTCCCTCTTATCCTCCAAAGAAGCGTAGCTATTACCGCTAGTGAAACTATCGGATAAAACCACTCAGTGCTTTACTAAGCCTCGCCCAGCTAGAACACTCTACCGACACTACTCCGAACCAAACAAGCATTTTGCTTGATGAATTAGTAATATAAAAAGCAAAAAACGCTTAGCAATCGGCAGTACTCTTTGCCAAATCCAGGTAGAACCGCAAATAAGGATCGCTGCGATGTTTTGACATATTGTACCAACTTCACACATAAATGACGATTTTATGACATATAGTTATTGTATACAAAAAATATATCAACATAATTATCACCTATAACTTTTCACCTTCTTTGGGTAAAAGTCGCTCAATAATTCCTAGTATTATTAAACATTCTTCTCAACAAATAAAACGTTTTACGCTTAAAGATCTTCGAACTTAGCAAAATAAACTAAAGTTATGATTCACTTATATTTGCATGTATAAAATGAGGCATTTATATACCGCAATAATTGCCAAATCGATCTCCGCATTTTTAACGAATTATTATTGCAAAGCCTGGTGAAGTTATTTCCGCATGTAGTTATTGCACTTATTATCACATCATAACAGCACTAACACACCAATAGTAGGTTGGCTGATTTTGCACCCGAAAACACGCTCTTTTTTACAAGCGCTGAGAGTACTGCTGTGGGTCAGACCACTTTCAACCTCACTAGGACCGTCTTAGACCAATGCAAAAAGGTGTTGGAAGCGTTTTACTATTTGTATTCCAGATGTCACTTGAGGATAAAAATGAGGTAATAAACCGACGTCATCTTTCAAGAGTTCCCGAAATCGATCGTAAGCCGAAAAGAGTGACTGTTTTTGCTGATTGTTCAACGTAGCTTGCGAATTGTTAGTGGCTAGCAGTTCATCAATCTCATTGCTAATTCCAGAGTATGCAGTAGCGAGGTCAGCCAAACCAAAGTTTCGAGTTATTGTGCTTCGCTCTATACCCAACTGCCAGTCACTTACTGAAAACAAGAAAATTGAATTGGCATACATTGAATAGCACTGATCAAGAATCTTCTTGGGAAAGCAGCCTGGATATGCATACACACCTCTGGTTAAAACAAAGGCTCCAGCCTGCATTAAGATAGATCGTAGATATCTAAACTGTTCATCTCCCTTAGGGGCATCTCGAAAGACTATGCAGTTCCACATGAGCTGTTGATCATTTCTTTCCTGTAAAGCCGGAAATACCTCCAACAGTTCTCTTCTGCCTTGCTCTGTAATGTACAGATGAGTTGCAGCTGCAATTTTCTCTAGTGATACTCGTTTCTTCTGTTCTAATAACAATATGAGCGATCTACGTCCACTTGTTGATAGCTCAGAGAGTAACTCAGAAAAAAATGATGTAGTTAATCCACCATTATTTTCTAATGATGCGCCATACAAACTAAGTAACATTTTTTGTGTTGTCGATTTCATAGCTATAAGCCTCATTTGCTACTAAGTAATTAATATTTGTGTTTTATTCGCAGTTGTAAATCTTAAATGCAAATAATAATGCGGCAATTATTTATTGCTGCATTTTTAATCGCACTATTTGTGGTTGTATAAACACATCTATTACTATCAAAATAAATAGTTATCCACATTACAAATAACCGAAACCTTGGTTTTTGCCATGCATCTTCAGTTTAATCATCTCAAACTGCACGCCTAACCTGGAGCATGGGTAAAGAACATGCATTTGTTATTTTTTTCTACACTAACACAGTCAAAACAAATAGTACACACAAACAAGTAGAACGTGGAAAAATATGTGCAGACAAAGCCCAAAATTAGTAGGACACGAAAACAACCACCTCATTTGACCTATTCTGATACCAATGAAATACTATGAAATTTCTTTTTTTGAAAATTAGCAAAGCCTGGTGGGTATTATCGCAAACTTCTTTTTACCACTGCCAAATCCCCCCCTGGTATCCAGACGCTTGACCTGCAGTAGTCAAGTATTCTAAACTGAATATGCACAGTCTAACCGGTCTAATGAATCTGGCACGACAACTGCATTCGGTAAAAAAATCATGACTGCCCAAAGTGAATATTTTTCCAGCGTTTTAGCCAGTTTTTCCACATACATGGAAAAATCGGTCGTGAGTGAAACCACAAAGCATACTGCGGTGCTAACTCTCGTCGCTTTTCTGAATACTCAAAAATCTGCCACCAATTGGAATCCAAAAGCATTTGAATCGTTTATTGCAGAACCCATAAACATCCAAGGGGTAAATCAAGAGAGTCTCGCACTGTTGCTACAGTTTGTACGTGACTTTCCTCCATTCCAGACAGGCGTTTTCTTACATTCATACCTATTAGCACTCGCGGAGGGCGGCTGCTCACTCGCAACAGTTAAGAATTATCGAAGTGATATCAACCAATTTTTGATTTTCTGTAACAAAAATGAGATTTCTACTACCGTAACCAAACCAAATGTCGATTCCTTCATTTCCTTCCAGGCTAAAGGCGGTCTTAAACCAAGCAGTATCAGGCGTAAACTTGTGAGCATCAGCCAATTTGCCCTGTGGTTAGAAAAAAAAGGCTTGGTACATTCAGCAGCTGACATTTCTTCACTCGAGTCCACGGTAGACTCACGCGTTGCCAATGCTGAGGCTCATGCTGGATTGAACACACAATCTCTTGAGGAAATTGACAAAGTTGAACGTCACAAATCCTTAACACCAACGCCTCTTCATACGCCAGATTCTCCAACTGCTGGCACTGCACGTAAGTCTCAAGACTTTCGAGCCAGACTTGCCTCAAGTATTAGTGACCTGCAAAAAGCCACAACTATACCAATTCCAGCTAGAACCTCAGCCAAATGGCAGTATTTAAACCTGGTTTTCTTTGTTGCTATTGGTATTGGCTTGGCGTTTTTGGGCTATAACCAATTTGTTAAGAACGTTGCTCAACCTCTTGCTTACCCTTCATCACCTACAAGACCCAACCGTTTCCTCCAATTCCAGGGAAGACTCACTGATACCAGTCAAAATCCAATCACTACCCCAACTGACATGGCTTTCCGCCTTTATGACAACACCAGTGGTGGCACACTACTCTGGAATTCAGGCACTTGTAGTGTCACTCCAGACCAAGATGGTATTTTCAACTCCGACCTCGGTGATGACTGCGGTGCTGAAATTGACGAAAGTGTCTTTACTGAGAACTCAAATGTTTGGCTCGAGGTCCAAATTGAGGCAGAAACCCTTACACCCCGCCAAAGCATTAAAACCGTCCCCTATGCGCTCAACTCTGAAACACTGCAAGGGTATCCCATTGATGCTACCGGTGCCGCCACAGTAAACACTGTTGTAACCATGGATTCATATGGAGATGTTGTTCTCGGCGAAGTTTCGCCTTCAATTCGGTCTGTTTCGGGTACTTTTTCTATTGAAGCGCAAACAATGACCCTCCAGACTAGCTCTGGATCGAATGGCAATATCGTGCTTGATCCAGACGGCACAGGCAAAGTGAACATTCTTTCTGACCTAGCTACTACCGGATATATTTCCGCTCCTGGCGCAACCTTCTCATCTACCTATGCTGGTGGCACTGCCCTGGTTACACGAGGTGGCCCATCTGGCACTGCTAATATTCAAGAATGGCAGAATAGTGCAGGAACGGCATTGAGTGTGGTTGATGAAAATGGGAATGTGGGACTTGGAAATTCCAATCCTTTTAATAAGCTTGATGTGACAGGAACAATCCGCACGGTTACATCAGGAGAGCAATCATCAGCTGCTCGAGGAGTAAATATTATTCCAGGTTTATTCAACGGGACACATTATCTACGTGCCTACAGCAACGGAGGCGGACTGCAAATTGAAACTTCAAACACTGGTGGTGCTGGATCTGGAAATGCTGCAATTAGCTTGGGAGCCGGAGGCACAGCATCTGACATCAGATTTTTAACCAATGCAACAGGTACTGCTACTGAACGAATGAGAATCGACTCATCAGGTAGCGTGGGTATCGGAACCACTTCTCCAAATCAAAAACTCGACGTATACGGAAACATCAAGGTTGAAGATGCCTCAGGCAGAACGATTGGCTTTGCAACTAGTAATGGCCTCTTTTACAGAGGGATGTCTTCTGAAACACTAACCAGTGGCTTTGCTCTTAAACTCAAAAACTCTGCGTCAGGAAATTCAGATCCGTACATCACACTCGGATCAAGTGTTGGTGGCGTTGCAGATGCATTATTAGTAAATGTGTTAACAGGTAATGTTGGAATTGGCACTACCACCCCCCTCTTCAAACTCGACGTTGCGGGCACCGCCAGTGTAAACAGTCTCAACATCAATGACGCATTCACCTTCCCAACTGCAGATGGTACATCAGGATATGTTCTACAAACAAATGGTGGTGGCACTGTTTCTTGGGCAAGTGTCCTCACCGATTCTCCAAACGTTGGAGCCTGGTCTCATGGCGATCACTTTTTGTACCCAGATGAATACTGGGTGGATGATTTAATTATTGGCGGCAATTCTACTGCTTCTGCTAAATTCCAAGTTAAAGCTACTGATGGCTCTGGATACT